>CAZYPX010000007.1:26719-35543 GCA_964649675.1 uncultured Rhodospirillaceae bacterium | reverse complement strand
GCCATCGGCAAGGCCTTCACGGCGAAAATCATGGAAAAAGCCCTTCAGGCTTTTGATCGCGCGACTATGGTCGTCGTTATGTCATGCTGGGCCGGCGCGATTACGGTGATGGCTTTTGCTCTATACGCCGTAAGCGTGTCCACAAAAGCCAAGCAAGAGGCCTTGGTGGCTGCATCGACGGAACCCGGACTGCCTAAGGTCGCAAGCACAACCCTTGAATCGGCGGAAATCCAGCCCATCGTGGACAGGCTTCAGAAACGCTTTCCTGAAATCACGATTGTCGCCGCGCGTGACCGCACCGTGACGGTAACGGCAAACGATGTTGATAACTTTCGGCTCTGGCTCACGGTTCTAAGTTACATAGACACGATGACCCCACAATTCCGTTGGACGATCAAGGAATTTTGCGTTGGCGCCCGATGCGATAGAAACACGCCCATGCGTGCGGTTTTGGGCGCTGAAAAGGTTACTTTTACTACACCTGAGCCAGTAAAATGAGATCAAGGGAAGGGGGTAGGCGTTCGCTTGTTGACTTTTGCTGTGGGATGCGGCTTCATCCTTTGGGAATCAATCCGTTAAGAGGGGGGGCTTGCAGTGCCGTTTGGGTAAGTTTTACTTAACCAAGCCCTCATAGAATAACTTTTTAGGTCTTTCCTTGCGGTAAATGTGGAGTGAACGGGGTGGACTGAAAATGCGACGACATTCCCTCAGGGCCGGAAAGCCACAGGAGACAGTGATGAACCAATTTAATCCAGGCGAAACAAAGGCTCGTTTTTCAAGCGATGCCGGTATCGCGATTGGGCCGATCCTTTTCATAATCGCTGTATTGGGCATTTTGGCTGCGGCCATTGCGGCGGGCAGCGGTTCCTTTACGTCCAGCACCACCAACGAGGGCAACAGGACGCGAGCATCCGCCCTGATTGAGATCGGGCAGAATTTGCGCATGGGCGTCGAGCGTATTTTGGGTGACGGTTCGACGGGGCTCGATGGCATCAGCACGAACACGGCCGACCGTACGGCCACGACGCACCTTTTTGCGCCTATCGGCGGCGGCATCGCCCCGCCGTCCACGACCATGGCCGCTGCGCCGACAACGGACACATGGCGTTACTGGTTTATCGTGTTGCCGGGCATCGGCACCACGGCAGGCTCGTTGGTGGCTTTTCTTCCTATTGTGGCAGGGGTTTGCGACGAGGTGAACAACAAGGCCAACGGAATTCCCGTAACGGGTACGGCTGGTGGTACGGCTGATGCTGCGACGGCCAACGTGGCCCTGACTCCCGCTGGAACGTCCGGCGCTCCGCTCGATGTGACGGGCGCGAACGCCTGGCCTGCAGGGCTTGTGCAGAAACTGGTTGGTTGCGTCTATAACGAGAACGCGACCACGGTTCCAATCGGCTATTACTTCTATCAGGTTTTAGGCGTCCAGTAAGCCGGTGCGCGGATTCTCAATACGGCGTTAACCATAAAGCCTTTCGTTTTTCTTAATGCCTGCGGGAGTTGCGGAATCCTGCCCGTGCTTGTGGATAATTATCCTCACCAGTGCGGCAGGTATACCGTTCTTTCTTTCGGAGGCGCCGCTGCCGAAGCGAGATAATTCATAAGCCGTTAACCACTTGCTGTAAGAATTGACTTATGGGGTGAGGAAGTGTTTGATGCGTTTATGTTATAGCGCGGTTATTGACCGGATTCGGGTTTTCAGCCCTTGCCGGAAAAAGCGATAGTTGGAAGCATTTTATCAACCATTTCCTGCGCAAGATGCCGAGACGGGAAAAGGTGCCGAAACGGAAGAGCAGAAGGAAATATTTTTATGCTGTTTTCGCGGAATAACAACGAAAGCGGAGAACCCAAAAAACGTTCGTTGTTGGGCTTTTTGTTCAACCCCGATTTCGGCAGCGATATCCGCCCCATCAGACAAAACTTCGCGATGTTCTTGCGCATGATTGCGGTGATCTTCGCGTCGAGCGGCTTGTTTCCCAAAAACCACCCTGCGCTTACCGGCGCGTTGCCGCCAGACGATCCGCGCGCGCGCCTCACGCTCATGTACATAATCAACATGGGCTGGAACAGCTTTTCCTTCACCAAAGAAGATTTGCCCAAGGCGGTGATGTTTTGTGCCTTTGTGGGCGCGCTTGCCTTTTCGGTTATGGCTTTTTTTATGATCGCGATGTCGCTGTTTATCGGCAGCGCCCAAGCCCAAGGCATGTTCAGCGTCGCTGAGGCGAACAAGGGGTGCGATCTTGTCTTAAGGTGGCTCGATTATCTTTTTCTTGGAAAAGATATTAACGCAGGTTCTGGCTGTACTGTCGCCATGCCCCCTGTACCGAGTGTGAATGCCGTGCAGCAGGCTTTGCAATTAGCGTTTGCCTATTACAGTACGGGCGTTCTTGTGATTGCCGGCGTCATTTTGTTGTATCATCTGACATTCATGGTCGCGGAAACGGCCCACACGGGCAAAGTCATGGGCCGCGGAAGCCAGATATGGGCGCCCATACGTCTGGTCGTCGCCATCGGCTTGCTGGTTCCGGTTGGTTCCGGCACAGGCGGCGATAGTGGCGGCGTGAGCCTTGGCTTGAATTCAGGGCAATATATCGTCATTCAAATGGCGAAATGGGGTACGGGCCTGGCCAATAATGTCTGGGACATGTTTCTGGACGGTTTGGTGAAAACTAATTATGCACTGGTTCCTACGCCTGCACCTTCTTCTCAAATTATTGCTGCCGTGACTAATATCGTGAAAATGGAAGCATGTATGCTAGCGTATAATAATGTTCTGACAGAGATGATGCGAGGAATTCCTGTTAGTGATGATTATTTGGTTAGAAAATTTGCACAGACAGTAGCCTGCGAGCCTTGTAAGGGTGGGGGTGAATTTAGCGGATTAGACTGCGATTATGTTCCGCAATGTAAAGAATATTTTTATTCAAACCTAGACAAGAGTGTTTCATGCGGTTCATTTAAGGTTTTGCCTTCACCAACCGCTGGAAGTGGACCAAATCAGGGATATGATGTGTCCGCACAGGCTCTCGCCTATTCCGAAGAGTTATACAAAGCACATCAAAGAGGAATAGATAACACTTATAACAAGGCAGGAGATTCGGCGGATTTTATAAAATATAAGTACACAGCTTATGGAGGCGAGGGATATACAAAAGATCATGATGCAGCGGCTAGGCAAGCGATATCCGCATTGGCCGTAGAGTATGTTAAACAGTTTGAAGGGGTTTCTGATAGAGCTCAGGTGGATATAACAGGCAATTTGCAAAAAATAAAAGAAGATTGGGGGAGGCAAGGGTGGGCCGCAGCTGGCGCATGGTTCAACAATGTAGCGCGGGCGCAGGGCGTCGTTTTCAGCGGTGGTGAATCATTTGTGCCGGAAACAAAACCACCGGATTTGGATAGTATGGGCGCACAGGACTTTCTGGGCTCGGTCAAAAATTTTTGGACGGGATTTTTCGGATCGGAAAAAATAAGCAACGACACCCTGAACAATGTGCACGAGACTGTACGTCAGGCTTTGTTCCTTTTTGACAAGGATGTTCTTTCAAAGCCAATATCGTTAGGCGGGCGATATGCAGGACCCGAAACGACCGCTGCGGCTGGCACTGCGAACCTGACGAGCGGCAATAACATGGCAAAGGGCGTTTTATGGTCCGTTGATATGATAGGGGTTACCTTTGGTATTTGGCCAAAAGACAACAGCAGGTTGTTTATACATTTCGGGAAAACCGGTAATCCTTTGGCCGAGGTGGCCTTCTTCGGTTATGGCATTCTTGGTACCGGGTTGTATATCATGGGAGTTGCAGGCATAGGAACAGGGGTGGCTGCTCTTATTGGGTCGATTGCTCCCTTGCTTACCGGCGTTGGTGCGTCCGCAGTGGGGGTTCTGTCACAAGTAAGCGGGCTTTTGTTGGCCTTTGTCGCCACGATCGGCGTCGCATTGATAGTTTCCGGCGTTATGTTGGGTTTTCTTTTGCCGTTGGTGCCATTTCTGAAGTTTTTCTTTAATGTTATAACATGGCTTCTTATTGTTTTTGAGGCTGTCGTTTCGGCGCCGCTTTTTGCTTTGGCCCATCTTACGCCTCATGGAGAAGGGTTGCCGGGCGAAATGGCCAAAAGAGGCTATTTTTATATCTTAAGCATTTTGCTAAAGCCCGCCATGATGATTTTTGGTTTGATCGCGGGATTGCTGTTATTCTACGTGGCTATTTTCTTTTTGAATGCGGTTTTCAATATTGCCGTGGCGGGATCCGGATCCTGGAAAGGCGATTTTGCCGTGGTATCCAAAATTATCTTTACGGTTATGTACGCCGTTACGGCCTACACGTGCGCCAACACCTGTTTTAAAACCATAAGCTATTTCAGCGAACATGGCCTGAACTGGATGAACGCAAGCGGCCTTACGGGGCATCCGATGGGCGACAGAGGCATGATGACGGGTCTGGTAACCTCGGTCGCATCGACGTATGCCGGGCATAAGGCCTTGGATGCTTTTACAGGAGTGTCGAAATCCGTAGGTGAGGGTGTGGGGGGGCACTTTGCTAAAAGCAAGGCGGAAGCGGTTAAAAAAGCAGAAAACCAAAAAATGTTGGACGCTATAGCTGCAAGCGGTAAAAGTGAAGAAATAGTTAGCGCTATAAAGGGGTACAAGCCTTCAAAATTCCAGATGGAGCAGGACAAGAAAGGCTACACTGGCAGAGTAATTCCTGTGCCAGGTTCCGCCCCGCCGGGTTCTCCAGGATCTAGTGGGCAATCGTTCGGGTCGTCGTCCGGTGATATTAAAGGCGTGGCGCAATCGCCTCTGCCGCCGTCGCCGTTACCCTTGCACGAAAACGCTGCCGATACGGCTTATGCGGATGTCGCGCCGCAATTGGATGCGCTTAAGAATACGGACCTAAGCTATGTTGCGCCGTCCGGCAACAAAAGGATCGATTCCAACGAGAAGTTGTTGCGCAAGTACCACCAAAACCGCATCATCGCCGAAGGCGTTAAGAAATACAGTGGTGCCCTGGGTGGCGACACGAAGCAGGCGCGGCAGCTTTTGATCGCTCGCTTGAAGAGCGAAGGCCGATATATCGATTGATCGTCGGGTGCGTGCGCCGTTGATCGAGTGTTTTTTGGGGATTATAATATACGGCGTGTCATGGTTGGTTTTTTATGGTCGTGAACGGCATGTTTGGAACAGGGAATAACAAAAGACAAAATCAGCAAGTCGCCGTAGCTATGGGCGCGTATGACGCCGTCTATGGTGATCATGGCGAAATCAAGAAAACCCACGTCGCCGTGTGCGACAGGATAGACGCCATGCTTGCCCGTCAGCTCGAAATGCGAAAGAAACAGCTTCAGGCTCCGCATTCGGCCAACCTTGGCCTTCAGGGCGGGCCCGCCGCCCCGTTCGGCTCGAACTTCGGCTAAGGCCAGCGTTCATCAAACCTTTGGTCTTTTTGTGCAGGTCGTATGCGCCTGCTATGGGGAGTCAGCCCCTCAACCTCTCGGCGATCTTGCGATAGCTCTCAAGGTTCTCCGTGGGGCCGAGCGCGGTGAGGATCGGGCGGCGGCGGAGCAGGCGCGCGGCCATGGCCTGCACATCGTCTTCCGTCACGGCCATGATGCGGTCGAGCGTCTGGCGAAGGGGTGTCGGCTTGCCGTGGGTGAGCATCTGATAGCCGAGGATTTCCGCGCGGCGCATGACGCTTTCCTGCCCCATAAGCAAATCGGCGCGCGCCTGGGCTTTTGCGCGTTTCAGCTCGGCGGGGCCGACATGGCCTGCTACGTCGCGCAGTTCGCGGCACACCACGGGGATCAGTTCTTTAACCCGTTGGGGATCGGTTCCCGCGTAGATGGTGAACAGCCCCGCGTCCTGAAAGGGTATGTGGCTTGCGTTGATGGCGTAGACAAGGCCGCGTTGCTCGCGCACCTTCTGGAACAGGCGCGAGGAGGCGCTGCCGCCGAGGATAATGGCAAGAACGGAGGCCGTTTGCACGTTGCGCGCGTGAAGGCCAGGACCCGGAAAGGCCATCATGATGTGCAGCTGTTCCGTTTCCTTTTTTATGACGCGCGCGCCGCTTTTGATGCGGGCGGCCTCGTGTTTGGAGGTGCGGCCCGCGTGCAGGCGTCCATAATGCCGCTTGGCGAGTTGAAGCATTTCGTCATGCGTGATTTTGCCGGTGCCGACGACCACCATGTTGCCGGCGTGGTAATGGCGCTTGACGTAGTTCAAAAGCTCGCGGCGGGGCAGTTTGGCGATCACTTCGGGCGAGCCGAGGATCGAACGGCCGATTTTCTGCTTTGGAAACGCCGTTTCGTGCAAAAGCTCGTAAACATGGTCTTCGGGCGTGTCTTGGTCGCGGCCGATTTCCTGAATGATGACCTGACGTTCGCGATCCAGCTCTTTGGGATCGAAGATCGAGCGCTGAAGCATATCCGCGATGATGTCGGCGGCCCTTGGGGCGTCTTCGGGCATCACGCGGGCGTAATAGGCCGTTTCCTCGCGCGTGGTGTGGGCGTTCATCGCGCCGCCGTTTTTTTCGATGGCCGCAGAAATACCATAGGCCGAGCGCCGCCGCGTGCCTTTGAACATCATATGCTCGGCCAGATGGGCGACGCCGTTGGCGGCCCATGGCTCATGCCGCGTACCCACGCCGACCCATACGCCGAAAACCATGCTTTCCGAATCAGGCATGGAATCGGTCACTACGCGCAGGCCGTTATCAAGCGTCGAGATTTCTATCGTCATGTCCGTAAATCCAGAGGGCCGACATCAAAATGTGTCCCCTCTGTGGATAACTATGGCCCCTCGAATCAGGTTTCGCAAGGGGCTATCAGGGTTAAAACAACACATTTTTCTGTTGTCTAACCCATTGATTTTTATTTCATTTTTACTGAATTGTGGCAAAAACAAGGATGTCCCCTAGCGATACGCGGCCCTGTGTCGCGCACGCCTTTAAAGGGGGCTCAGTGAGAGGCCAGTCGTCCAAAAGATACCCTAGTCCTCCGTATCGGCGCTTTCCGGGCCAGCCATCATGGCTTCGGCGACAAGGCCGGCGTTCGCGCGCACTTTGTTTTCGATGGCGGCCGCGATTTCGGGGTTGTCGCGCAGGAATTGTTTCGCATTTTCACGTCCTTGGCCGATTCTTTGGCCATCGTAGGAGAACCAGGCTCCGGATTTGTCCACCACGCTGGCCTGTGTGCCTAGATCGATCAATTCTCCGACCTTTGAAACCCCTTCGCCATACATGATGTCGAATTCCACAACGCGGAACGGAGGCGCCATTTTGTTTTTCACGACCTTAACGCGCGTCTGGTTGCCCACCACGGTGTCGCGATCCTTGATCGAGCCTATGCGCCGGATGTCGAGGCGTACAGAGGCGTAGAACTTAAGGGCGTTGCCCCCTGTCGTCGTTTCGGGGTTGCCGAACATCACGCCGATTTTCATGCGGATCTGGTTGATGAAAATGACCATGCACTTTGATTTGGATATGGAGCCCGTTAGCTTGCGCAGGGCCTGGCTCATCAAGCGGGCATGTAGGCCCATATGGCTGTCGCCCATTTCGCCTTCGAGTTCAGCGCGTGGAACCAGAGCGGCAACGGAGTCCACAACCAAAACGTCGATCGCGGCCGAACGCACCAGCGTATCGGCGATCTCAAGCGCTTGTTCGCCTGCATCCGGCTGAGAAATCAGCAATTCGTCGATGTTGACGCCCAGTTTGCGCGCATAGGCGGGGTCGAGGGCGTGCTCGGCATCGACAAAGGCGCAGGTGCCGCCCGCTTTCTGGGCCTGCGCGATGGCGTGGAGCGCGAGCGTTGTTTTGCCTGAGCTTTCCGGTCCATAGATTTCGATGATCCGACCCCGAGGAAGCCCCCCGATACCCAAAGCGATATCAAGGCCAAGCGATCCTGTCGAAATAACATCGGTTTCCGCTATCCCCTGCTGCGAGCCAAGCTTCATGATCGAACCTTTGCCGAAAGCCCTTTCGATCTGGCTTAGGGCGGCGTCCAAGGCTTTTTGCCGCTCTGGATCGCGGGACTCCTTGTTTTCAACGACATGAAGGTTGGAAGTACGGCTTGGGCTCATGTGGGGCTCCTTGAAAAGCAGGCGAACGGTAGAAGGGAATCTGTTTGATGTTTCTTTTTTGTTCTCATTACGTGAATTTGCCGATTCGCGCAAGTTCTATTTTTGTTCTTTTTTCTGCCTAGTCATTTTGATGTTAGTCAAAAAGCATTCATGACCTTGGTCAAAAAAACGAATTTATGAAATTAGAATTTTAAGGAAAAAATCAATTAAAACAATTTTTTGTTGTTGTCGTAATAATGTAACATTGTTATTTCAATTAAATGTTTTTGTTTATCAATGCGTCTAATAAATGACATAAATATATATTTAAAATAATCCAGCGATAAAAAAAAATTTATAATTTATATCCCAAAAAATGATTATCGGAAAATGTGCCCTTGGTTTGAAAAAGGACATTAACAATCGCGTAAGTCTTCCGCTTTAGCTTTTTGTTTTATCAGCGCTTCGATAACAACGACATAAAAACAGGAGGTTTCATGGTTGGTGCAAAACGTGCTCTTACGGGGCGTAATCGCTTCAAACAGGTTAACTTAAAGGCTGAGGCTGATCTTTTTGAAGCTTTATCCATGTTGCGTGATGGCGACGAGGCTCGTCGCTTCATGTACGACCTGTGTACGCCCAAGGAGATCGCCGATTTGGCGGATCGTTGGTGGGTTGCGCGGTTGCTGGAAGAAGGCAAGATGTCGTACCGCGAGATTCATGCTCACACGGGCGTGAGCGTGACGACAGTGGGACGCGTCGCGCGTTTTC
>CAZYPX010000007.1:0-26709 GCA_964649675.1 uncultured Rhodospirillaceae bacterium | reverse complement strand
AGGAGAGCTTTCAGGGCTATCGTTTCATGCTCGATCGCCGGAAAGGCAAAGCGTCCAAAAGATAAAAGGTAAAAAGTCCGGTTCTATAAAACGAACCTGCTCTATATTGGCTCGGTGGCTTCCATAAGCCAGCGGGCGGTGGCTTCGTCGGCGAGGGGGCGAAGCGCTTGCCGCACGCGGGCATGGTAGTCATCGAGCCATAGGCGTTCCGGCTTCGTAAGCATTTCCGCATCGATCAAGCGCCTGTCGATGGGGACAAGGGTCAACGTTTCGAACCCGAACATTTTGCGTTCGACGCTGCTGAGTTCAATGCGCTCCACCACGGCCTGCAGGTTTTCGATGCGTATGCCATAATGTCCCGCTTTGTAAAAGCCTGGCTCGTTGGAAACGACCATTCCTTCCTTAAGCGGAACGTTCCCTCGGCGCGATATGTTTTGCGGGCCCTCGTGCACGCTCAGATAGCTGCCCACGCCGTGACCGGTGCCGTGGTTGTAATCCAGCCCAATGGACCAAAGATGTTGGCGCGCCAGAACGTCCAACTCGGCGCCCGTCGTGCCTTCGGGGAATATGATGGAGGCCAAGGCGATATGCCCCTTCAGCACGCGCGTAAAACGGTCGCGCATTTCTCTTAAAGGCTGCCCGATCGCTATGGTACGCGTGACGTCGGTCGTGCCGTCGAAATAATGGGCGCCGCTGTCGAGCAGGAAAAGCATGTCCGGCTGAATGACGGCGTTGCTGGCTTCGGTGGCGCGGTAATGAACGATGGCGGCGTTGGCTCCGGCCCCTGCGATGGTGGCGAAGCTTGGCCCCCGATAAAACTGGTTTTCGGCGCGCAGGGCATGCAATTTTTGTTCGACCGCAATTTCCGTAAGCGTTCCCGGGGCGTGCCCGGCGTTCAGCCAGGCCAAAAGCCGACACAATGAGGCGCCGTCGCGGCGGTGGGCCGCGCGCATACCGTTGATTTCAGTCGGGTTTTTGCAGGCCTTCGGCAAAGCACACGGATTGTCGCCTCGCTCGATCGTGGCGCCTGCCGTGCTTAACGTCTTGAAAACCCAGTGGGCGGTTTCGTGGGGATCGACGCGTACGCGGGCTTTGGCCTCACCCAGACGAGCAAGGCCCGCGCCGAATTCCTCAGGCCGGAATCGGATGATGCCGCTTCCAAGTACATCGTCGAGTCCTGCTGTGATTTTTTTGGGATCGACGAACCATTCAACCGAGGCGTCGTTGCGCAAGATGGCAAAGCTCAAAGGGGCCGGCGTGAAGGGCAGATCGTCACCCCGCACGTTCAAGAGCCACGCGATCGAAGCCGGATCGGTGATCACCATCGCGTTCAGGCCGTCTTTCTTAAGCTCGTCGGCTAACGCCTTACGCTTTTCGACGGACGTTTTGCCCGCATAGGCGATGTCGTGCGCATAGATCAGGGCGCATGGCGGAGTGGGCCTGCCCATCCAGATCATGTCGACAGGGTTTTTGCGCACGTCTTTAAGTTCCGCGCCGGTCTTGGCCAGAGCCTTCCGGATGCGTTCGATGGCGGCCTCGGTATGGAGCCAAGGATCGAAACCGATAACCTGATGCGCCCGCGTGTTGTCTTTCAGCCAGTCGGCGGGCGACGTTTGGCCGAAGTCGATCAGCGTATAAAGCCCCTTGGGCAGTTGATGGGAAGCCTGCAACGTGTAACGCCCGTCCGTGAAAAAAACGGCTTTGTCGTGCATGGCGATCACAAGCGCCGAAGAACCGGTGAATCCGGTCAGAAACGCGATGCGCTGTGCCGAAGGTGGGGCGATTTCGCATTGAAATTCGTCGGCCATAGGCACAAGAAATCCGTCAAGCTTTTGAATTTTCAGTTCGTCGCGCAGGGTTTTCAGGCGGGCGGCGTAATCGGGGGTGGTGTTTTGGTTCATGGACATAGGTAAAAGGCAGGGTGTGGGTATCAAACTAACACACGAAAGCCTCTATGTCACAGGCGTTCATGGCGTGGCACAAGGACGTTTTACCGTCGCGGGGGCTTGCGAAGAAGCAAGACGCTCCACTCCCCCAGCGTCATGCGCTCGACAAGAAACATGCCCTGTTGTCTGTGGGCGGCCAAAACGGCGTTGGCCTGCTGGTTCAAAAGGCCCGATAAAATGGCGAGGCCGCCGTCGCGCAAATGGCGGCGCAGGTCTTTGGCCATTTCGCACAAAGGCCGCGCGAAAATGTTGGCCATGATCAGGTCGTAAGGCGCATGGTCTTTGACTATCGAAGCTGTGTACCCACGGCTTTGCGCGATTTGCACGAAGGAGCCGAGGCCATTGGCTTTTACGTTGCCCTGCGCGATTTCCACGGAATCCGGATCGAGATCGACGGCGACGGCCTTTCCGCGCGTCGCCTGGGCATAGGCCATCGCCAGAATGCCGGAGCCGCAACCCATATCGAGCATTTGGCGCAGCGTGTTATCTTGAACGCGTTTAAGAACGCGCCCCAACATCAACAAACACCCGCGCGTCGTTGGGTGCTCGCCGGTTCCAAACGCGCTGGTCGCGTCGATCTGCAACGTAAAACGCTGGCCGTTCACGGCTTTCTTGTGCATCGCGCCGAATACCGTCCATCGCCCGATGGATAGAGGCGGAAAATCCTGCGCCACCTTTTTTAGCCAATCCAGATTGCCGACGGGTTCGAGGACAACCTTGGGCGCTTGCTTTTTAAGCAAGGCTGCGACGAGCGCAACCCGCGCATGCAACAAAGCCTTATCTGGCTCGTGATCAAACAAAGCCTCCACCGTTGCGGTCGGCTTGCGGGGCGGGCACAAGACGGAGGTGGAAATGGCCTCATCCTCAAAAGCCGTTTCTATGGCGGGCGCGAGGTCCGGCTTGCACGTGACGCTGACTTTCCAAAGTTGGGGGGCAGGGCGCATGTTTAATCGAGTATGTAATGAACGAAACGCGCCATCTAACCACAGGCACTCAACAAATCCAATACGAGTGTGCAATAAGCGTTATATACAACGTCTTTCCGGAAACGCGAACGCAGAGAGCGTTATCCGGAACCCAGCGGAAGAGTCCGGAAAGACGTTTGGGAGATGATGCTATTGTCCTGCCGTCCGCACAAACCCCGCCATGACTTTTTTGATGCCGGCTTTGTCGAAGGCGATGTCGAGTTTGTCGCCGTTGATGCCGACGATGGTGCCGTTGCCGAACTTTTCATGAAACACGCGGTCGCCGGCAACGAACACGCCTTCGACGCGTTCCAGCGAAACGTCGCGCGCCTTGCCTTCGATCATTTTCGGGATTGTCCGGCGAAGTCCGGAGGGCGCAGATGAATGTGTGCTTCTATGTTGCCCAGCCTTAAGTTGTTCCCACAGCGGCGGCGATTTCTGGCGGCGTTCGCGATGCTCCCAGATCCCCGACGAAGCCACCGTGTTTTGGCCGCGAATGTTGGAAATTTTCTCCACATGCGTGGCGGGCAACTCGGCGATAAAGCGCGAGGGCAATGCGTTGACCCAGCTTCCGTGCAAGTGCCGGTTTGCGACGTGGCTGATGAACGCTTGCCGCTTGGCGCGCGTGATGCCGACATAGGCCAGCCGCCGCTCTTCCTCCAGCCCGCGCACGCCGCTTTCGCTGAGCGAAAGGCGGCTTGGAAAAATCTCTTCTTCCCAGCCGGGCAGGAAAATGTAATCGAACTCCAGACCTTTCGCGCCATGCAGCGTCATCAAGCTCACTTGATCGCCCACGGTGTTGGAAGTGGTCTCCAGCACCAAACTCACGTGCTCCAAAAACGCGGGCAGCGTGTCGAACTCGCCCATGGCGCTGATGAGTTCTTTCAGGTTGTCGAGGCGGCCCGGCGCTTCGGGCGATTTGTCGGCCTGCCACATGCCGGTATAGCCGCTTTCGTCCAACACGATTTGCGCGACTTCGGTATGCGGCAGCGTTTTCAGCAAGTCGCGCCAGCGCGCCAGACTTTGCGTAAAGCCTTGCAGCGTGGCCCGCACTTTCGGCTTTAACTCGTCCGTTTCGCACAGGCGCACGCAGCCCTCAAACAGCGAGATTTGCTGAGGCCTCGCGTAACCGTGCAATTGCTGGAGCGTCGAAGGGCCGATGCCGCGCTTGGGTAAATTGATGATGCGCTCGAACGCTAAATCGTCGTCGGTGGACATCAGCAAGCGCATATAGGCCATCGCGTCGCGGATTTCAGCGCGTTCATAGAACCGCGCGCCGACCAATACGCGGTAGGGGATGCCAAGCGTGATGAACCGTTCTTCGAATTGGCGGGTTTGGAAGCCCGCCCGCACCATGATGGCCACATCGCCCAGCGAAATATGTCGGCGCTGCAGGTTCTCTATCTCGTCGGCGACCCAGCGGGCTTCTTCCTCGCCGTCCCACAGCGTGCGGATCTGCACCTTGTTGCCCATGTCAGCGGACGTCCACAGCGTTTTGCCGAGCCGCATTTTGTTGTTGGCGATGAGGTGCGAGGCCGCGCCGAGGATGTGCCCCGTCGAGCGGTAGTTTTCTTCAAGCCGAACGACCTTCGCTCCGGGGAAGTCTTCCTCGAAACGCAGGATGTTACCGATTTCCGCGCCGCGCCAGCCATAGATCGACTGGTCTTCGTCGCCGACCACGCAGATATTCTTGTGCGTTTGGGCAAGCAGGCGTAGCCAGAGATATTGCGAAACGTTGGTGTCCTGATATTCGTCGACCAGAAGATATTGGAAGCGGTTCTGGAAGCTTTGCAGAATGTCGGGGTTTTGCTTGAGCAGCGTCAGTTGGTGCAACAGCAAATCGCCGAAATCGCAAGCGTTGAGGTCGAGCAAGCGTTGCTGATACTGCCTGTAAAGACTGGGGAGTTTGCCGCCTGCCAGATCGCTTTTTTCGTGTTGCACGTCGGCGGGCACGAGGCCGCGATCTTTCCAGCGTTCGATGACGGCCAGCACGAGCCGTGCAGGGGACTTTTTGTCGTCGATGTTCTCGGCCTGCAAAAGCTGCTTGATGAGGCGCAGTTGATCGTCGGTGCCGAGGATCGTGAAACTTGGCTTGAGGCCGACGCGTTCCGCATAGGGCCTGAGGAGCCGCGCCGCGAGCGAGTGAAACGTGCCCAAAAACCATCCCTCGACGGAGCGGCCCAGCATGGCCGATACGCGTTCGCGGATTTCGGCGGCGGCTTTGTTCGTGAACGTCACTGCCATAATCTGGCCGGGGAGGGCCTTGCCGGACATCAGCAAATGCGCCAGCCGCGCCGTCAGCACGCGCGTTTTACCCGTTCCCGCGCCGGCCAGCACAAGCACAGGGCCGTCCAACGCCTCCACCGCCTCTTTTTGCGAGGGGTTAAGGTCGCGGAAGTAGTGCGGTTCGTTAACCGGTGTCGCCGCGGGCAGATTCATCAGTCCGTCGTAACGCAGACGGGACGCTGCGGCAAGTGCCGAGCTATAAATCGTCGAAAACATGAGGCTTCCAAAGCCTGTTTCATGCAACCCAAGCCGCGTTTCAGTCGGCTCCGTTCGGGTTGAAATGGTTTTGCGCGATTTGGTTCAGCCGGACATAGTCGATTTTGCCCGTGCCTAGCAGAGGCATGGGGGCGAGCGCAACGACTTGCCGAGGGATTAATAATTCCGGAACGCCATGTTTTTGCGCAAGCTCGACGCATATTTCGCGCGTGATGTTCGGATCGTCCGTAAAGAGGACGATTTGTTCGCCTTTGCGGGGATCCGGAGCCGTTACGGCGCCGATGGCGCGTCCCGGATAGGCAGACTGGATATACGTTTCGACCGCGCCGAGCGAAACCATCTCGCCCCCGATTTTCGCAAAGCGCTTTACGCGTCCGATGATGCGGATAAAGCCTTGTTCGTCGATGTCGACCACGTCGCCCGTGTCGTACCAGCCGCTGTAGGGGGGCTGTAGAACCCCGGGCCTGCTGGCTTTGAGATACCCCAACATGACGTTCGGCCCGCGCACGACGAGCGAGCCGCCCCGCGCGATGCCTTCGATGGGCCGCAAGCGGTAATCCATGCCTGCGACAAGATGGCCTACGGTGCCAATCTTGAAATGCATCGGCGTGTTGATGGCGAGAACCGGCGACGTTTCCGTCACGCCGTAGCCTTCGAGAATGCGGATTCCGAATTTTTCGAACCAGAGGCGCCTTGTCTCCTTTTTGAGCTTTTCGCCTCCCGCCACGACGAGCCTCAAGCTTGAGAAGTCGTAGGGATGCGCGTTGCGCGCGTAGTTGGCGAGAAACGTGTCCGTGCTGATCAGGATCGACGCGTTCGTCTCATAGATGAGTTCGGGGATGATCCGGTAATGAAGCGGCGATGGATATAAAAAGGCCTTAACGCCCGTGAGCAACGGCAGGAACATGCCGACCGTCAAACCGAAAGAATGGAAAACGGGCAGGGCGTTGAAAAGCGTATCGTTGGCGTACAACTCGATATACGTGCCGATCTGATAGCGGTTGGCCAAAATGTTTTTATGGCTAAGGACGACCCCTTTCGGCGCGCTTTCCGAGCCGGACGTGAAAAGAACGACGGCGGGATCGTCGGGAAGAACGCCCAGCTTTTTGTAGAGGAACGAAGCCACGGGAGCCTCGAGAAGGCCCCTGATTTTGTCCTTCAGCCCTATTTTGGCGCGTATATCCTCTGCGTAAACAAAGGTGACGCTCTGGCCGAGTTCCTTGATCACCGGCCCGAGATCAAGAACTTTTACGAACTTCCGGCTCGTGATGATCGTGGTTATGTTGGCGGCAAGACACGCGGATTTCAGGTTGGTCAGCCCTGCCGTAAAGTTGAGCAAGGCCACCGTGCGCCCGAAGGCCAGCAACGACAAAATGACGCTGACGATCCCGACTCCGTTCGGAAGCATGACACCGACGTTTTCGCGGGGCTTGGAAACCTTGGCCAGTTGCCGCCCAAGCACGCGGCTTATGACCGTGAGCTGGCCGTAGGTGCGCGGGGCGCGGTCGATGTCTTCGATGATCGGCGTTTTGGAACGTTGAAGGCTTTTGGCGTCTAAAAACGCCTCGTAAAGCGTTTGATCGATGTCGCACGAGCCGAACATCATATTGGCCATGATGGCGTACAATTGGTCGCCGAAAGCTTGCCGTCTTTGGCGCGAAGACATGCTCACGCTTGATTTAAGCATAACCGGCGCAAGGATCGTGAGCGTTATGCGCGGGAACATCTTTAGCCGCACCTTGCCCTGCAGGCGTGAATAGGGCGTATGCTGCGCGCCGTTGATGCGCACCGGCACAACGGAGACTTTGGCGAGATTTGCGATAACGCCAGGAGTCTCGTAAATTTTCATCAAGACGCCGGTCTGCGTGGGGCGGCCTTCAGGGAACATGACGACCGAACGGCCGCTTTTAAGCATGTTGACGATGTGTTTGATCGTCAAGGGATCGGCAGGGTCAACGGGCGGATGACCGGCGAAAAGATGGTAGAGCTTCATGCCGAGGGTTTTGCGCATGGCGGCGTTGGCCGCGATGACCGGATGCTCGGGAAGGAACGCGGCAAGCAAAAGCCCGTCGATCAGCGATGTGTGGTTCACGATATAGATCGCGCTTTGACCCCTGAGCTGGGCAAGATTGGGCAGGCCGTTAAGCCGGACTTTGTAAAGCGCCGAAAACGCAAGGCGCAAAATCGCGCCGAAGAGCCTGTACGGCAAACGCTCGAAGAAATAAATGGCGGTGATAAACGTCATGGCCGCAGTCGCGGCGAAGATATGCAGTATCTGGTAACCGGCCTTGATCATGGCCATGGTGAACAGAGACGACATGACCATGAAAAAGGCGTTTGTGATGTTGTTGGCCGCGATGATCCTCGCCCGCTTTTTTTCGTCGCTTTTCGCCTGCAACGTGGCGTAAAGCGGCACCATGGCCACACCGCCCGCTATCGACATGATAAGGAAGAGCGCGGTTATGGCCATTCCCTGCCTGTTCGCCAGAAAATCCATGAGCGTTACGGCGGCGCCGTTCGCGTCACCTGTAAGGCGCAGGTTGTACAGGTCGGCCATGGCGACGGCCATGATCAGATAGGCCACCGGTACGAAACGCGTGTCGATATTTCCGTGCAGCAACCGGTTGCACAGGAACGATCCGGTCGCGATGCCGACGGTGAAAAGGGTAAGAAGGAATGTTACTAGGGCTGGCGTGCCGTTCAAAACGTCTTTAACGTAGTTCGGCAGCATAGACAGGAAAATCGCGCCGACGAACCAGAACCATGAAATGCCTAGAATGGCGCGGGCGATTTTCGGATTGCTGATCGCGTTGCGTATGAGAGGGCGGGTCGCCGTTAAGGGGTTCCAGTCGATTTTCAGTGATGGGTCGCCGCGCATCGTGCGGGGGATCATGAACGACACCATCCAGCTGGCGAACCCGAAGACGCACAACATCGTGGCGATCATAACTGTGCCGTAGGGCAGCGTCACCAGCGCGCCGCCCATAATCGTACCGATCAGGATGCCGATGAACGTGCCTGCTCCCACATAGCCGTTGGCGGCGATAAGTTCACGTTCGAAAACGAGCTGGGGGAGGATGCTGTACTTCACAGGACCGAAAAACGCCGCCTGCAATCCCATAAGAAAAAGTGTGAAGAGAATAAAGGCCACGCTCTGCGTCACAAGCGCTGTGCCTGCAATCATCATAAGAACGAAATTGAAGAACTCGAGCCAGCGAACGAGCCGCGTTTTCTCCATGCGGTCCGTGATCGTGCCTGCGGTGGCCGAGAAGATGAAGAACGGAAGTATGAAAAGCCCCGCGCCCATCGCGATGATAAATGCCGAGGACGCGCCGTCGCGGCCAGCCGCCTGAAAAGCCAAAAGCACGATAAAGGCGTTGCGAAACAGGTTGTCTTCCAACGCGCCGAAGAATTGAACCACGAACATCGGCAAAAATCGCCGCGACGTGAACAGCAGGTTGCCCGAAGGCCGTATGTTTTGCGAGGAGCGCATGTGCTGTCCTGCTCTTAAGACGATATAACGGTTCAATACCCAAGTATTGCCATAAAATCACGGCCGTCAATGGAGCAACTGTATAAGGCGATGATTGTCCGTCTGGTTTACCGGTTTTTGCCACCGGTTCCGAAAACAATCGACGTAAAGGTGAAAATGTCGGCATCGGACGATTGCCAAGCGTTGTCAGGAAGTCCGGCCTTAAGCGAGACCTGCTTGAGAAACGATGTCGCGTCCCAACCGTTTTCGACGGCGACTTGCGGGAGATAAACGCCCTGATCGTCGCCTTTCCTTATAAGCACGCCGTCGCGGCCTATCTTGATATCCTTGTGGCCGTTGACACGGCGAAGCGGTGAGAGAACGGAGATTTCATAGGCAATTTCCTCTAATTCGCTTTCGCTTACCGGAAAGAAACGTGAATCGTTCATGGCTGCCATGGCTGCGGCATGGCGCACGGTTTCGGCCAAGGGGCGCGAAGGCGCGACGAAGCCGATCCGGCCTCGTAGCTGGCCGTTTTTCTTAAGCGTTACGAAAACGCCATGCGCGCTCGCCAAAGCCCCCGAAGTCGGCTGCGGCAAGGGGGGGGCGGCCTTTGATTTCGCTGCGCTTTCGACGGAAGCTTTCGCCACGTCAAGCAGTTTTGTCTTGTCCTGATCTGTAAGCGCGATGGCCGAAGCCGATGGCGACTCCCGCCGCGCGCCGTCACGCAGGATCACAACGGCCCCGAATCCTTCGAAGGCCGAAGCGTCCTTTGTAATATCGCCCGAGTTCTTGTAATCCAATATTACGCTATCATAGGCGCCGAGCCGCTCGCTCGCGATCATGGCCGCGACGATGGCGCCGCCCCCGGGGGTGTTCCATGTTCCCTGTTCCAGATTATGGGACAGGCTTAAATAATCCCCGGCCTTTATAGCGTTCAAGACGTTCTGATCGTGGAAAGAGGCCTGATGGGGCCTGAGCTTCTGTGAAAGGTCGGTGCTGGCCACGATAAGCGTGTCGTTTTGGTTTCCTGCGGATTCTTCCTTGATGAGTTCAGCCAAGGCGACGCCAAGGGCGCGCGCAACCTCATAATTTTGTTTGCCCATCATGATGGGAACGATTTTGAAATCGTCGAGCGATCGTTGCAGGAACGGGAGCTGGACTTCCAGCGCATGCTCGCACCGGCCGAAGGTGCAACCATGCCCTGCCGCCGAACGTTTTATATGCGGGCTTTTTTTCGTCAGCTTGTCGGCAAAGGCTTTGTCCACTCTGATCACGCCCAAAGGTGTCTCATAGGCTCCGCCGTGATAGATTGAGGCGTAGGAAAAAGGTGAAGCGAAGGCGGGGGCGATGATCACGACGCGCTTGTATTTTTTTCCTTTGACCTGCGCGTAGGCTTTGGCCGTGATGTCGGAAGATAGCTCGTGTTTCGCGTAGGGAGCTATAAGAACCTGAACGGATCTGTTGTGTGCCGGAGCCTTTGCTTTCGACATTGCGTGGTCGATGTTGTGCGAAAGGGCGTTTGGGCCTTCCGGATAATAATTTCCCGCCACGTGCGCGGGCCGTGTTTCGCCGGGGCTGTCCCATAGGGCCTCGCGAAGCGAGGGAACGGCCGCGATGGCGATAATGATCGAGATGGCAAGGTATATAAGCGTTTTTTTCAGCATGCTTTAGCCCTTTTTTTGGCACCAGAATTGGTACATGGACGCGAAGGTCGAGGGGTTCGACTCTTCATAGAGGTTCCAGAGGGAAAGATTCCTTTGGGCGCTTTCTTCCGGATAATGTTTTTTGAAGTTTCGGGGCGGGGTTTCGTTCATGAATTCGAAACCCAGAAAAGCGAGATCCAAATCGTTCAGGGCCGCATCGATGCGCGGCAGGGTAAAGCGATGTTCCTGCACATGAAACAGCAAGTCGCGGCAGTTGTTCAGGCTGTAAAAATCGCGTGAGGGCAGAATAGCCCGCAAGGGATCGTCGCTGTGCGCGGCCATGATATCCTGACGGCAGAGGCGGATGTCCTGCGGCTCCGGTTTATAGCCTTTCGCGGCGATCATCGCGCGCGCCTGAACGATCGGCTTGCGCGCGATCTCGCTGTAAAGCCCGATCTTCATAAGGCCTTTTGGCTTGAGAAGACCGCACAGAACGCGCCACCCTTTCATGGGATCGTCAAGGTGGTGCAAAACGCCGACGCATTCGACGATATCGAACGTTTGCCCAAGGCTTCCCAGTTCCAGGATGTCCGCTTGCGCGTATTCGATGTTGGTCAGGCTCGCTTCGCGCGTTTTGCGAAGCGCGTAGGCGATGCTGGCCAGACTTATGTCGACGGCAAGGACCCGCGCGTCGGCGTATTTAACGCCTGCGGCGATGCTTTGCCTGCCCGTGCCGCATCCAGCGATCAGTACAGAAGGCGTTTCCGAAAGGCCGGACGTGTCGACGGCCTTATCGGGAAAAAGATCGCGGAAATATTCCGAAACCGGCGTGGCGGCGCTCGGAATTTCCGTTTGCACCCAGCGCGGATATGGATTCTCTTCATATTGCTGTTGAACCGCCTGCGTTACGGTGTCTGTTACCGGCGTTACGCATGGAATCGCAGGCCTTATGGCATTTTCTTCGCGCGGCTCGATGATTTGCTGGCGGAGCAGCGGGTGCATGACATCGGGCCATGACCGCGTTAAAATCATATCCGCCCAAGGCAGACGGTGCAGGGGGCGGTAAGACGCCAAGACCGCCAAGGCCAAGGGCGGCGCGTCGGTTTCGTTTCCCAACATGTTGCGAACCGCGTCTTGTAGCCGGTCCACCGCTTCGTTTTCCTCGTCGCTTTCGGCGAAAGCGTAGTCGTTCACGAAACATTGAGAGGCCAAGGCCGCGAAGTAAGGCAAACCGTCATCGTCGTGCGCTCCCTCGCAAACAGCTATGAGAAGTTTGCGCCGGACCCGTGTCATGGCGGCTTCGATCGCGGGGTCCATCAAAGGCGTCAGCGTTAAAAGCCTGAGCAGAAGGTTTGAGCGGCCAAAAGCTTCTGCGGCCTTAATATGATAGAGCTTTTCCCCTTCGGCGAAGGATGTCTCCAAAAAGGCTTTGATGTCGGGATGGTGGCGGATCGTGCTGAGAATGGGCTGAACGCACAGGTCGAGACGTATATGCGGGCAACCGCACATGTTTTCCAGATCCTCGATCAGACGTGGATCGTAGCCCTGAAAAATCAACGCGGGCAAAACGCTTGCCATGTGAATCCGGAACACGTCCCGCGAGGGATCAAGTCTTGCCGACGTGCGGAACGCGTTGAAGGCCTCCAAGGGCTTTCCGGCCAGATCATACGCCAGCCCAATGTTGAAATGCGCTTCGGCAAAATCCGGACTTAAGGCAAGCGCGCGCTGAAAAAGCCCCAAGGCCTGATCGATGTCGCCTTTCTTTCTAAATATGTTGCCGAGATTGTTGAGGGCGAGGACGTCGTTCGGCGCGACCGCGCAGGCTTTTTCGTAACTGGCCTGCGCCTCGTCGAGCATGCCTAACCTGTAAAGCGCGTTCCCGAGGTTGTTGTGCGCTTCGGCAAGGTTTGGGGCGATCGCGACGGCGCGTTCATAGGACGTCTTGGCGTTATCGAAATCATCCCGATCGAGATAGATGTTGCCGAGGTTCAACAAGGCGTCGGCATATTCCGGCTTAAGCACCAAGGCTTGCTTGAAGGCGGCCTCGGCGTCGTTGATGCGGTCGAGGGCCTTGAGGACGCAACCGAGGTTATAATGATAGAGCGGTACCGTGTTCCTGTAGAGAATGGCTTGGCGGATCAACTCCATGCCCACATCGTTCTTGCCGACCTGATGCGCGATCAGCCCCAGAAGATGGAAACTGTCCGCGTGCCGAGGATCGATGGACAAAACTTTCTTATAAAGTCTTTCCGCCTCGTTCAAACGGCCGGATTGGTGGTGTCCGAGAGCTTCGATGATGATGTTTTGTACGGCGGATGGCTGCATGGGGTGGGTATGTTAGGTGATTCCCATAGGTCATAGAAATCCTACACATTTAAATGCTCCGCCTTAACTTAAATTTATATGGCCGTTCGTTTATCATGCAAAACGGGAGACGGGTGGGATTCGCCGTTCCTCAAGAAAGCTCAAAAAGCCGTGGCGTTTTTCCGGGCCGACTTATTGCTTCTTGGGTTTCGGCAATGTGAGCTGGAAAAAAGCCAATTCGTCCATGGTAGGCCGATCGTCGCCGAGGGAATGTTCGGAGAAGACGAAAAAATCGTAGAGATTGTCATGGCGCAGTATTTCCGCGCGCACCACGAACTGGCTGCCGCTGGCTAAAATCGCCTTGAAGTACTGGCTTCCGGCTTCGGGACTTTTCGGGATCATATAAACGCTCCATTGCGACGGATCGCCTTCGCCCGTGATTTTGTACAAGGGTCGCAGCTTGTCGAACCGTCGGGAAAGTCCATGATTGATGATCGTCGAAAGCCGGTTAAAGAAGATGGACGGATCGACGCCCTGATGCCCGTATTTAAAAAAGCCGATCGTTTGCACGATATTTGTGGGCGTAACGATAAGCGTAAGCGGTATGGGCTTTTCGTACGCGAAAATAATCCCGAACTTCGGAGCCACGACAAAGCGGCCTTCGGAGACGATGGGAGGCCTTGGGGCGCGCCTTTGATGCGTTTGGATAAACCTGCCCCGCAAAATGCTTTGCTCGCTCAAGGGCTGGCTTGGGCCGTAAACGGCGGCCTTTGCCGACGGCAAGGGAAGGGCGATGACGAAGAACAGGATGAAAAGTCGGGCGAGCATGAGTAGAGCTATACCTTTGGCGCGTGTCGAAAATATGGCTTGAAGCCCATGATTTCTAGACGACTTGCCGCTTTTGTAAAGGCATGGTTAAGGCGCCGCGTGTAGCATTTGATTAAAAAGCGGTATTCGGCTAGGTTGCGAGGACTTTCCGGCGGGGCGTAGCGCAGTCTGGTAGCGCGCAAGTTTTGGGTACTTGAGGTCCCGAGTTCGAATCTCGGCGCCCCGACCATTTGATCATAGACTTAGCTTTTCCCATTCCCTCGAAAATCACGCGTTGGGCACTTTCCGCGCAAGCGGTTGGGAATTTACCCCCTCAGGCTTTATCAATTGCAGCCATTGCCAAGACCTTCTGATTGGCGTGTTTGGAATAGTAGGCGGCCATCTGATCCGTGCGGTGTCCGGTGATGGATTTGATTTGTTCGGTGGTGCATCCGGCCTCGGCCAGCATGACTGCCGCCGTCTTTCGTAAAATGTGAAAAACAAGATCATTCGGCAGATTAAATCTCCACATTCACGCCTTTGACGGTTGAGTCGGACGCGCCTTGTATGGTGCTGTAGGCGCTGAAGTTCTGGGCGTCTTTTGGAGGCGGTTGGGGTTTGGGGGCTTCCGCCTTTGGTTCGGCAGCTTTTGCCGATGATTCGCTGTGTGGCGTGGCCGTGGGCGCCTGCGTAGTCGGCGCGCCTTTGCCTATGGATTCAATGGAAGACATGGAAAAACCTTTTAATAAACAAGGGGACGAAAATACTTTTTCTTTAATTCACTCAGTATCACCGATTATGTTTAATACGCCATTAAAGCGGCGAATATCTACAAAAAAGGCGGTATAACCAATTGAAAACAAACGAGTTATAATTTTTGCCTTTTTCTGTGGATAAGTTTTTTCAAGCGAATTTTAACGCATTTTTCTCGTTAAAGAGCCAGCCTTTGGGCTCGATTTGGCACGAAGCTTGCAAACATCTGTCTGTCAAAGCCAAAGGCTGAATACGCGATCAGGACAGGGAGCCATAAGGTGGTCGAAGCGTTGGGAATAATACAGGCATATCAACGTAATGCGTCGCAGGGCGTGGATCCGACCCAGCGCGTTGTCGGCTATATCCACAAGGCTAGCGCGACGTCGGGGGTAGAATTTTCCTATTTGCTCAGAAACGCGGTTCAGGAAAGCGGTTTGAACCCAACGGCAAAGGCCAAAACGAGCAGCGCGACCGGACTTTACCAGTTTGTGGAACAAACATGGCTTCGCATGGTCAAATCCCATGGGGAGAAATATGGTTTGAGCGACTATGCGGACCATATCACGATAGGGAACGACGGTGTCGCTCGCGTGTCCGACAAGCAGGCGAGGAAAGAAATTTTGGCTCTACGGCGCGATCCCGAGATCGCATCGCACATGGCAGCGGAACTCACCAAGGCGAATAAGACGGCTCTGAAAAACGTCGTTGGCGGCAAGATCGGACAAACGGAATTGTATCTGGCTCACTTTTTGGGCGCGAACGGCGCGAGGAACTTTATCAGCACCATGCGTTCTAACCCTAACGCGATCGCCGCCGATATTTTGCCGACGGCGGCTTCCGCCAACGCGTCGGTCTTTTACGACAAGAGTGGCCAGCCGCAGACGGTGGCCCAAGTTTATAAGCGATTTGCCCAGAAATTCGACCGTCCGATACGCGATGATATGGGCGTTACGCAAATCGCTGATGCGCAAACGCCGTCATCGTACAAAACGGCCAGACTGGATCGTAGCCTCACGAATGTGCCGGATATTTCAGCATCGTCAGCAATGTTGCCGCTTGCCAGAGGCTCAAAATCGGCGTCGGCGATGTCCTCGCCTTTCGCCGCCATGATGATCGCGCAGATGCACGTCGATAGCTTGACGGATTTGCCCGCCAGATCGCGCTATAACGGCGATGAATACGGCAAGAGCCGCTCGCCCGTGTCCATCCTTGGTGCGGTGGGGTGACGTCCGGATTTTACGTTGACTGTTTTTTTCCCGATCCGTTGGGCTGGATCGTCGGCGTGATGGCCGCGACCTGCACGGGGCTGAGATTGGGGGCTTCCATAACGATATAGAGGGCTACGCGTTCGCCTTCCATTTTGACGCATTTCCGGCTGTTGCGTGGCAAAATGATGTTGTTCTCGACGCAAAATTGAATGACCGGCCCAAGCAGATCGTTCAGTTTGAACGAAAAATCCATGTTCTGCACGTTTTTCCCGTAAGCCATCCTGACGCAAACGATGAGCGTGGATTCAGGCCCCTCGTTGTAGGCGACGATATCGCCATGCGGCAGAAAATCAGGGACGGAGCGCCGGTACGTGTCCATCGCTGTAAGTATTTCCTCTTTCGTAAGGATAACTTTTCGCAGTTCCTCAACCATACAAGAAGCCCCAGCGGTTTGTTTTTTTAGTTTGTTATTCGGCCTTTTGCGAAATGCGACTGACGAGCGAAAACAAGACACATCACCAGAACAAGGTATCATAGAAACCTTAAAAAACCTTTCCGATTGCATAAAAAGCCATATATTATGGGCGTTTAGATGGAAAAGCTTTGAAATTGCATGCGTTTTGCAAAAACTGCTTTTGCTAAAGGGTTTTTAGGCTTTCTTGTAAATTGCTTAAAACGGCAAGCCTTAAGGTGCTCGAAAGATTCCCAGATCGTTTTTGATCGACCTCGGTTATCAGTTTGTTAAGAGAATAGCCTTTTTTTTGGGCGATTTTTGCAAGCTCCTCCCAAAAAGGCGGCTCCAGCGACACACTGGTGGCGTGGCCAGCGATCAAAACCGACTTTTTGACGAGTCCTTGTGATTCCGCGTTTCTAAAACCCTTTTGACGCATAGCCGCCTTGCCCTAAAGTTAAAAGCATCTATAACTTATGCGCTGCCATACTCAATCCGTTTTTTGCCATTATGCTTTGTTAAGTGTTAAGCGCGCCGGAAAGTTCGGGAAGTCAGGAATGAATCGTATGCGGCCTCTATCGATCTGCGCCTTATTATTGTCCATCACATTCGTGAACGGCGCGCGCGCGTCTTCGCCGCCGCTTGTGGAGCCGCCGGTGCTGTCGGGCACGCCCGTCGTGCGTGACTCCGGCATCATGATGCTTAATGGACGCAGCTTTTCGCTCTGGGGCATAATGCCTTTTGCCGGCGACCAAAGATGCTGGCGCGGTCAAAAATCATGGGATTGCGGCGAGCAGGCGGCTCTGGCGCTCAAGCATTTCGTGGAGGGACGCCACATCGAATGCCACGTCATGGATCAGCCTGTCGTAGGCAGGCTTAAGGCCCAGTGTTTCCGCAAGAGCAGAAAAGGCAAGGAGGCTGCGGATGTAGGGCAATTCCTCGTCCGCCATGGTTGGGCTTTGGATGATGCCGAGAGTTCCGGTGGCCAATACGCGAAAGATCAAAACGAGGCGTTCGCCAAAAAAAGAGGCGTTTGGGGCAGCAGCTTCCAGACCGCCGACGATTGGCGCGAGGGCATTCAGCGTTTCATCGACAAACCCCAGACATCACCGGCGAAGGAATAAAAGAAGCGCCCGTCCTGACCCGCCGATATTCAAGGTTCGCTCGGCTCCGGCGCAGTTCTTGAAGATGGCCCGAAGAAAAGATTGCGCAAAAACCCCGGCGTGAGCAACGAGACCGGATTGACGCTGATCGCGGGATCGGCCAGCTTGCCTTTAACGTTATAGGATATGGCCAGAACGCCGCCTCTATCACTGCCCGTGACGACGTCGCCGATCAGGGGAATAAATCCGATGATCCGGTTGAACATGCTGAAGGGCACCAACGTTCCATAAAGATCCGTTTCGTCGGCGCCAAGATCGATTCGTCCGTCGATGTTGATCCCGAACGCGGAACCGGCGGCGTTAATCTTGATCAAGTCGATGTTGTCATCGTGCCAACGGAAACGTCCATCAAGGTAATTGAAGCTTACGTTGCCCGTGACGAAGTCGATGATCCCGAACGGCGAAGCGGCGCTCAAAAGACGCGCCAGAATCGGCAAGCCCGATACGGTGAAATTCCCCACGGAAACCGTACCTTCGATGACGCGCGGCCTTTCGTGGGAGCTTTCCCCCTTGATGACGATCGGGCCGTTGCGCACCGTATCGGTGAAGCCCAGCCCCTTAAGGGCTTTCCCGAAATCCTCGCACGTTAGCCTGAAAAACTTTTTCCCGTCGGCTTGCCTCAGGTAAGCCTCAAGCGCGTGTTCGCCGTCGGTCATGCCGGAAAGCTCTATCTCTCTCCATCCCATTAGATCCCTGCGCGCGGTGGCATTGATGTCGGTGATCAATCCGTTTTCGCTGGTGTGCAGCTTGTCGACCTTAACGGAATAAAAGGCGGGGCGCGGCTCGGTGGGGGAGCTGTCCTTGCCGCTTGCCAGACCGCTGATGTCAAGGGAATAGCCATCGACCAAAACGCTCAGTTCGCCTTTCTCTTCGGGCGCTTGCTTGAGACGCACGTTCGCGTTTGTGCGTCCGAGGATCAAAGGTTGAAGGTCAAGCCGCAAAAGCCGCATAGATTGTCCGTCCATGTCAGCTGATCCTTTGGCGGCTATATCCTGACCTTGAAGATCAATGGATTTTATCCGGATTGGCTTGTTGGCCTCGGCTTCGGCGGCCAGCGTCAGCACCGCCGCGCTTCCCATGGGCTTTACCCACGCCATTTCCTCAAGACGGACGGAGCTTCGCTGAAAATTCAGCTTCATGTCGATGAGGTCAGGTCCCGCAGCGAAGCTTTTGTAATCGAGGTCTATGGATGTGCCGCCTTTTATCCGGCTTCCGACGTCAAAACCGAGCAAAGCCCAGTGTTCGTCATTTATAACGCCTGAAATCTTTGCTTTGTCCTTCGGGGTTCTGCGATTAGGGGGTGGGTCGAACAGGCTGTCCCACGCGATGTTCAGAGGCACCTTGTTCAAAGCCGCCTGACCTTGAATTCCGTACCCTTTTGTGTCGACGCGCAAAGACAGTTGGCCCTGGCTTATGTCGATTCCGCGCATGATCTGGGCGGCGGCGAAGTTTATGAGCCGTGCTTGAGCGTCGATCGCCACATCGGCCAGTAAAAGCGATTTGAGCAGCGGGAAGCGAAGCCCAAGGGTTCCTTCGAGTTCGCCGCCGACTTTTTCCGGATCAAGCCCAACGGCTTTTGCATACCCAAAGGGCGGCGAATCCATAAGTCTTACGACGTTCTGCGCCGGTCCTTTCAGTTTGATGGGCAGAACGATGTTCTGAACGTTTTTCTGGAAATCCGTGATTTCGACGGTAAAGGGAACCACCTGCAGGGGGCCAAGAACTCCGGTGAATACGTTGACCTTCATATGGTCGAGGTCGAACGTCGCCTCGGCATTGACTCCTTCGATCTTGGGCATGCCTTCGATATAGCCTACCGTGACGTTGGAGGCGGCGATGTTGCCTTCGGCCGACTCCAAAACCATGTTTTCCAGATCGTGCCAGGCGAAATGTCCCTTTAACGTGGCGTCGCCTTGCGTGAATTTGCCTTTGGACAGGTTCTCGATGATCCATTCCGAGGCGTTCGCGATGATTGGCTTGGGCCACACGAGCGCATATTGATCCAAGGGCAATTCCACGAGGCGCAAGGTTGCCGTAAAGGCCATGTCGGCGGGTTGGTTCGCCTCGGTCATTTTCGGCATAGGTGGTTTTTTTCCGTCCACTTTCATGGTTAGAACCGTTCCCCCACCGAAATTGAGTTCAGCCTTCGGAAGGCTGAGAACGCTCTTTGCGCGATCGTACGATCCTTCAAGCTTTGCCGACGTGAAAGGCCGTTGTTTGTCCCAAAAAATAGGCGCTTTGACATGGCCCTTGCCGCCTTCCAGACGTCCCTTGACGGCGACGATGTTGATGTCCTCGTCGGCGGCGATCGTCACTTCTCCGGTAAGGGGCATGTCGACTTCTATGTGTTCCGCCATTTTGGGTTTCAAGGCGCTGAACACGGATGGATTGATATCCTTGAAGTTCAGGCTGATCGCGTGCTGCGCGGTGAGGCGGTCAAAAACATATTTCGCTTCGACGATTGCCGTACGGTCTTTCTGGCTTACGTCGATCTTCGCGTTCCCTTTCAGGCTTGTCCATCCCTTGTGAAAAACGGCCTCTGGCACATGGATGGCCCAGTCCATAAGCGTCTCTTCGTCATGAACGGACAAAAGCGCGTCGGTGACGGAAAGATCGTGCAAGGGGCCGATGCCCGTCATGCTTTGGGCAAAATGACGCGTCGCTTCCCATAGGGAAACGCTGCCGCTGGAAGAGTCCTTGCCGCCTCCGGTCTCCATGCCCCCGAACCAGATGGAACCGTCCGACCTCCGCACGAAAGAAAGGCGCGGGCTTTGGATTTCCATTTCGGCAGGAAAAAAACGTCCTTTCAGGAATCCAAGAACGTTCAGCTTTATCTTGATGACAGGGATTTCGGCCAATACATCGCTCGCGACATCGCGCAAAATCACCTCGTTGGCCTGAATGTCCAAAGCATAGCCGACGTTGTTCCATACGATCAGCGTGCTGGTTATGCTCGCACGGGAATGCGGCACGTACGATTCGACGAGCGTTTCGATATAAGGAGTCAACGTCGTGGAGCGGATGGGACCGGAGGCGACCCACCCGACAATAACCAGCACGACAACGGCGTAAACGGCAACGAAGACGCCAAAGAACTTAAGTGTTTTATTGAGCCATGATTTCATGGATTTAAGGATAAAGGGCGTCCGGCGCACTGTCATGTGAAATATGCGTAAAATCGGGGTTTCAGCCCTTTTCTTCACATAGGTTTTGTAATAGTTTCGGGTACGAATTTCATTACTCGAGGGAGGAGAATATGCCGGGCGTCTGTAAATGTAAAATGTCGTGCTGCTCTAGACCCAAAGCCAAAAAGGCTGTTCCTTCAAAAATTAAGGCTAAAAAGGCTCCAAAGAAAAAATAGTGTCGTTCTCGTCACGAATAGCTTCTCCGTCTCCTAAGGTTTTGTCAGAAGCCGCAAGGCTTTTGCGGCAGGGGTGTCTTGTCGCGTTTCCGACCGAAACGGTCTATGGCCTGGGGGGCGACGCCACCAACGATAATGCCGTGGCCAGAATATACGAAGCGAAGGGGCGGCCGCAATTCAATCCGCTTATCATCCATGTAGCGGCCAAGGGCGAGGCGGAGAACCTTGTCGTCTGGAACGATACGGCCGAGGTATTGGCCAGGAGGTTTTGGCCAGGGCCATTGACGTTGGTTCTTCCGCGTCGGCAAGATTGCGCCGTCTCGCTTTTGGCCACTGCGGGACTTGATTCAGTGGCCGTCCGCATTCCGGCGCATCCTGTGGCGCATGATCTGATTAAGGCCGCAGGCTGTCCCGTCGCCGCGCCGAGCGCCAACGCTTTCGGCAAGCTCAGCCCCACAACGCCGGAGCATGTTTTGGAATCGCTGGGGGACAAGGTCGATATGATCCTTGATGGGGGCAAAGCGCGCGTTGGCGTGGAGTCGACGGTTATCGACCTTACGCTTTCGCAGCCATCCATTTTACGCCCCGGCGGAATTACCCGCGAAATGCTTGAGGAAGCCGTTGGGCCTGTTGGCGTCGGCGTTTTATCCGTTGTGGAGAATCCCAAGAGTCCCGGCATGTTATCCAGCCATTATGCGCCGAACGCGTCTTTAAGGCTGAACGTTCGGGAAGCTTTTGACGACGAGGGCTTTCTCTGTTTCGGCGACGACAGCGCGTGCAAAGGCGGTAAAATCAGCCTTAACCTTAGTTCGTCCGGCGATGTGTGCGAGGCTGCTTCCAATCTTTTCGTTATGTTGCGGCAACTCGACGCGTCCGGCGTGCAGCGCATAGCCGTCATGCCTATTCCCGATATGGGGCTGGGGGCGGCCATCAACGACAGGTTGATTCGCGCGGCTTCCCCGCGACGATAGCCCCTGACCGTTGAGCCTTTTATAACAGTTTGAAATGATTGGGGTGGCGCCGTTTTTTCCAAATGACGCATCAATTCTGGACTGTTTTCGGTTCTTATGGTAAAAGTCCGCGCTGTCGAACAACGCCAAGCCCTTTCCCATGACGCGCTACGCGAAGCATCAGGTTTACGAAGTCTGCTACGTCAGAAAACCCTTATCTGTCGTTCACAGCCCCTACGAAGGCGAGGAAGTGTTCGAGCCTCCCCATCCGCATGAGGGGGACTTGTGGGGTTCGTATGGCTTGGAACACAAGCATAAACATACGCACCATCACCATCTTTAAAAAAAGCCTTAAATTTTGAAAAGACCTTCAAGGCCGCTGCGGTGCGCCTGTTTGCTGGCAATCATGTTTTGAGCCTTTTCGATCTCGGACTCCAGCGCGGCGATATAACTTTCCAGTTCGTCAATCGACATTTGCTGTAGATCCACAGGTTTCAGAACGGGGCGGGGCGGGTCAAGATCGTCGGAATTTATCATGGCGAGCGAATCTTCGTCGGCTAGAGACAAAAATAATAATGTGCCTTATAGTGGTGCCGCTTTTTGGTTTTGTCGAGGAGGAAGACATGCGCGTTCTAGGTTTTTTCGCCGTTGCTGCGTTGCTGCTTGCCTGTTCCGAAGTGTGGGCCGCCAAAACGTACCCGAACGACATGGACGATTTTCACGCGAAATATCCTCTGTCGCGCACAAACATCAACACGCGATCCAGCCAGCCATCCGTTAGCCAGAGCGACTATCCCAAGGGCAAGAACGCCCATAAGCCACAAAGCGTGAAGACGGTGGGAGCCGTAAGCGCCCCGAAGAAAACCGTTTGCGTAGGGAGCGAATGCGGCTGCATGAGCGGAAAACACCACTAAGATTCAGGACATTAACCTTATTCATAAAAAGATGGAATCCGTCCCCAAGGCTGATAATATGGGCGCCGAAGCCGCCACGGCCCCATGCGTCGGAAGGCCGCTTTAATCGATCCAGAAAAACAATGGCCTTTTGGATCGTCCGTTCATGTGACGTGAGCGGATGGCCTGCGGAGTTTGATTATTCGAGGAGATGAGGATGCCTTTGCCGCTTATGCCGAAAGCCACGGCCGTCTGGCTGGTTGAAAATACGATGCTCACGTTTGAGCAAATCGGGGAGTTTTGCGGCCTTCATAAGCTGCAGGTGCAAGCGATTGCCGATGGCGAAGTTGCGGCGGGAATCATCGGCATGGATCCCGTAATTTCAGGACAGCTCGCGGCCGAAGAGATCAAGCGTTGCGAAGCCGATCCGCGCGCGCGCCTCAAGATGTTGCGCAGCGACTTGCCGCAGCCCGTGGTGCGCACGAAGGGTCCGCGTTACACGCCGGTTTCCAAAAGGGCCGACAAGCCTGACGGTATCGCCTATCTTCTCAAATCGCACCCTGAGCTTCTCGAGGCGCAAATCGCGCGTCTTTTGGGCACCACCAAGGACACGATCGCGAAAGTGCGCGATCGCACGCATTGGAACTCCTCCAACATCAAGCCGCGCAACCCCGTTTTGATCGGCCTGTGCAAGCAGTCCGACCTTGACGCCGCGCTTAAGCGCGCACAACGTCGCGTGGCTCGCGAAGCCAAGGTTGCCGCGAAAAACGCGCCGCAAACCCAAGACCCTGCTCAACAAACTCAACCCGACTTGCCGCCGATCGACGAGACAGAATCCTTCAAGTCGGCGGACATCGTGGATTTGGGTTCGCAGGAACAGCCCGATATCGAGACCGATAACAACACGCATGGGCTGTAGGCGTTTACGCGCAAGCGGCAACGGTCTGTTGAACGGCGAATAAAAAAAGGCCCGCGAAGCGCGGGCCTTTTTATTGATATTGCGATATTGTTTATTTCAGGCTGCGACTTGGCTTCCCTCCATAAGGCGCATGATTTCTTCCTTGATCGACAATTTTTCACGTTTGAGTTGCTGGATGAGAGCTGTGTCCGGATGGGGACGTTTCTCTTCGAATTCGATTTTCTTTTGAAGGTGTGTATGACGTTTTTGCAAAGACTCAATGCGCCGTTCATGTGCCATATGAAAGCCTCCTTTGTTTTTGCTTTTTTAGTCTAGACATGAGTGAAGTATATCGTAAATCTCGCGAAATTTTATAACTATTATTATACTTGGGCATGGTTGCGAAAAGGTTAGCGTTTTTCGCTTGTTCGTTGATAAAGCCTGTTTAGAGGGGCGAAAACGCTCCTTTGCCTTTGTTTTGGTTCGTTTTCAGGCCGTTCCGTTGCCCGCTTCGTCGCCGAGGCAAATGCCCAGCCTTCTGGCCGTTTTGACAAGCGCGCTATCGGGCTCGATGGCTTGGTAGTGCTGTATGGCCTCTGCGATCGGCACGTCGATAACCCTTCGGTTCGACCACGCCACCATACGCGCGAACTTCCCGTCCTTGATCAATTCGACGGCGTGGACGCCAACGGCCGCAGCCAGCAGGCGGTCTTGCGCGCTGGGTTGCCCGCCGCGTTGGACGTGCCCAAGAACGGTAACGCGCGTTTCGGCCTTGCACATGTCGGCGATGTGCTTGCCGATGTAATGGCCTATGCCGCCGAAACGGCTCTGGCCTCCGAAATAGGATTGCGTCACGCTTTCGCCTTCCTGCGTTCGCACGGCTTCCGAGACGACGATAAGGGCGAAGTTCCGCCCGTTTTCGCGGATGCGGTTGATATGCGTCGCGATCGTTTCAAGCGCGTAGGGTATTTCCGGTACAAGAATGACGTCGGCGCCGCCCGCAATGCCGCAGGCCAGGGCGATATGTCCGGCGTCGCGTCCCATCACTTCCAGAACCATGATGCGGTCGTGGCTTGCGGCTGTGGGCTGAAGGCGATCGAGGGCTTCCGTGGCGACGGCCACGGCCGTGTCAAAGCCGATGGACGTTTCGGTGCTCCCCAGATCGTTGTCGATGGTCTTGGGAATGCCGACAAGGGGGAAGCCGCCCTGCTGCGCGAGACGGTGCAGGATCGCGAGGCTTCCGTCGCCGCCTATGCCGATCAGGGCCTCGCACTTGATTTTCCGGAAACCTTCGATGATGTCACCCGAAAGGTCTTTGATCGAGCCGTCTGGCATGGGGTAGGCAAACGGATTGCCCTTGTTCGTCGTTCCTAAAATAGTGCCGCCCTGACGGAGCATAAAAGTATTGACGTCGTTCACGGTAAGCGTACGGACGGCGGGGGGGGATTCCAAAAGCCCTTGTGTTCCGGATTCGATGCCCACGACCTCCCAGTTGAGTTTTTTTGCGCTCAGGACGACGGCGCGCAAGGTGGCGTTAAGGCCTGCGCAGTCGCCTCCGCTCGTGAGAAGGGCTATGCGTTTAACGGGGGAGGGCATACGGTAACCTCGGCAAAGAAAGGGCGGAAAAGCATGACTTCATGACGAATACATGGAAAGTATACCGATTCTCTGTTATGAAGCTATCGTTTTCAAAGAGATAGGTTCTCATGAGCAATCAGGAAAAGCTGGTCGAAAGGCTGGAACAACTCAAGACCGATCATCGCGACATCGACGATGCCATTCGCGCCCTTTCCCAACCTGGAAGGGCCGATATGCTCCAGCTTCAAAGGCTCAAGCGGAAAAAGCTCCTGCTGCGCGACGAAATCAACCGTCTCGAGAGCCAGATTCTTCCCGATATTATCGCTTAAAGACTATTTTTTCCGTGTCACCGTCTCTGCGGCCTGTTTCAGGCCATTGGCGACGTTTTCCTTCTCGCGGAACGTATAAGCGCCGTAATTGATGATGGGGCGCGTCGTGCATTCGGGGATTTTTTCAAGATCGTCGTGCAGCATTGCGGATAGGTTTTCGCCTTTTTTCCACGCGGCGTCGTTGTCGCATCGGGCAAGCAGGACGCCGAATTCATCTGTTGCCAAACGTCCCACGATGTCGCTGCTGCGAATATGTTTGACCAGCGTGTCGCAGATAACCCGTACGACCGTGTTTGCAATGTCGCGTCCGTTGTGCTTATGGATGTCCGAAAGATTTTCCACGTCAAAGTATAACACGCTTGACATGCCGCCGTAACGTTCGTCGAACGCCAGCATGCGGGCGACCTCGCGGTTGAATTCGGGCCGTGAAAGCACGGTTTGAACGATGCCGGCCTCGTGAGCGTTGTTCTCAAGGGAGTTCAACCGCGTTTCGAGCTCTTCGATGCGTTCCCGCGCGATTAAAAGCTCCGAGCGCGCCATTTCCCATATTTGCCGTTGCTCGGCCGTCAGGGGCGCATCGGCGAGCGGGTCCGAATAAAGATCGAGAGAGCTTTCCACGAAAAATTCCTATCAGGCATGAATCACGGTATTAACTCTTTATAAGACCTTACAAATAGCCTCTGGTCAATGTGGCAAAAAACCTATAATTATGCGCAACGAAAACAAGGGAGGACAGCCATGCGCCGTACGGTCAAAACCAAGTCTCAGCCGCTGGTCGGCATCGTTATGGGGAGCCAGTCGGACTGGGAGGTCATGCGGAATATTACGGAGATTTTAAAGGATTTCGATGTGCCTTACGAGGCTCAAGTGGCTTCGGCGCATCGCACGCCACATCGGGCGCTTGAGTATGCGGCTACAGCCGAAAAGCGGGGCCTTAAGATCATCATCGCGGGCGCGGGTGCGGCGGCTCATCTCCCGGGCGTTATGGCCGCCATGACGACGCTGCCGGTTCTGGGCGTTCCGATGCAGTCCAAGGCCCTGAACGGCATGGACAGCCTGCTTTCCATCGTTCAGATGCCGGCGGGCATCCCTGTGGGCACGCTCGCCATCGGCAAGGCCGGTGCCGTCAACGCGGGTTTGTTGGCTGTTGCTATTCTGGCTCTGGCCGATAAGGCCTTGGCGAAAAAACTTCATCTTTGGCGCGCGGCGCAAACGGCCGCAGTGCCGCTCGATCCCGAAAAGCCCGCCAAAAAGAAGAAAAAGTGAGCCATGCACGCCAAGCCCGATACGAAAACGCCCAGCGAAAGCGCGGTGTGGGAATCTCTCCGCAAGGAAGCCGCCGACATCGTCAAGCAAGAACCGGAGCTGGAGGCCACGCTCAAGGCTTTCATTCTTGATCATGCCTCGATGGGCGAAGCGCTGGCGTCTTTTCTTGGACGGCGTTTGGGTGTCGTGGACAACAACGCTGCGCTGCTTAGCGATG
>CAZYPX010000006.1:0-36857 GCA_964649675.1 uncultured Rhodospirillaceae bacterium | reverse complement strand
GCTCCATCGATACGTGTTTCGACGTGCCCGTTCCTCTGGTGGCCTGCGTTATCGGAGAAGGCGGATCAGGCGGCGCCATCGCCATCGCAGCTGGCGACAGAGTGCTAATGCTTGAGCACGCCATATATTCCGTCATTTCGCCCGAAGGATGTGCGTCGATCCTGTGGCGCAGCGGCGCGCAGGCTCCCGAAGCCGCCGCCGCGCTCAAGCTGACGGCTCAGGATCTCCTCCAGCTTGGCTTGATCGATCGGGTGATCGCCGAGCCTATGGGCGGCGCTCATCGTCAGCCCGTGGAAGCCATACGCGCGGTGGGCGAGGCCATAAATCAAAGCTTTGAAGAGTTGTCAAAGCTGGACGGGCGGACGCTTCTTAAGAAACGTCAGGCCAAGTTTCTCGAGATGGGTCGCAAGGGGCTTTCTTAGCAGGCGGATTTCCCCGTTTTAGAACCACTTTGTAGCGGGATCCATCGCAGGATATGCGGGCGCCGCCAAGGCGGAGAACAGGCCGTCGATATCCTCAACGACCGTATAAAGTTGGGCCGTGTCTTCCGTTGCGAATTTGCGTGCGACGATGTGATCCAGCAAATCCAGCAAGTGCGACCAGAAGTTGTTGTGGTTGAACAGGATGATGGGCTTTGTGTGGAGGCCAAGCTGCTTCCACGTCAAAATTTCGAAAGTTTCATCCATGGTGCCGAGTCTTCCCGGCAAAACGATGAAAGCGTCGGATCTTTCGACCATCAGGCTCTTGCGCGCATGCATGCTGTCGACGACCTGCAGTTCGGTCAAACCCGTGTGCTGGATTTCGCGGGAACGGATGAACTCGGGAATGATGCCGACGACCTCGCCTCCTTCCTCCAACGCCGAATCGGCCAACGGACCCATAAGGCCGCCGCGCCCACCGCCGTACACGATTTTTATTTTTTTTTCGCCCAAAGCGCGTCCCACATCGTGGGCGACCTTTTTAAGGCTTTGATCGATATGGTTCGACGAGCCGCAATAAACGCAAACGGCTCTGACAGGAAGAAATGCGGTTAAATGCTGCAGCATGATTTCAATACCAGTTAAAAAAAGTCATGAGAAGAAAAAGTATAACAACATAGCTATTAACAGAGCCTTTCCAAAGCTTTAATAAACCCTAGCGTCTTTGTGCGTCTTTAGTCGAGAAGTTCCCCGATCAAGCGTATATGGGGCAGGGCCTGCTGCAAAAAGGGAATTAGCACTGTGAAAATATAAGTCGGGAACCGGATCGCGTCGGTCGTGAACGTTTGCGAGACAACAATTTGGTTTTCTTTGTCAATTCCAAAAATTAAAGGCTTTAAGGGGCGTAAAGCTTCCAGAAGGGTGATCAAAAGATGCCTTTTTTCGGCTGATTCCACCGAATAAGGCAAATACCCCAATATGGACCAGATTTGAATGGTTACGCCGTTGTTCTCGGCTTTGTAGGCCGCATGAAAAAGGACGCCATCAACCTGAAATTGCAGTTTGCTGGAATGCGGCACCCAAACGCGCCGCAGAAAGCCTTCCGGATCGCTTGTCATTAGCCGCTGCGCACCATCAGTCTGAAGGGGGCTGTGTGTAAGGTCGGCAAAGGACGGCATGAAGAGACTTTTGCTCGTTGTTATGGTTATGGCCTCAGGCTCTGCTATGCCTGTTTTAAAAGACGTTCTAGATTAACCTTTGTCTTTTAACAGCCCCTTAACGTGATCCTTACCCGATGCAAACCCCATGACCATAAGTGTTTTGCGTTCTTTGAATTGGTTTTATTCAAAATTTACCCGTTTCCATACGGTCGTGTGGCCCGAAATAAAAGAAATGTGGTCCGAAGAAAGGTCCAGACGGTTTCTTTGGGCGCCGGTCGTTTTGGGCGCGGGAATAGGCGCATATTACATGTGGCCCTATGAGCCTGATCCTGTTGCTGTTTTTGGCAGCTTTGCCATGGTCTGCCCTGTTATGCTTGTTTTTCGCCGTTTCCTTATTGCGGGGACGTTGTTTGTTGTCTTTCTTGGCTTTTCGTCGGCGACGTTGGCATCGATGGTTTATGGCACCCCCATGCTCGATTGGCCAACGCGCGCGACGCAGATCAAGGCGACAATCGTCGATGTCGAGCAGCACAAATCGGGTCGTAGGCTTTTGCTCGAAGACGTGTACGTCGAGGCGCTTCCTCTGCATCGAACGCCTGATCGCATGCGTATGGTGATGCCGCGCAGGCTCGATAGGCAAGCCCCTGACGTGAAACCCGGACAAAGCATTGAGGCGGTCGCCAAGGTGCTGCCTTTTTCCGAACCCATGATGCCGGACGGCTTTGACTTCCGTCGCAACGCTTTTTTACAAGGCATAGGCGCGACAGGATACCTCATGGGCAAGGTGAAGCTGGGCGATTCCGCCGTCGATGCGCCGTCAAGGATAAGCGTGTGGTTCGCACAGATCAGGCAGGACATGCAGGCCATGGTCAAGCGACATATGCAGGGCGATGCCGCAGGATTGGCCATCATCCTGTTAACGGGCGACAAAACGTCGTTGAGTCCGGAGACGATGGAGGCCATGCGATCGATAGGGTTGGCGCATTTGCTGGCGATTGCGGGCCTGCATATCGGCCTTGTCGCGGGAGTTGTGTTTTTTTTCGTGCGGGCGTTGCTGGCGCTTTTTCCCTGTATTGCCTTGCGGTTCCCAATCAAAAAATGGGCCGCCGCAGCGGCGTTGCTCGCCATAGTCTTTTTCACGTTGCAGGTTGGCGCGCCTGTGCCGACGCGCCGTGCTTTGTTCATGACGGGTGTTGCGCTGCTCGGAATCATGGCGGATCGTTTGAGCTTGTCTTTGCGGACCGTGGCTCTGGCCGCCTTCGTTATTTTGCTTATTTGGCCTTATATGCTTCTGCATCCGGCTTTCCAGCTTTCCTTCGCCGCCGTTACGGGATTGATCGCGGTGGGCGAATGGGCGCGCGCGAAAGGTTGGCGTTTGTTTCCGGAGCGGGACGGAGCCGCGTGGAGCACCCTGCGGCATATCTTGGGCCTTGCGGGAATGTCGGTTGTCGCGACGCTGGCGACGGTTCCTTTTTGTCTTTACCATTTTCAGGAAGCCGAGGTTTACAGCGTTTTGGCCAACACTTTAGCCATTCCATTGACCGCTTTCTGGTTGATGCCCCTGTGCGTCTTGACGGAGTTGTGTTGGCTTGTCGGTCTGGAGGTATGGCCCTTAAAGCTGCTTGAGCCGGGCTTGGAATTACTTATCGGTTTGACAGGCAAAATATCGTCGTTGCCCGGCGCTCATTACAGGCCACCGCCCATGCCGATGCCGTTCATACTGGCGGCGACGTTCGGCGGCTTGTTTTTCACCTTGACGCAGGGACGGAAGCGATGGGCGGGTCTTGCCGTTTTGTTGACGGTCATCGGGTTGACTTTTTTCGAACCGCGCATGTCGATTCTTTTGGGACCGGACGGCAAACAGGCCGGGTGGTGGAACGGCGAACGCGGCGAGATCCTGATTACGGCGGTCGACGCCAAGCCGAATGATTATCTGGCCGGTTATTGGGGCGAACGCTATGGCTACAAAAAGGATCGATTGAGGTTTGTCGCTGAAAGGGATGAGGGCTTGCCGCCGCTTGCATGCGATGAATCGCGTTGCGTCGGCGCGTACTCATGGGGAAACGTGGCGTGGATCAGGAAACCGGAGATACTGGAGCGTGAATGCACAGCGGGGCACAAAGTTGTTATCAATCCGCACAATAGGGCGCCCTGCGCCGAAGAGGCCGTCGTTTCTCTGACGCGCGATTCTTTCCGAAGTCATGGCGCTCATGCCATTTATGGAAAAGATGGAGGTTTCCGGATAAATTTTGCGCGTCACGGCAGGGCTTTACGGCCCTGGAGCGTGGGTTGGCGCCCTGAAAGACAGGAAAAAACGCGCCTATCCGTCGCCGCGCGATCAATCTTTTCAAACGCCGCCAATTTCGCTAGCGTTCTTGAAACCAAACACAAAAACAAGGAATGACATGAGTCATACAAAGCAAGCGATCGCCTACATACACCCGGCAGGTTGGCCTTTTATCGGGCTTTTCGGTTTGGGGACAGCCTTTTTGTCTCTTTTTGGATGGCCGTGGTTCACGCTTGGCGCTTTGCTGACCGCGTGGTGCGTCTATTTCTTTCGCGACCCCGCTCGGGTTACGCCTTCGCGTCCGGGGCTGATCGTCAGTCCGGCCGATGGACGTGTGGTCGGCGTATCGACTGTCGTTCCCGATCCAAGCCTCGGGGTCGGCGATCAGCCTTGTACGCGCATCAGCATATTTCTTAATGTCTTTGACGTTCATGTAAACCGGAGCCCCGCAGAGGGGGTCGTCGTGCACGCGGTTTATCACGCGGGCAAGTTCCTGAACGCCTCGTTGGACAAGGCAAGCGAGGACAACGAGCGCATGGCGATAGCTCTTCGCATGACGGGCGAGCATCCCTACAAGGATAAGACGATCGGCGTTGTGCAAATCGCCGGATTGATCGCCCGTCGCATCGTATGTACGGCAAGCCTCGGCCATCAACTGAAAACCGGAGAACGTTACGGGTTGATACGTTTCGGCAGCCGCGCCGACGTGTATTTGCCGCAGGGCCTGAACGCTCTTGTGGCTGTGGGGCAGCGCATGATCGCCGGTGAAACCGTCTTGGCCGACTGTTTGTCGAATGAGGCGGAGCGCAAGGGCGAAACCCGCTAACGTTCTTTCTTTCAAGGAGAGGGAAATGCCTAACGTCAAAGAAATGCCGGTAACGCGGCTCTTGCCCAACATGCTGACGCTGTTGGCGTTGTGTTCGGGGCTGACCTCGATGCGCTTTGCCCTTATGGGTCTCTGGCGCGAGGCCGTTCTGGCGATTGTGGTGGCGGCCGTTTTCGACGTTCTGGACGGGCGCGTGGCGCGGCTTTTGAATATCGACAGCAAGTTCGGCGCCGAGTTGGACAGCCTTTCCGACTTGACCTGTTTTGGCGTGGCCCCAGGGCTTGTTCTGTATTTGTGGGCCCTGCAGACCGAAAAGCTTGGGCTAGGGTGGATTGCCGTTTTAGTGCTTGCCGGATGTTGCGCCTTGCGTTTGGCCCGCTTCAACACGATGCTTGAAGACCATTCGTTGCCTGCATGGACAAAAAACTTTTTCACGGGTGTTCCCGCTCCTGCAGGGGCTGGACTCGCGCTTATGCCGCTGATCTACGTTCTTCAATTCGGTGAGGCCGTGCAGCCGCCGCCATGGGCCATTTCGCTTTGGATGGTCGCTGTCGGCGGGCTTATGGTTAGTCGGCTACCCACGATGTCCATGAAGGGCCGCCGCATCGCGCCCGTTTTTGTCGCGCCCTTGATGGCGGGAGCATGCCTTGTTGTGGCTATGCTCGTGACCAATCCGTGGTTGACGTTGTCGGGCATAGGCACTTTGTATTTTCTTATGCTACCCTATGGGGTTTACAGTTATAACCGCCGGAAACAGCGCGAAGCTTCAGGAAACAAGGAAAATGCCGCGGCACGTTAGCATCCCCAAACCGAAAGGCGGCGCCATTGCAATCGGCAATGATCTGCGCCTTGTGTTCATCGCAGGTCCTTGCCAAATGGAATCGCGCCAGCAGGCCCTTGAACTGAGCTCGGCCATGGCTGAGTTCGCTGCGGCGTACGATGTTGGCATCATTTACAAAACGTCGTTTGATAAAGCTAATCGCTCGTCGCATAAAACCGAGCGCGGCATTGGGCTTGAAGGAGCGTTGCCCATATTGGCTGAAGTCCGCGAAACATCAGGACTACCTGTGATTACGGACATTCACGAAGCCGCGCAGTGCAAACGTGTTGCTGAAGTGGCCGACGTCTTGCAAATTCCCGCGTTTTTATGCCGTCAGACGGATTTATTGCTGGCTGCGGGCGAGACGGGCAAGCCGATCAACGTGAAAAAGGGCCAATTTCTGGCGCCGTGGGACATGAAAAACGTGGCGGCCAAAATTGCCTCGACGGGGAACGAGAATATTTTGCTCTGCGAACGCGGGGTCTGTTTTGGATACAACACCCTTGTGTCGGATATGCGCGCGTTGCCGATTATGGCCGAGACGGGATATCCGGTCGTGTTCGACGCGACCCATTCGGTACAGCAGCCGGGCGGCAAAGGCTCGAGCAGCGGCGGCGAGCGCCAACATGTGCCTGTTCTGGCTCGCGCTGCGGTGGCGGTAGGCGTTGCGGCCGTTTTTATCGAGACACATCCCGACCCCGACCACGCTCCCTCGGATGGGCCGAACATGGTGCCGTTCAGGGATTTTCCGAAATTGGTGGAGACGCTGCTGGCCTATGACGCTTTAAGGAAGTCTGCGGAATAAGCAGGAGCTTAGCGCTTGAATTCTCCGAGATTACGGTGAAAGCAGCTTTTTTCAGGTTTTGGTTTGGCTGCCTGTTCGTTTCTGTAATTATTGAGCTGCCGTTGAAGTTGGGTTGATGTCAGAGGCTGTTTCAGGACGGTCAAGCCTTTGTTTCTGGCCAGGTCAAAAGCTTCTCTTGCAAACGGATGATCGGGATCGGAATACCTTAGCAAGATGCTCGCCAATTCTATGTCTTTGAGTTCTGCGAGAGGTGTTGTTTTATTTTCCGTTTCGGCTTTGAGCGTTCTCTCGTCCAAAGCTTTTAGATCGCAATATCCGTTGGGTTTGACGAAAGGGCTTTTCGTCGTCATCTCATATCTGACAAGTTCAGCCTTAAGTTTATTGGGATCTTCGCCGGATGCGTAACGGCGGCGCATTTCGTCCGTGTATCTGCCCATAATGCCTAGCCCGAAAATATGTATTTTGAATATGGTCAAAATTATACCCTCGAGAGGCTTAATAATAGGTAACGCTTTGATAAACCAAAGAATGGATGGCGCAAAAGGGAGGGCGCCGTTAATTTTTTATGCGCAGGTGAACGCCATCATCCGGCCATAAAGTGGCGTGAAATTTACATTCATCCGGCCCAGAATAGGGGGTGTTTATGACCAGATTTCTTCTCTGCTTGGCCCTCGTTATCGTCGGTTTGGGACTTGCGTCAAATGCCGATGCGCGCACGAGCGTAAGCATGTATTTTAGCAGCGGCGGATATTACGATCCTTATTGGGACCCGTATCCCCGCTATCATCGCCATAGGCGTTATTTTCATCCTCGTTTCGTTCACGGGCCGCCTGTCGTTGTGGCGCCCGCACCGGTAATCCTAAGCCCGCCGCCCGTGACATATGCTGCGCCGCTTATGCAAGACGGAGCCATTCCCGCTAACCAAACGTCATCTACGTTCGTGGATGAGTCAGGTCGCACATGCCGCATGTATGAGACCGTTCGTATGTTTGACGGTTATGCCGAGAACGTAAACGGCAAAGCCTGCTTGTTTCCTGATGGCGCATGGCGCGTTGTGGAGTGAAGACGTCAAGCTTTGCGTTTGACGCGATTGGCCGACGGCGTAAGTTCAATTACCAAAATATGGCCGAACATTTTCTTAATTGATTTCAACTCAATCGGCGCTAAAGCTTTTTTGATAACCCGCAGATTGATTTTGGATGACTTCCTGTCGAGATAAATTTTGTAAACAAGAGGCAGGCTCTTTGCTGACGTTTTGCCCTTTGCCGGTCGTTGCCGTGTATTTTTGTCGAACATCGTTTGAACCCATGTGATTCGGCTCTTGGCTAGCAAAGCCAATATCCCGCCAACGGTTTTTTGCGATCCTGCGTAAGCAGGCTTATCGATAAGTGTTTTCAGGCCGACGGCTTTCCGGACGGCGTTTAGCGCCCCTGTATCCGGGCCGCGGTCAAAGTCTTTTTCCATAGCCTTGAGCATGGCCCTTACATGACGTTTTACCAGGGGGCGAATGTCGAAAGGCCTTCCCTTGCTCTTCCTCGCCTTTGCATCAAGGCGGTCATATAAGTCATCGCTGCCGCACAGGTCGGCCACATGTTTAGAGTCCCATGTATAATGCCCGAGTTCAGGATCAAAATAGGTTTTGGCTGTCCACGGCTTGTCCATAAGCTTTTTAAATCTTGTGGCCGTTTTAGCGTTTTTGAAGGGCAGGGACCACGTTCCCATGTGTCATACCTTTGTGAAAGAGCCGACGTTCGTTAGAGACCGCCGTCATTTGAGCGGACAATGGCTTGAAGATCAAGCGGTGCACTAGGCTATCGACGACAGAACGGAAAATATATCAACTTCGTCGCCTTGGGCAAGACCGTATAAGTGTGACGCGGCCGCAGAGAAAGAATCATAACTCCCTGCGCCTAAATTTCCATTTATGCGCGCCGTGTCGTAATTCTCCGCGGATGCTGTCGTCTTGTATATGTTTTGATAAATATCGCCGGAATAAACGTTAAAATTATAGCTTTGCGGTTTCTGGCGGTTGGCGCCGGGCGCAAAGGAGATTTTGACGGAGAACTGGCCTCTCTTGACAGCGAGCCCTTCTGACGAAGTTATTTTCTCGAAAGCTTTTTTTTGCGCCGTCGTTCCGTGGGAGTCAGCGAAAACGCTGTAGCCTGTCGCATCCGTTATCTGGACGCGAAGGGGCGCGGTATCTGAGAGGTTGTTGAACGCGAACTTAAGCGTTTTGCCCTTTTGCAGCGTGAATGAGTAATACTGATCGGGATTCACTTGCGTGACTTTGCTGTTTACGCCCAGCGCGGCCTTGTTCTCGAAAAGCCACCCGATGTTGACGGCGGAATCGAAGGTAGCGTTGACGCGGTTAAAGTCCTGACGCGAGTAGCTCTTCGCGTTGCTCAAGGCGAACACCATTGTGTTGTCGATGGCGACCTTTTGTTTCAGGGACGTTTGCGAAACGGCAGTCGTTTGATAGCTTTTGCTGAATCTTGTGCCGGAATACAGGCTAAGGCTGTAGGTCTGCGGTTCGCCTTTGAGGGCCGTGGTTCCAAAGGACACTTTGGCATAATAAGCGCCTGCCTCTGACTTGTGTCCGTCCCATGAGGTCATGTTTTCATAGGCTTGCTTTTGTTCTTCTGTGCCCTCGTTGTCCGCGATGACCTTGCCGGAACTGTCAAGGATCTGGATCTTGATTTGCGATGTGCCGGTGTTGTTTTTGATGTCAAATTTGAGCGAATCGCCGGTCAGATCGAATTTGTAATAATGCGTGGCGTTTTGCCGCATAAGCTGGCTCGCCACGTTTAGCTGGGTCTTGTCCGTTGCCAGATTGCCGATATGAACGGCTTTATCAAGGGATGATTCGATAAGGTTGTAGGCGTTGCGTTGATAAAGGACAGCGTTATCCGTCGCCACGGCGTTCAATACCGGATCGGAAAAAATTACGGCGTGTGTAAGCCCCACAGTTGCTCTCCTTGACATGAGACAGCCTGAAAGCCTGCAATAAGCATGCCACGTTACCTTGGAAGGGCTAACGAGACGTTAAGGCTTGAATATTTTGGCGTTATGCGCGCGGGTGCGTAAAAGCTTTTGCAAAGCGGCAAATTTTGCCTGCATATCAGGCAATTCCAGCCTTCAGAAGATCGTGGATATGGATGATTCCCACAGGTTTCCCGTCATCAACCACAAAAAGCTGGGTCCTTTTGTTGTCGTTCAGGATTTTCAGGGCCTCGGCCGCAAGGAGACGCGGGGGTACGGTCATGGGATTGCGAGTCATGATGGCGCTGGCCGTCTTGGCCGTGATGTCGTTGTTCATGTGGCGGCGCAAGTCGCCGTCCGTGATGATGCCCGCGAGAAGCCCGCGCGCATCGACAATTCCCGCGCACCCGAATCGTTTTTCGGTCATCACGACGATAACGTGATCCATCGTATCGTTTTCGCGCACCAGAGGAACGGCGAGGTCGCGGTGCATGACGTCTTCCACGCGTTGAAGGATTTTTCCCAATTTTCCGCCCGGATGGAAATTCCGGAAATCCTCGGCAGTGAATCCCTTCGATTCCAGAGCGCACACGGCCAAAGCATCGCCGAGCGCGAGCGTGAGCGTTGTCGATGTGGTCGGGGCAAGGCCAAGCGATCCCACCTCCGGTTCGGCGGGCAAAAGAAGAAGGATGTCAGCGGCTTGGCCAAGCGCGCTTTTGCTCCGGCTTGTGACGCCGATCAGCGGAATGGAAAAACGTTTCGTGTAGTCGATAAGATCAGACAGTTCGGCTGTTTCGCCCGAGTTGGAAATGGCGATGACCACATCGCTCGGCAAGATCATGCCAAGGTCGCCGTGGCTGGCTTCACCTGGGTGTACGAAAAGCGAAGGCGTGCCCGTCGATGCCATGGTGGCCGAAATCTTGCGCGCGATGTGGCCGCTTTTGCCCATGCCTGTGACAACCACGCGGCCTTTGCAGGCCACAAGCTGACGCACCGCTTTGATGAAAGAGTCGTTGAGTTGACCGGCCAAAACGCGCAAGGCGTTTCCTTCGGCTATCAGAACGTTGCGGCCGCTTGCCAGAAGATCGGCGTCGGCCATGTCTTTTTGTTGGGAGCTTGTCATGTAACCCTTTGCTTTTGCTGGAAGGGATTATTAGTCCGTGAGGGACATAGAAACAAGGGGGGAAGAGACTGTGTCCACAAGAACCCTGTGATCCAAAAATCAAGGGGCCTTGGCGGCGCAAATAATATAGGGAGAGGTGAAACGGTTCGGCCACGTCTTGCCGATCAACCGCTCGAATGACCAAAAGAGCAGGTTAAGCCCCGTTCGCGCATAGGGAAGTATGCGCCCGAGAGGGGTGAAGTCATATTTGCCCCGAACGACTCCAAAATTAACCGTCATGAAGTATTGCGTTGCCAGCACCTCGAGCCCTGCTGCGGCGTGAGCCGATGCGATTGAATTCAGATCGTGCAAGACATGGGTGTCATAGACTTCGCGGAAAAGGTATTTTTGCAAGAAACCTGTCATTCCACACATATTGGGAATGATCGAAATCATGAGTCCGCCGTGTTTAACAAAAGCTTTTAAGGCACTGGCGGCTGCCGCAGTGTCCTGAAAGTGCTCCAGCAAACCGTTTGAAAATACGATGTCAAAGGGCCCGAAATCTTTTTGCGGCTCGTTCATGTCGCCTATCCGGATTTCTCCGGCAACATGTTGCTCCGCCAAAGCCCTGCGCGCCAAATCGCAACCGGTTTCGGAATAGTCGAGGCCATAGACCTTCAGGCCATGGTGCTTTGCAAAATAAGGCAGATAGCACGAACCGCCGCATCCGACCTCAAGCAACGTTTCGGCTTTTCCGCCCCATTTGTCCAAAGCGAGGCGCACAGCCTTGTCGAAAGATCGGTCGAATTCACGGCCTACGTCCGTCGAATTGGGGGCCAGAACGGGCGTGTCGAACTGATGGTTCCACACGTTATCCCAGTACGCTTTGGAGGTTTTAACTTGGGCCACTTGAGGATGAAATTTTTAGTTCAGGGACGAATTGCCGCCTATAAGTTAAAAGGCTAAGACTGCTAGCACAGACCTTAAAACCCCACAAGACTGGCTATGGCTGTTTCCGGTGGCATTATCAGGTTTGGCGGGGCTTGCGGGCTACGAATACGCCGATCCCGTAGGTACCGGTCATTTTTTGCCATTTGGCGTATAGCGGCATGAGCAGGCGGTCGAGAACCGCCAATGGGTTGAACAAGCCATAAGCCAAAGAACCCAAGCCATTGACCTTAAGTCCTGTGCGGTTACAAAAACTTTGGCGCGTTTCCGGCAATTGCTCCCACGTCATTGGCGGGCGTCCGGCCAAATTTTTGAGCCAATGGCGTAGCCAATGAACGGGGTGCATTTCATAAATCGTGTCGTCAAACGCGTATTTTTCGAGCACAAGCCCGCTTTCCTTAAGATAGCGTCCAACGGTTTCTTTCGAGAAGAAATTCAAATGGCGGGGCACGTCTTCTTGAAAGAGGTTACGCGATGAGATGCTGTCAAAGTTCGTTACAAGAAACACGAAAACGCCGTTAGGTTTGAGTACCGAGGCGGCCTTTCGGAGATAAGCCTTGGGGTCGTGAACGTGCTCAAGAACGGCCCATGCCGTGACGGCGTCGTAACGCGGTTCGTTGACCGGAATTCGGTCGAAAGGAACGCGGTAAACGGTAAAATCGCCGATGTCGTTGGCGTTTTGCGCTATTTCGACGCCTTCGACATCATATCCATGCTCGCGGGCGAAACGGGGAAACCCTCCGTTCGCGCAACCGACATCTAACAGCTTTGGCTTTTCGGTCGCGCGGGGGAGCGCGGCGTTCACGAAGGCCAATTCGCGGCCATAGCGCTTTCGGTGATGTTCCGATTCGACCTCGAAGTAATCAAAGAAATCGGTCGGATAATAACGACCCATGACATCCACGCGCGGACGTGGGTTGACGAATGCGAAACCGCAGTCTTCGCATTGAACGACCGTGAACCAATCATCCGGATTATATTTCGCGTCCGGCATTCGATAGACGGGCTTGTGGCGCATGCCGCCGCAAAGATTGCACGGGATAGTTTCAAGAAGGCTGTTTGGCTCTGGCATGGATTACATTTCGATCGTGGGCAGGGGGGCGGCCTTTCCGGTTAAGCCCGCGCGGATGCCGCGTGAAAATACGAACAGACTCATGAACACCATGGTCGTCGAGAATGCGTACATAATGCTGGTCGACAAGGCAATACCTTGCAATCCCACATAACGCGGCAAAACGAGATCGAGAACGAGATTTATGGCGAAGTTGCAAAAAGCGATGGCCAATATAGTCCTAACTTTGCCCAGCGCGTTAAGGGCCTGAACGCCGAGGACGCCCAACAGGTAAAAGGGAAGTTGATAGAGATAACCTTTCTGGACGGTGGCGACCGTTCGGGATGTTTCGCCGTCGAAGCCGGGAAAGAGGAGCTGAACGATAAAAGGCGTAAGAGCAACCAAGGCGGCGGTAAAAGGCGCAGCCAAGCCTGTGATGATGAGGCCCCAGAATGTCAGGGACTGGCGCAAGTCTTGCCAGTTATTTCTGGCCACGAGCTGTGAAAAATAAGGCATGACGGCGATGCTCATCGGCATGACGGAGAGCGATATGATCGCTGTGACGATTTTGTTGCCGTAGTTCAGCATGGCGACGCTGCCGCCGCCGATCAGCGAAGCGCAGAACTGATCCACAAACAAATTGCAATTCATCAAGGCAAGCCCGATCAACATCGGCAGGGAACGGCTCAGGACTTTGCCGAAAACGGAATCGACCTTTCCCCAATGCGGCCAAGGAATGTTTAGTTTGCGGGCCAATATTGCCGCGATGCTCGCTTCGAGAGCTGCGCCCGCGAGCGTCGCCAGCGCCACTGCGCGCATCCCGCCTTCGGCCAAGGGGCTGAATAAAACGGCAATGACGATAAGGGGCGTGATAATCGGCAAAAGGCTTACGCCCGCGAAGCGTTGCTCGGCGTTGATCAAGCCGCTCCACATGGCCGTCGCTCCCTGCATCAGAACCAGCGGAATGAGAAGCATGAAATACTCGTCCGTCAACGCTTGCTTTGCTGGCGGGAACGCGTGCGCAATAAGCGGAATGACGAACGGTTTGGCCAGATATAAAAAGCCCGTCATCAGCGTAAGCGCCGCTAAGCCGAAAAACAGCGCGTGCGCGGCAAGCTTTCCGGCATATGCGGGGCCTTTTTGCTCGCGCGTTTGTACATAGACGGGCATGAGCGCCGTCGAAAACGCATTCACGATGACTTGCACGATCAACATGGGAAGCAGCAGCGCGAGCAAATAGGCGTCGATCTGGTCGCCTGTGCCGAAATGGCGGGCGATGATGAGCTCGCGCCCGACCAAGACGGCCTTGGGCAAGAGCGAAACCAGTCCGACAACCATATAAGCGTGGCCTATCCGCCGATTGACGTGCGCGCGAGGTGGAATCCATTTTTTCATTTTATTTATCATTTTAGCGGAGCCCTGCGTTCGGCGATAAGATCGCCGTATAGCTTGTGATAGAGCTTCGCTATGGCGTCGAGAGAATACACTGTTGCGATGATTTGCCGCGCTTTGCTGCCCATTGCCCGACGCTGATCGCGAGGCAAGGCCAACATGTCGAGCAATGCCTTGGCCAACGCCGCCGGATCGCGCGGAGGGACGATGCGGCCTGTATCACAAACGATCAGGGACGAATCGCCGACGTCCGTCGCCACGCACGGTACGCCGCAAGCCATGGCCTCGCCGATTACATTGGGAAAGCTTTCGCCGAAAGCGGAAGGCAGACAAAACACGTCGAACGCGTTCATCAGGCGGTTTATGTCCTGACGCGGCCCGAGCAAGGAAACGCGGCCCGCCAAAGCGTCTTGTGTTGTTTTCAGGAATACGGGGTTGTCCGCATCGACGTTCAATCCGGCCAAAACGAAATGAACGTCTTTGTCGCTTTGAGCTAGGGTTATTGCGGCATTCAAAAAACCTTCGTAGTCCTTGGATGGATCGAAACGGGCAATAACGCCGATGACAGGGGTTGTCTGGCTGATGCCCAGTTCATTTCGAACCTGTTGCCTGAACGCATCGTCAGGACGGAAGAGGGTGGTATCAAAGCCGTTCGGAATCACGTGACAACTTTTTGGTATATATCCCAATTCGTTATGCCGCGTCTGAGCGGCGCGGGAATTGGCGATGATTGCATCGGGAAAAGAAGAAAGTTTAGCCAATAGACGCGGCAATATTTGCGACAGACGCGAATAGTGACTCATGTCCATGTTCGACGTGCGCAAGTTCCAGCATAGCGGCCTTATGCCGGTTATTCTCGAAGCGATCAACCCCAGAAGATCGGCATGATAGAGCCACGTTTGCAATAGATCCGGCTTTTCAATTCGTAGAATATTCATAAGCCGAAGGATAGCCGTGGGACTTGGAAAGCCGCGCCTCATGCCGAGATCGTAAACGCGGAAGCCTTCACGTTGAAGCTCCTCGCCGTAAACGCCGAAGCCCGTCATCGAAATAATGACCGAATGGACGTTCATGGGTTTTTGCGCGCGGACAAGCTTGGCCAGCATCGCTTCTGCACCGCCGCGATCAAGATCGGTGATGAGATGCGCAATTTTCATGATGATGTTTTGCCTTTGACGGCATGCAACAATAAGTTTTCGGTCCGCTCGGCCAACGCGGGCAAGCTAAAGTTGGTGACGATGCGCTCGCGCGCCGCTTCTTGCAAAACTTTTCCCTGATTGTGGACGTGGCTGAGCAGCAGTTCCATAGCTTCCGCCAGAGCGGCAGGATCGCGCGGTGGCACGATGCGGCCTGTCGAGCCGATGATATGACCTGCGTCGCCAACGTCTGTCGCTACGCACGGCACGCCGCACGCCATGGCTTCGCCCAGCACGTTGGGGAAGCCTTCGCCGTAGGCCGACGACTGGCAATAAAGATCAAGCGCGGCCATCAGGCGCGGCACGTCGTTGCGCGGGCCGAGGAGCATAAGCTTTCCATGCAAAGGGCCAGATGCGCAACTCGCAAACGCCGGATTGTTGGAATCCACGTTTTGCCCTGCCAGCAAATAGCGTATGGACGGTTTTTTTTTCGCGAGAAATTCCGCTGCCGTTAAAAACGTTGCGTGGTCCTTCATGGGATCGAAACGCGCGAACATGCCAATCACGGGCACGTCGTCCGGCAAGCCGAGTTCATAGCGCACCTGGCTTTTCATGGCATGGGCGTGACGAAAACGCTCTGTGTCGATGCCGTTAGGGATGACGCGCATTTTCTTTTCGGGAAACCCCTTGGACACGGCGACTTCCTTGCCCTTTTCTGCGTTGGCGATGATGAGTTTTGGAACGAAGGACAATACTTTTTCCAATTGATAGGAAAGCCGCGTCAAGCGGTCATAGCGGCTCAAGTCCATGTCGGCGGCGCGAACGCCCCAAACCAATACGGTATTGGGCATAAGGGGTTTCAACAACGCCGCAATGATATTGGGAACGGGAAGATAGCTGTGAAGCACTTCAGGCTTGACGCTTCGGACGGTTTTGGCCAAACGCCAGGTAAAAGGAACGATGTCCCATCTTCCGCATTTGTTGAGATTGATGACGTCGCACCCACTTGCCTTTATCTCGGCTTCATAGGCTCCGCCGTAAAATGTGACGACAGAGACGTGATGCCCGCGTTTGGCCAGCCCGACCGCAAGCGCGGTCAATTGGCGTTCCGCGCCGCCGCGTTCGAGGTTCTGGCTGAGAAAAAGAATTCGCAAGGTTCTTCCGTTACTGTTGTTCAGGCAGGTATGCGCCGCGCGTTCCGCTGTCGCCAAACCGCCTCGATGGCAAAATCAATCCAGCTCGAACGCGTTTTTATAATCGAGCTTGAGCGCGGGATTTTGATCCTCTTTTTTCAGGAAGCAATTCCCAACCACTAAAACCTCGATTTCCGTTCCCATGAAGCACCGGAAGGCGTCCTCGGGGGAGCACACGATCGGTTCGCCGCGCACGTTAAAGCTCGTGTTGATCACAACGCCGCAACCCGTTTTTTCCTTGAAACGCGTAATAAGCGCGTGATAGCGCGGGTTCGTGTCGGCGTGCACTGTCTGGATGCGGGCGGAATAGTCGATGTGCGTCACGGCCGGAATGGTGGAGCGCGGCACGTTCAGCTTTTCGATACCGAAAAGCTTCTGTTCTTCCGTGGTCATGGAGCGCCGGCGTTCCTCTTTCACGGGGGCGACGAGCAGCATGTACGGGGAATCCGCGTCGATTTCGAACCATTTCGCAACATCCTCGCGCAAAACGGAAGGCGCGAAGGGGCGAAAGCTTTCGCGGTATTTGACTTTGAGGTTCAGCATTTTTTGCATGGTCGGCGAACGCGGATCGCCGAGGATCGACCGTCCGCCAAGCGCGCGCGGGCCGAACTCCATGCGTCCATTCATCCAGCCGATGGCTTTGCCGTCTGCCAACGCTTGCGCGGCAAATTCCAAAATTTCTTCATCGGCAAGCACGGTAAACGAAGCGCCAGCGGCCTTCAATCGCGCCTCGCAGTCCGCTTGGGCGAAAAGGGGGCCCAAGTACGATCCGCGCATCTCATCGCGATCCTGCGTCACGGCGCGGGGTTGATTCTGGAAAAGGTAATATCCGGCCAGAGCCGCGCCCAGCGCGCCGCCTGCGTCGCCTGCGGCGGGTTGAATCCAGATGTCGTCAAAGAGGCCTTCGCGATGAATTTTACCGTTAGCGACGCAGTTCAAAGCCACGCCGCCCGCGAGGCACAAATTCTTCGCGCCCGTTTCCTTGCGGATCGAACGGGCCAATTTCAGCACGACATGTTCCGTCAGGGCTTGTATTGACGCCGCGATGTCCATATGGAATTGCGAAAGCTGGTCTTTCTTGGGATCGCGCACGGGCTGACCGAACAGATTGGCGAACTTTTCGTTCGTCATCGTCAGGCCGGTGCAATAATTGAAATACGATTGATCGAGATGAAAGCTGCCGTCGTCCTTGACGTCGATGATCTTGTCGAGAATGGTTTGCGCGTACTTGGGATCGCCATAAGGCGCGAGACCCATCACTTTGTACTCGCCCGAGTTGACCTTAAAGCCCGTATAATAAGTGAACGCAGAGTACAGCAAGCCGAGCGAGTGCGGGAAGTGGATTTCCTTGTGGATGTTGAGCCGATTGCCTTGGCCCATTGCCAGCGAGGTCGTTGTCCATTCGCCGACGCCGTCCATCGTCAATACGGCGGCTTCCTGGTAAGGCGAGGGGAAAAAGGCCGACGCCGCGTGCGACAAATGATGTTCGGCGAACAACAACCGCGTCATCCAATCGACCTTGTCCGAATACGCCCTCAATTCCTTGCGCAGCAAGTCTTTCTGGAAAAGCTTTTCCTTGATCCAGACAGGCATCGCCATCTTGAACGACAGGAACCCCTTCGGGGCAAAGGACATATAGGTTTCGAGCAAACGCTCGAATTTCAAAAAGGGCTTGTCATAGAAAACGACGTAATCGACGTCGTCCATGGAGCATTTAGCTTCGGCAAGGCAGTACGTGATGGCGTTCTTGGGAAAGCGCGAGTCGTGTTTTTTGCGCGTAAAGCGTTCTTCCTGCGCCGCCGCCACGATCAGGCCATCATCTATAAGTGCAGCCGCGCTGTCGTGATAATAAGCCGATATGCCGAGTACGCGCACGCGCCGCTCCTCTTAGAACAACGTGTAAATGAAGGGAGCCACAGCCGACCCTTGGCTTAGGACGATCAATCCACCCAAAAGAACCATCATGATTAAAACGGGTAACAGCCAATATTTCTTGCGCGCGCGGAGGAAGGACCAAAGCTCATAAAGGAAAGACATGATGGATTCCTAAAACTGGTTTTTCATGGTTGAGGGTTCAGGGCCAGGCGGCGCGCGTTCGATCCAGTAAGTTTTCGCATCGGGTTGTTTTTTTACCCGCATAGGGTCGTTTCCGGCGGCGCGCATTAAAAGTCCAAAGGGCGTAACAACGCCGAAAAACAGAATGCCCATGACAAGGGGCGTGACGATGTGATGCAGCAACATGCCAAACTTGTGCCATAACAGGTTAAGCGGCCTTAAGGTTCTGGGCGCAACGAAAGCGGTAATCAAAAAGGCCAAGGCGACGCCAACAGACCAAGAACGCACAGGATTGCCGTACCATAAAGGAAATAAACCAATTATGAGAAATACAATCGAAAAAACGTCGCCGAACGATTTTTCCGATCCGGCCTGTACAGGATCGGCGTGCGATCCGCCTTCGAATGCTGTCGATGTTTTTTCGCTCATGTTATCCGCTTGTATCCCTGATTCTGCCGGATTTTAGAGGCGTTCCTTCCGTTTGTCACAGACTTCCGGATGATCCTTAAGATATTGAAAAACGGCCTCAGCCGCCGTGCGATGGCCCAAAGCGTTCCAATGGCTGTCCGATTTGAAGTAAGCGTCTGAAATCGGTATTCCCTGTTGTTTGATGTATGCGCCCTGATCAATAAAAGGAATGCCTTCATCCTCGAACAATTTCTTCATGCGGTCACGGTAAAGGTCGTCGCTCAATTTTCTTTCTTTGTGCGTTTTGCTCAATCCTTCATGGCGGATGAGGGAATGAGTGCCCAAGGCCAGAAGCTTGATGTCGTCGTGCCGGGACCTCGCCGCGAAGCGCCTGATGGCTTCCTTAGACATTGTCATTGCGTCTTGAAAAACTGGCGGCAAAACCTGCGCTAAAAACATCTTATCGAGGTCCAGGTCTTCGGGATAATTCCAACCCTCATACCGGCCAGAACCGCCAGGCAGGCTCTTGGCCCACGCGAGGTGTTCTGCTAATTGTTTTTCGTAAGATGTCTTCCCCGACAAACGTGCCGCCAATTCCGGCTTGCGGACACGAAGCAGGGAATAAAGCCAATTATTGAGATATGACGTTTCATAGAGCTTTGCGTACGCTTTTGGGGAAACGGGGGCCGCGCTTATAAATGCATGAGCAAGCCATTCTGGATCCGGCTTGGTTTCTTCCCACCCGTTCTTCCCCCGTACCGTAAAGCTGTAAGGCAGGCGCTCGGGATTCCATCCGCTTCGAACGGCTTCAAGATAAGGCGAATTGTTGGATAGATCGTTGTCAACGGCCACAAGCGCCACAACATCTGGATGAAGAATGGGAGTGTATTTATCATAGAAAGCCAATTGATTGGCTTGCCCTGTTCCCGAATAGCCTATGGCAACCGTTTCTAGCGGATATCCAAGGTCATTGTTCTTGGCAAGTTCTTCGAGCAACACATGGAACTTATTGTTTATCGGCATTTGAACCGCTTCGACGAAGCTGTCGCCGAGAAAGACGATACGGCAAGCCTTTGTTGGCGGCGATGACGGCGGCTCGCGGTCGGGAAAGCCTAACGAGTTTGTTTTTTCCTTAACCCAAAAATCATGTTGATTGGTTCGCTGGACCAATTCATGGGGTTTCAGTTGTGGCCCGACTCCGTCAACGAAGGTTACAGGGTATACATTATTATTAAATGGCTTGGTCGCGCGAAGCCAAAGTTCGCCCGCAGCAATCGAAAACGTCAGCATTATTGCCAAGCCGATTAGCGGAGGCATGAAACACTCAAACACGAGATAATGTAAAAGCTTTCGAAACTTCAAGAGCGACTTAGGCATTGCGTGGTCTCAAATTTTGTTGTTCAAGCGCAAGAGCGCAAGGATGTCTTGCGCCGCTTCCTCTGGCTTTTTTGCCAAGGTGTCGACGACGAGTTCAGGGTTTTGGGGCGGTTCATACGGGGAGTCGATGCCGGTGAAGTTCACGATTTTTCCCTCACGCGCTTTCTTGTAAAGGTTTTTGGGGTCGCGGTGCTCGCATTCTTCAAGAGGTGTGTCGACGAAGATTTCAAAGAATTCGCCCTCTTGCATGCGTTCGCGCGCCAACAGGCGGTCTTTGGCAAAGGGAGAAATGAAAGAAACAAGAACGATAAGTCCGGCGTCGGCGAACAGTTTGGCCGTCTCGGCCACGCGTCGTATGTTTTCGACGCGGTCCTCTTCTGTGAATCCCAAATCCTTGTTAAGTCCGTGGCGGATATTGTCACCGTCAAGAAGATAGGTGTGGCGGCCCAAGGCGAACAGCTTTTGTTCGACTATATCGGCGATCGTGGATTTGCCGGAGCCGGAAAGCCCCGTAAACCACAACACGCAAGGCTTCTGGTCTTTTATCCGTGCGCGGGATTCCTTATTGACGGTAAGCGGTTGCCAAACGATGTTCGCGGCGCGGCGAAGCGGAAAGAGAACCATGCCTGCTCCCGCTGTTTCGTTGGTTATCCGGTCGATCAGGATAAAGCCGCCCGTATCGCGAAAGTCTTCATAACGGTCGATGGCGACGGGGCGGTCAAGAGCCAGATTGCACATCCCGATTTCGTTCAATCCAAGACGTTTTGCGGCTTCATGGGCTTGCGTCTCTATATTGATGCGGTGTTTAAGGTTGGTAACTTCTGCCGTGACTGTCGCGGCGCCGATACGCATAATATAGGCGCGGCCAGGAATTAGGGGCGTTTCGCTCATCCATATGACATGAGCCGCCAATTGATCCGCCAAAGCGGGCGGGTCGTTGACGGATATGAGAACGTCGCCGCGCGCGACATCGATATCGTCGGTCAGCGTTACCGTGACGCTTTGTCCCGTCGATGCCGTATCCAGATCGCCTTCATGCTTGACGATGCGCTCGATTTTAGACTGTGCAGACGAAGGCATGACCAAGATGGGGTCGCCTGGACGAATAGACCCTCCCGCTATTGTGCCGCAATAGCCCCGAAACCCTTCCTCGGTACGAACGGCGCATTGCACGGGCAGGCGGAAAGGCTTGCTCTTATCGTCTGTTGAAGCGGAAATTTTTCCCAGATGCGCTATCAGAGTTGGGTCCGAATACCACGGCATATTGGCGCTTGAGCTGATTACATTGTCGCCTTGTAAAGCGGACAAAGGAATGGGTGCGATGGAGGAAAACTTCAGATTTTGCGAAAAGGCCGTATATTCCTGCAGGATTTTAGCGAAACGCTCTTCATTCCAATCCAGTAAATCCATTTTATTGACGGCCAAAACGACGTGGCGAATGCCCATGAGGGAAACAATAAGGCTATGACGCTTCGTTTGGGGCAAAAGGCCCTTTCTGGCGTCTATTAATATGACGGCTGCGTCGGCTGTCGATGCGCCCGTGGCCATATTGCGCGTATATTGTTCGTGGCCGGGCGTGTCGGCAACGATGAACTTGCGTTTTTCGGTTTCGAAATAACGATAGGCGACATCGATCGTGATGCCTTGTTCGCGTTCGGCCTGAAGGCCGTCTACCAGCAAAGCCAAGTCGGGGGTTTTGCCTGTTGTGCCGTATCGACGGCTGTCGTTTTCGATGTTGGCTAACTGGTCTTCCATAATATGCCGGGAATCGTGCAGCAAACGCCCAAGCAACGTACTTTTGCCGTCGTCGACGCTGCCGCAAATGATAAAGCGCAGCATGTCCTTGCGTCGTTGGGCTTCCATAAGTCGTTCGAAATTCGCGGTCATCAGAAGTAGCCCTCCTGCTTCTTCTTTTCCATGGACGCCGTTTGGTCGAAATCGATGGCGCGGCCTTGGCGTTCTGATGTGCGGGAGGCGTACATTTCCATGATGATGTCGGGCAAGGTCGTGGCGCGGGATTCGATGGCGCCTGTTAAAGGATAACACCCCAACGTGCGAAATCTTACCCATCGTTTTTCGGGCGTTTCGCCGGGATTAAGAGGCAAACGTTCGTCGTCTACAAGGATCAACATGCCGTTGCGCACGACGACGGTGCGTTCGGCGGCGAAATAGAGCGGCACGACGGGTATATTTTCGAAATAAATGTATTGCCAAATGTCGCGTTCCGTCCAATTCGAAAGCGGAAAAGCTCGAATGCTCTCGCCCTTGTTGATGCGTCCGTTGTACAGACGCCATAGCTCGGGCCGCTGGCTGCGCGGATCCCAACGATGAGCGGCGTTGCGGAAGGAGAAGATGCGTTCTTTGGCGCGCGATTTTTCTTCGTCGCGCCGAGCGCCGCCGATTGCCGCGTCAAAACCCCATTTCGCCAGCGCCTGTTTCAATCCTTCCGTCTTCATCACGTCGGTATGAACGGACGATCCATGCGTGATCGGGCCGACGCCCATCGACAGGCCCTCTTGGTTGACATGCACCAGAAGATCCACGCCAAGCTCGGCGGCGCGACGGTCGCGAAATTCGATCATTTCCCTGAATTTCCACGTGGTATCGACATGCAAGAGAGGGAAAGGCGGCTTGGCCGGATAAAAAGCCTTCATCGCCAAATGAAGCAAAACCGAAGAATCCTTGCCGATGGAATACAGCATGACGGGATTGGCGAACTGCGCCGCTACCTCGCGTATGATATGGATGCTCTCGGCTTCGAGTTGATGAAGGTAAGGGGAAAGCTCGCTCATTTCGCCTCAAACGCAATAGCCGAAACGGCTCAAAGGCAATTTCATGTCGTTCTCAAGCTGGCGGTTGCCGTCACGATACATGTCCGATAATTCTTTGAGCATGTCGTCTGCAAAGGGCGCTGAATAGTTCTTCAAACCGGCAAGGCTTTTCAATCTGGCGCAAAGACCTTGTTCGCGATCGCGGATCAGATCCGCGAATTGACCTTTATCCCAGGGCTTGTTCCTCTTTTCTGCCGGATATTCGTGTTTGCCTAAAGCAAGACGCAAGGTCGTTTGTGGATCGATACCCAAAAACGCGCTCAAAGCGCTGCAGTAATTTTCAGGTTCCATGACCAGATTTTCATAAAGAAGAACGCAGACGTTTTCATGCCCGAATTTTTCGGCGTAATAACCGGCGACTTTGTCATAGCGCAGCGTCGCGAGATAGTTCCTGTAGGGCGAGCTTTTCTGGAATCGCAACCATTCATGGAATGGAATGGGGTAGGGAATGCGGTCGGTTTCTTCCTTCGGCCCGAACGAGAGATACTGGCCAAATCGGCCATGCATCCAGTAGAACGACAAGATGGCGGATATCTGTTCGCGGATTGTGATCAGGACTTTGCAGGGGCCGAACGCTTCATGAGCGCGGTCGGCCACGATTGCCAAATCGCACGCCGAGGGATGGATAAAGGATTCCGTGGAGAGCAGGGCGCGCTTGCGCGCGGATCCTGCGCATAGCGTCCCGACTTTGCTTCTGATTTCCGCCGCGCCAAGATAGTTCAGCTTGTCGGCGAAGATGAGGTTATCGATCCCGTTTTTGAGGCCGGAGTCGACGAAGTCGTACGAGGGTATGAACTTCCCAAGATAATGAATGTCCGGATGCCGGGAAAACACGAACTTTTGGAAGGTCGTGGTGGCGGTTTTCGGATAACCGACATGGATCGTCAAAGGCAAATCAACCATGAGCTTCCTCCTTGTCGAGCAGGCGGGAAGCGTAGCGCGGCTTCATGTTGACGACCGATTGGGATAGGCAAGCGTCGCCCTGCACAGTCAGATGCAAGACGTCGACTCGCCGGTCATAGTGCTTGTCGGCGTAAAGCCCCCAGGCGCCGAAGGTCACGAAATAATCCCCAATCCCCAGATTCATGTCGATGTCGAGGGTCACGCGGACGATATCGCCCAGCTTCATGGGAGGAATGGGCGAGCGGTGCAGAATGGGGTTGCTGGCAAGAAGACGGATGCCGTCCTTTGTAGTAATACTTATTCCGACGTTAAGATCAGAGATTTCATCGGCGTTACACTTCACGTCGCAATAAAGCGTGTAAGAGGATCCGGAAGTCAACGTGGATGTCTCTTTGCCTTCTTTGTCCCAAACGCCGCATGAGACGATGGAGGCTTCTCCCGTTCCGTAACGCAATTCCTGGAGATTTAAACGGGTGGGCCGCGCGGCGGTGTTGTTCTCTGTCGTTCGTTCCGTCCCGTAAATGTCTTTCATGTATTGGGCGACGACCTCTTTGGGAGCGCCGTCCATGACGATTTTTCCTTGAGCCATATATACCGCTCGGTCGCAAATAGCTTCGGCAATGCCTGTCTGGTGGGTCACGAAAAGAATGGTGCAGCCTGAATCGCGGAATTCCTCAAACTTGCGAAAGCACTTGCGCTGAAAACGCGCGTCGCCGACGGAAAGGGCCTCGTCCACGATAAGAATGTCGGGGTCGACGCAAACCGCGACGCTGAACGTCAGGCGCGTTTGCATGCCGCTGGAATATGTGCGGAAGGGTTGATCGATGAACTCGCCCAGTTCGCTGAAAGCGATGATCTTGGCCTCGCGCTCTTCGATTTCCTTGCGGCTCAGGCCGAGGCATAGCCCGCCCATGTAAATGTTGTCGCGGCCCGTGAAGTTCGGGTTGAAGCCCGTCCCCAATTCGAGGATAGCGGAAACTCGTCCGTTGACCGTGACATTGCCGGATGTCGAAGCGAGCGTGCCGGCAACGATTTTCAACAAGGTTGATTTTCCTGCGCCGTTTCTCCCCAAAATGCCGACGACGGAACCTTTGTCGATGGACAGGTTGACGTTGTCGAGCGCGGTGAAATTCCTGTAACGGGGCTTGCCGGTCAAAACCTCAAGCAGCATGTCTTTGGGGCGGTTATAGACCCTGAAGGTTTTTGTTAAAGCGGAGATGTCTATGGCGGGCTGCGTCACAGGGCGTCCCCGAAATAGTGGCTGAGATGACGGAAAACCCGATAACCGCTAATAAAAAAGAAGGCGCTGACAAAGGGCGCCAGGAACCAAGCCAAGGGATGCGTGATTTCGCCGTACACGATTATATCGCGGTAAATCCACAAGATATGGCTCAAGGGACTAAGATAGAAAAAAGCGTCGGCCCATGGCGGAAGCATGTTTGGCGCGTAAAGTATAGGGTGGGCGAAAAGCCCGATCATCAAAAGGAGTTGCACGATGTTTTTCAGATCGCGGACAAAAACCGTCGCCGCCGACAGCATATAGGCGATGCCTGCCAGCAACATTAAGTGACAAAGCACGGGAAAGGGCAGCAAAAGCCACCAAACGGGTTTTGCCGAACCCGTCGATAGCCCGATGATCATGGGAAACGCCAGCCCGATCGCCAGCGTGATGGTGGAGGCCAGAACCATCTTTAACGGCAATATCTCTGCCGGAAAAACGATTTGCTTAACCAGATTGGAGCTGTCGACGATGAGCGTGGGCGACCGCCCGATAATGTCCTGCATGGCGAGCCACGGCGCGAGCGCGGCGAGAAGATAGGCGACATATTGGGACCCGCCGTCCGCGTTCAATCTGAGCTTAAAAATGAACGTAAAGACGAACGTATAGATAAACATGACCAGCAAGGGTTGAGCGATGGCCCACGCGCCGCCCAGAACTTCGCCTGCATAGCGTTCGACAAGATCGCGCCGCGTCATTTCCCAGAGAAGCTCGCGATATCGTCTAAGGCTTTTGCATAAGTCCTTGAGAGCCAGCGCGTTCGAATAGGGGTTCAGAATGGCCAGCATGGCGATCAGCGCTTCTTGCCCAATACGTGCCACCCGCAGTTATGCGGTTCGCGCTTGTTTAGGGTTACGACATCCTCAAATCCGGCGTCCTTGTACCATCCGTGAACGACCTCCTCGGGAATGGCCCAGTTATAAAACGTGTTGAGCATGTCCATATAATTGATGGCATTGTCGGGATTCTCGGCGACCTTGAAAACAAAAGCGAGTTTTTCCTCCATTGTCCGGCATTCGCGGTGAAACTTGCGGCGCATCGCGCGCACATCGTCCGAAGCGTGATACGTTGGCGCGTACACCATAATATAAAGGCTTCCGCCGGGCCTGACCGTCGATGCTACGTTTTCAAAGGCCTGCTTGGGATCGTGCGTGCACATCACGACGCCCCAGCAAAGCGTGAAATCGAAGGTTCGGCGTAAATCGGCGCGGGAAGGTATATCGAAAATATCCAAACGTGAAGTGTCGGGATTGAACCGTCTGGTCGAGCGCAAGGCGTTTTCCGAAACGTCAACCGAGGTGACCTTGCCACCTAAGGCCTGCAACGTGCGCGTCCAACGTCCCGCGCCGCAACCGATGTCGAGACAGCGCTTGCCGTTGAAATAGTCGATCGGGAATTTGGGTTCGAGATAAAGCTTGCCGCCAACCTCGCGCCGCTTCTCCATGCCGAAAAGACGGCGCGCGGCCGCAAGGATTGGATAAAGGAGGCCTTTGTGTTGGCGTTCAAGAAAGCCTTTTACGCCGGTCAGTTCATAAATGCGGTCGTCGATGTAGGGATCGCTTGTCTCAACGCCGGTATGATCGCGAAAGCCGCGTTGCTTTTCGAGGAAGAGACCCCACTGGTCGTTGAATTGCTCGCCATAGACGACAGGATGATATTGTCCGGAATACGCATCGCTCCAAACCACGAGGCCGTCGTCGAAATCCGGATTGCGCGGATCGTCGGTTGCGCCGTTCTCCAAAGCCGATTTGGCCGCGTTGTTCATGTTAAAACCCTTATTCCTTGATAATAAAAGCCCCGCCGCTGGCGATGTTGATGATGGGCTCAGGTTTGTCCACCATATATTGATTTACTACTTCGGTCACGCCGGGACAGGACTCATGGCCGTAGTCGTCGAGGAGGATCATGCCGCCTTTTACAAGGCGCGGATAGAAAAATTCCATGCTGTCGCTGGTCGGCTTAAGCAAATCGACATCGATATGCGCGAAGCAAAAACGCCGGTCGGATACTTCGGGGAAGCGCTTGGGAATCCATCCTTTATAAATCTCGACAAACGGCAAATCGCCCAAAGGGGACAACGTCGTGCGGAGATCGTCCGCGCTGCTGCGTAAATCGCCCTTGCGCCACCAGTCGCCGTCCTTTTGGGAGGGCGATGACAGACCCTCGAAAGAATCGAACAAGCATAGCTTCTTGTTAAGGCGATTGCGCAAAATATGTCGCGCCAGAAAAAACGCCGACGCGCCCTTATACGCGCCGCATTCCGCCACGTCGCCTTCAACGCGGGCCGCCAGCTTGAAGAGCTGGTCTAGATTGTATTTGCGTTCATAGCTGAAATCCGCCTCGGGACAGACGCGGGCGAAATCGGCTGCGAATTCCGAGTCGGTATCGACCCGGCGTCCAATGTCGGGCAAACGCGAGTGGGGCCACACGCTCAGAAACAACTTGCGCGCAAGATTGAAGCGCTGCAATTTCGGCATGCTCGTGAAGTCGAGGCCGTCCTTCAACAAGGCGACGGTTCTGTCGCCTTCGGCATACATTGTTTCGGGGATATATAGCTGGTAGCTACGGCCGTTCTTGACGGGCGATGAATTGTCGCTCGTTGAAAACCAGAGCGCGTTATCCCAATGCGAAAACCTGCCTTTGCCCAATTTGCGGATTTCCGCATGGGGAATATGGCGCGGGCCCAATTCTGCGCCGTCCTCAAACAGGCGGACTTGGGATCCGTAGGGATCGCTATCCGTGTCGCCCTGAGGCGCGATTGGCGGCAAGGCCAAGCTGTAGGCGTAGCCCTTGTCACGCAAAAGAGTCGCGTTGTCCAACGTTAAAAGTCTTCCCCGTTTTTCCTGTGGTTGGGGTTCGCTCGTTTGAGAAGATGAAGAGTTTATTTCCATTTCAATTATCCGGCCATAGAAACGTCTTTATTATCAACCCACATGCGGAACCACAGCTCCATCATGAGGAGAGGCCACAGGCGCGTGTCATGCCTTGTTATGCCCGCAATATGCTCGTCGAGCAACTTTCGAACATAGGTCGGTTCAACAAGCCCACGTGCAGCCGCTTGCTGTGACAGCAGAATATCATAGGCCATATCTTTTAGTTCGTTACGGAACCAGTGGTCGATAGGACAGCCAAAGCCCATTTTAGGTCTATAAATCACGTCATGGGGCAAATGCGGTTCCATGGCTTTTTTGAAAAGGGCTTTGGTCGCGCCGTCTTTCATAGCCAGATCGACGGGCAGCGTCAAAGCCCACTCCATCAGTTTGTGGTCGAGCAACGGTGCGCGGCTCTCCAGCGCATGGGCCATGGTCGCGACATCGACCTTAACCATAAGATCGTCCGGCAGATAAACGTGAATGTCGGCCCAGTTCGCGCCTGAAACCAAGCTGTCGGCTTCGCGGAAATACGGCTCCAGCAAATCGAGCGCAGAATGATTGAGATAATCGCGCAGCGCCGGGCCATAGCCTTCGCGCTTATGCTGGTCGGCAAACGCAGTAATAGTGAAGGCGTAACGGTGCTGGGGCGCGATATCCTGTCCGCGAAGCAAATCCGCAATCTTTGAAGCGCGGCCCGTTATCCGGCCAAGGCGCGGGATGCAACGTAAAGTCGATGCGACCGACTGTCGTATCCAAGAAGGAACGCTATCCAAAGCAGACACGGCGCGCATCGAGGCATAGCGGCCATAACCCAGAAAACATTCATCACCTCCGTCGCCGTTCAGCGCAACGGTTACGTGCCGCCGCGCCATTTCCGCGACGTAGTAGCTCGGCACAGCGGAAGGATCGGCGAAAGGCTCGTTATAATGCCAAACCAGTTTTGGCAAGATATTCACGGCGTCGGGCTTGACGATAAGCTCGTGATGATCCGTGCCGTAACGCTCGGCGACCATGCGGGCGTAGCGTGTCTCGTCATAATCGGCGTTGTCGAAGCCGATGGTGAACGTCTTGATGCGTTCTGTGCTTTGGCGCGCCATCATCGCGACGACGGATGAAGAATCGAGACCGCCCGAAAGAAAGGCGCCAACAGGCACGTCGGCGATCATGCGCAGGCGGACGGATTCCTCAAGATGATGGACAAGCTCTTCACATGCGGCGTTGATATCGACTTTGCCGACGCGCGGGCGCGGCGCTGCAGGCCGCCAATAGCTTTCGATGCGCGGAAGGGAAATTTTGCCGGATGAATCCAGCGTAATGACAAGTTTATGCGCGGCAGGGAGCTTTTTGACGGCGCGGAACGCCGAAAGCGGAGCAGGGACATATTGATAGGTCAGGTATTGGTGCAAGGCGTCGAGATCGGCTTCGCGCGGAATGCCCGGCCATGCAAGTATCGACTTGATCTCGGAACCAAAAAACAAACCCTGATCCGTCAGCGCATAGTTCATCGGCTTTTTGCCGATGCGGTCGCGAGCCAACAGCAGTTTGCGTTCCTTCGCGTCCCACAAGGCGAAGGCGAACATGCCGCGCATTCGGTGAAGAACGTCTTCGCCCCATGCCAGATAGCCATAGATGATGACTTCCGAGTCCGAGTGGCTGCGGAACGCATAACCCTTCGCCTCAAGCTCGGCGCGGATTTCGTGAAAGTTGTAGATTTCGCCGTTGAAAACCAAGCCGATGCGTTGCGCGGCGTCCCACATCGGCTGATGTCCGGCGGGCGACAGGTCGATGATCGACAGCCGCGTATGCCCCAATCCCGTGCGCCCATCCGTCCATGCGCCTTGATCGTCGGGCCCGCGGTGGTGCAAAGCGTTGACCATAGCGTTCAGGCGTTTTTCGGCGGTCGCCGCCTCGATGGGTCGGGTGAGGAGAAAACCGGTTAATCCGCACATACCGTTGGCCTTATACTATGCGCTCGAATACGAGTTGATGGCATCCATAACCGTTGTTTGGAATAAGCTTGGCCAGCCTGTACCCGCTGGTTTCGTAGAAAGCCGTCAATTGTTGGGCCGTGGCGTATTCATAGGGATAGCCGCCTATCCAGTCGATCATGTCGTGCCAGCGGCTCATGCCGCGGCTCTTTTTATAGTCGCGCCAGAGGTTGAAATACTTTCGCGGCTGGCCGTTGCGCAGATCGTGCCAGAAGTACCGCAACTCTACGGGCGTCCACACCAAGACGGCGTAGGGGAAACGGAGAAACCCGGGAAGCTTGTTGTAGCGGATTTTTTTCTTCTTCCAGTAAACGCTGATATCGCCGCAATCGTTGTAGATGGCGATAAACAGCTTGCCGCCGGGTTTGGTGTTGATCTTGATACAGTCCAGCGCCTTCCACATGTTGCCCGTGTGGTGCAGCACGCCCCAGGAATAGACGACATCGAACGTCCCCAGCGTTTTCAGGAATTCTTCGTCGAGAACAGAGCCTTGAATGACGCGCCAGTTGGGATCGTCGTTGAAATATCTGCGTCGGAGCTCTCCCGTGCAGGCAACGGATTGAGGATCGTAATCGAAGGAAACGACCGACGCGCCGAGGCGGCGGGCGGCGAGGCTGAACAGGCCGCTCCCGCTGCCTGCGTCAAGAAACGTTTTGCCGTCCAGCCGTTCGACGCCCAGAAAATCCTTCAGGGATTTTTCGGCTTCGGCGATGCGCTCGTCGTTGAGAACGCGCAAGAAGTTTTGCCAATTTTTGCCGAACTGGAAACGCTCGCCTTTCTTGATATCGGAAGAATGAGCCTGTGTAAGCGTTGAATTCATCTTGTTGTCCTCATCCATGCCGTGTGGCCAAACGGGTCATTTCGCTGACGGTATCGTATCCGTAAATGGCCAAGGTCTCGTCAATCATGCGCTTCATGCCGTAATGCTGCTCAATAAATGGAGGTCCTTCTTTTGAAGCTGTCCGGCGGAAGGAATCGTTGCCGAGAATTTCGATGACCTTTTCGCCTAGAGTTTCCGCCGTTTCCGGATTCACGACGATCCCCGTGACGCCTTGTTTGATGGCTTCCGCTGCGCCGCCTGCGTCGGTCGTGACGACGGGCAGTCCAAGCCATTGCGCCTCAAGGAGAACATTCGGGGTTCCTTCGCCCATGGAGGTCATCAGGACTGCGTCGAATATCGACAGGCCGAGGAAGGAGGGCGAAATAAGTCCAGGCAGGATTACTTTATCGCCGATTCCCAACGATTGGGCGGTCTTGACTATCTCGTTCTGCATCAATCCTTGACCGAAAATGACGAATCGGGCTTCAGGCATTTTCTGGGCGATGTAAGCGGCTGTTTCTATCCAGAGAAGAGGCCGCTTTTCGGCATTGAAGCGAAACATGCCGCCGATAACCGCCGCGTTGTCGGGAAGATTCAAGCTGGAGCGTAGCTCGCGCGTTGCCTCGGGAGACGGGCGCAGGCTTTCGTCGAAATTGACACCGTTGCGAAGAACCTTAATGCGTTCGGGGGGGAGGTCGAGCCAGTCGGCGTAATCGTCGGCTCCGGCGCGGCTATTGTTCACAAGAACGACTTCGGGACGCTTGGCGAGAATACGGTAGATGGGCCCATAATATTCCTGAAAAAGCGCGAAATGGCGGGGACTCAGGTTGCGGCAGGAAAGGATGATCCTGGGTACGCCGGCGATCAGGGCGGCGAGGCCCGCCCGAACGTTGCTCCAATCCAGCCAGGCGTGAACGACTTCGGGACGGATGACGCGAAACTCTCGGACGAGGTTTTCGATATCAAAGGCTAGTCGCGGGTGGATGTGCGGGGCTGCCTTGGCAAACGCGAGTGGCATAGGTTCGCCAACCGTATGACCCCAAGATGTTGTTATTGACCTAATCTCGGCGCCCGTATCCAGCGCATGCGATAAATAAAAATCGAACTTTTCTTCCGTTCCTTCCTTCAAAAAATCACATAACAAAGTTATTCTTTCAAGCGACGATAATTGTAAGCCTTGCAAAGTGTTGACAACTTGACGTTCGGCCCCTCCGGGTTGAAGCGAACCGCAGACTAAAACCACGCGGCCAGAAACAGGGGGGACCGGTAATTTGTGCGATATGAGTTTTTCGTATATTTCGGGGTCATTAGCGTAATCGTATCGCGCGGCCCACTTAATGAGCGGTTGAGGTATTATGGAAACGCTCGATTTGACGAAATTTTGAAGCCAAGGCCGTACAATAATGAATCGCAGTAATCTTGATTTTATCCCTAACAGCAAAAGGTGGAATCGGTTCAGCATCGGTTTTTGCGGCGATCTATATTAGGTGGAGGTGGCTGTGTTCCCGATCAGGCTCACAACAATACGAAGGAGTCTCTTTATGCGGCTAAGTTCACAACCATCTGCATTTACACTCATATAATATTAAGGGAAAGAAAAGCCAAAGTATTCTTTCTCACCGTTGACGGTAAACGAACACATTCGTTTTAAAAGGCGCATGGAGCATAAAGGTCTCAATAGGTTCCCAATCAGCGCGGAGATTGAACGTGTTGGCAATTACAAGCGTGCCCGGCTTGAGTTCTTTCCGTAACTTCTCTCCTACCTGTTCCATGATCTTGCCGGGCAGATAGGTGACGACGGCGCTGACGGTCGACGTGTCGTAGGGCCAGAAATCCATCCGTTTATAGATAAGGTTTTGGGGGCCGAACAGGCGTTGGCGGACAACGGAACGCAGCCACGGGATAAAAGCGATTTCGATTCCGATAACCTGAGCTTCCGGCATGGCGCGGGCTATGCGCGAGGTCATCTGGCCGCTGCCCGAGCCGAGATCGAGAATAATATAAGGTCTTGATGCACGTTGTTTGGCATCTTGTTGCAAAAGCTCGATGATTTTCCGCCGCACGGTGGGCATGGTCGGGAAAGTGGCGACACCGGTTTTCCATTCGAAATATTCGTAACTTGCCGCAATGATGATGACGATGCCAAGAACGGCGAGCGTAAGGATGTTGGCGTCCATGCTGATTCCCTTTGTGCTGCGGCCGACTATAGTCATTTTGCGTATCTATTGCCCGCTTTTTGTTTGCGCCTGTTGGCGGGGTGGCGTGAATCGGTTAAGGTCAGTCGCGCTGCTTTTTCTTTTTTCTTCCTTTCCGCGATTGTAGGGACGTTTCTCCAATGCTTACCTTGTTTCATATGGATCAAGGACGTCTTGTCCGCACAGTGCCGCAAAACGATGTAATGTCTTTGCCTTACAACACTGTCTGGCTCGACCTTTTCCACCCCACCAAGGAAGAGGAACGCGTCATCGAACGTCTTTTGTCGATCGAGGTGCCGACGCGCGAAGAAATGCAGGAGATCGAGGCGTCGAGCCGCCTGTATGTGGACAAAAGGGCCGTCGTCATGACGATGCCCGTTCTCAGCAAATCTTCCGCCATGATGCCGGAATCGTCTGCGGTCACCTTTATACTGGTGAGCAACCGGCTGGTGACTTTGCGCTATGACGATCCTGCGCCGTTCAACTCGTTTGTTGAACGCCTTTCCCGTCATCCGGAACTCGGAAGATCGGGCGAGCAGGCGCTTATCGGCCTTTTGGAGCAAATTGCGGATCGGCTGGCCGACATCATCGAAAGCGCGACGGCGCTCATCGAAATCCTTTCGCACCAGATTTTCCATGCCGACAGCGAATCGGGCGACAGCCCCAATTTCCGCGAAATGCTGCGCAAGATCGGACATGTGGGCGATTTGTCGACAAAGGCGAAAGACAGCCTTTTGAATCTCAGCCGCCTCGCGCTCTTTCTGTCCGGCCAAACCGACCTGAAGAAGGAGACGCGCAACCATCTTGAAACGCTTCGGCGCGACGCCGGATCCATCGACGAGCACGCCACATATTTGTCGGAACGCGTCAGCTTTCTGCTCGACGCCACTCTTGGCATGATCAGCCTTGAGCAGAACAACATCATCAAAATCTTTTCGATCGTGGCCGCAGGGTTCCTGCCGCCTATGCTGATCGCCAGCATTTACGGCATGAACTTTCATGTCATGCCCGAGCTTTCGTGGAAAATGGGCTATCCTTTGGCCATCGTCATGATGATCCTTTCGGCCGTTGTGCCTTACCTTTATTTCAAAAAGAAAAAGTGGTTGTAAGAACGCCCGCTAAATGCCCAAAAGCAGCTTTGCAGTCGTGAAGTAGATCAGCAGACCCGTTATATCGACGATCGTCGTCAAGGCGGGGCTGGCCACGACGGCGGGGTCGAGCTTAAGTTTATTGGCGCCGAGCGGCAAAAGGGAGCCGATCAACGTTGATGTGATGACCTGAATGCCAAGGGCGAGAGCGATGGCGAAGCCGATGTTTTCAAGGGAGAATCCTGCGGGAACATCGCTTCCTTTCGACAGGAACATAACCTTGCCCCACGAAAGAAGTCCGAGCACGGCCGCCAGCATAAGCGCGATCTTCGTTTCCTTAAAGAGCACCTTGCCGATGTCTTTCACGCCGATTTCCCGCAAGGCCAGGGCGCGCACCATCACGGTCGCGGACTGGCTACCCGTGTTGCCGCCCGAATCAGCCACCATGGGCATGTACAACGCGAGGATCAACATATGCGAAAGCGTATTCTCAAAGGAGTGGATAATCATGCCCGACACGAGTCCAAGTATGGCAAGGCATACGACCCATACGGAGCGGTTTTTGAAATGCACCCACGACGACGTGCGCAAATAGCCGCCGACCTCGTGCTTGCCCGCGATAGCCATGAATTTCTCCATGTCTTCCGTGGTTTCTTGCGTGATGATGTCGATGGCGTCGTCTTGGGTGATGATGCCGACCAGCGCATTGTCGTCGTTCAGGACGGGCAGGGCCAGAAGATCGTATTTTTGGATCTTTCGCGCGGCGTCTTCCTGATCGTCGTTCACGTGCGCGAAGATGGCGTCGTCATGCATGATGTCTTCGACGCGCTCCGAGCGCCGCGCGATAATCAGGTCTTTCAAGGACACGAAGCCCAAAAGCTTCCTGTTTTTGTCGACGACGTAGGCGTAAAAGATCGTTTCCTTATCGGGAGCGATTTGCCGCAAGCGCTCTATGGCTTCCGATGCCGTCAGGAAGGGGGGGAGCATGGCATAGTCGGACGTCATCACGGCTCCCGCCGTCCCGTCCTTGTAGGCCGTTAGACGGCGGATGTCTTCGCGTTCGGCCTGCGCCATGGCGGGAAGGACGGATTCGCCGAGATCTTCGGGCAGCCGTTTGAAAAGGTGGGCGCGGTCGTCGGGAGGCATATCCGTCAGAAGGCGGGCGATCTCGACGCGCGACAAGTTCCCGATGATTATGACCTGAAGTTCTTCGTCCACATGGCTGAAAATTTCGGCGCGCTGGTCGGAATCGGCCCATCGCAGAACCTGCCACGCTTCCTCACCCGTAAGTTCAGACAGCATTTCGGCGACGATCGCCGGTTGGCCGTCGTCGCAAATCTCCTTGAGCGCCTTGTGGTCGCCAGCTTCAATCAGGGCGCGCAGGTCGGGCGCGAAAAGATTGGTATGGCTTATCATGGCTCACCTCCTCGGCCGCGGCATTCGAACGCGGCCGGAGGCGAACTTTCGGGCTATGGATTCAAGCCGAATGTCCGGTTTTTGTTTCCGACCGTTTTTGTATCCGCGATCCGGATGTTTGCGTTGTGTCCGGGATCGTCACAGGGACTTTTGGGTGGCAACTATGACTGCCATCCGAGTCGCTCATCACGAAGCCTCCTGAACTGGTTGATCGGGTGCGCGAAGCGCTTGTGCGTTCGCTTTACACAAAACCGAGGCTAAAATTCAAGACAATAAAAATATTTTCATGCACCCCAAAAGCAAAAGCCTCACATGGGGCTTTTGCTTTTGGCGGACCAAAGATGATAAATCTGGGCACCGGTGGCTAGTACGGTTAAAGATTCCACAAGCCCCGTCAAATTCCAAACGGGTACGTAAAATGGGATGAGGTTGGCTGAAGGAATGAGGGAATTACTTTCGTGGAAACCTGCTGCCAAGATATTTCAGTATTTTAACCATGAAAATTAATGGCTTATCAACCCTAAACGTATAACCTGCTGACTAGAGTAGATCGGCTATTCTTTTTGCAAGGATAACGGCAAAATGGTATTAGTAATACCATACAACACAGAAACTTTAGAAAATTGCTCTGTGTCATTTGTCGGAGCCGATATGATTAACAACGCCAAAAAGATAGCTCCTGATATCACAGAGAGCGAAGCAACTGGACAAGCCCAAGCCCTTGTTCGAGATAAAGCGGAACGCGCCAGAGAAGATGAAGATTTTCGTACAATAGACGATTACCGTGCCAATCATCCAGCAGCGTCAACAAATTCCATTTCTGCTCTTCGAAAGATTGTATCGTCACAAGACTATGTGCCCCCGCCGAAGCTTAAATCGAGGCTAGGCAAGGTAGTGGGGAAAGCTCTATTCGGGCGAGACCAAGTGGACGGACCCGGAGTTTCCGTGTCGGGTGTTCGACGAGAACTGAAACAGAGAAAGTTAGAATTGCATTAACCTTATATTTTATCCGAATTTTAAGTTATTACTGATAGCGTTGTCCTGTTTCATAGAGAATTATATTTAAGGAATTCTTATGGGTAGGCGTAGCATTTGGGAAGTTTTTCTCAAGGAATCCTACAGGATATTTTGCTCTCGTGGTGCGGATGACAGGGGCCATGTCTTCGCCTATAAGAATTTACATGAAGACGTCATCGATAATGGCCTTTCCCCAAAAGATGCCCTTCAGGAACTCGCAGACCCTTTAAAAGTTAGTGACCGTCTGGGCGATGCTTATTCAATAGTTCGTGAACTCGATAAGAAAGAAAAGGACCCTCTCTACGAAGAGTTGATTGATGAGATCAAAGAGCTCCGTTCCCAAAACACAGAACTTCACGAAAAACTTGATAAAGCCAATGAAATGCTCGTATTGGCCAGAAAGCGGGCCATTAGGTATTTCAAAATCGGCCTCACTGACGTTCTCCCCATCTTCGGGGCAATTTGATTTAGAGTCTTTGGGTTAAAATA
>CAZYPX010000005.1:0-39417 GCA_964649675.1 uncultured Rhodospirillaceae bacterium | reverse complement strand
GTTTTTAATATCCGGCACGATTTTGCAAGCGGCGTCCGTCAGGCTGTTGCTGCGCTCGTGCAAGAGGCCAGCGAGTTCCGTCGCTGTTCGCGGTATCCGTTCAAGTTGCGCTTCGGACGCGAACGGCCCTGTGAAAGATTTGTAAACGTCTGGCGTTGCCAACGGCTTGTTGGGATTGACCAGAAGAATGTCTGTGTGGGGAAGCGCTGGCCCAGGTTCGGTCACGTCGCCGATGCCGCTGAAGTAACATGTTGCGCCGTCAAGGCAGCATGGGACGTCTTGGCCAAGCGAAGCAGCGATCCGACGCAGGCGCTGGTCGGACGCGGGCATGCCATAATGTTCGGCCAAGAGGCGCAAGGCTGCCGCGGCATCGGCGGATCCGCCGCCGATTCCCGAAGCGATGGGTAAATTTTTTATGAGCGTGAGCTTGACGTTGAGTTGGCGGCCCAGTTCTTTGGCCAGCATTTTCGCCGCTCGTGCCGCAAGATTTTTTTCGACCGGTTCATGGGCCAGCTGTGCTGCCATGGGCCCTTCGATCTCGAAAACAAATTGCGAAGAAGCTTCAAGACGTAGCGAATCGCCAACGCCTAAAAAAACGACAAGGCTGTCGAGAAAATGGTAACCGTCCTCGCGACGTCCGGTCACATGAAGGTAAAGGTTTATTTTGGCGGGCGCAAAAGCGGAAAGAACCAGCATGACAGGGAAAAAGCAAGAGGAAGGACATCCTACAGAAAGGATCTGCCGGACACATTATCCCAAGACCACTTGATCCGATAACAAAAAAACAGGCGCAATGTCGCGGCGTTAGCCTTGGCGGGATTTGTAGCGCGGGTTCTTTTTGTTGATCACATAAACGCGGCCCTTGCGTTTGACGATCTTGCAATTGGCATCGCGCTTCTTGAGCGCTTTGAGCGAGTTGGCGACTTTCATGATATAAATCCTTGCAAAAGACGCGGCAACGTAAGGGCAGAGGGCGCGCGAGTCAAGCCAAGATGGCGGTCAGCCATTGTTTTGCCCCAAAGCTATGTCAATCGTGGGACGGGAAAAGTCCTGCATAGAGGCAGAGGGCTATCATATCGTCAGGAAAGGCCTTTTTAGCAAGTTGTTAACCTTAGGTCTTTAGAATCAGCGATATAAGCCCTTTGCAATTCGGATGCTTTGTCAGCCTAAGGGCTGTTTTGGACGGGAAAGCGAGGTGGAATTATTCCACGGCTTTTGACACCGAACCCCCCAAAAAAGCGCTTTGCGCCCGCTGTTCGTCGGGCCTTTTTTCAGGTTTATTTCAAAATTTCAACGCCTTGCGGTTTAAAAAGGGCACAAAGGTCTTGTGCCAGCCGTGGCGAATTTCAGTGGGGGCATGATGGGCAAACGGCGCGCGCGCTATGAACAATCCGGAGGCCGCTTTGACAAGCGCGGCAATGTCGAGCCGCTCTATCCCGAAGGATCGCCGTGGGATCCTTTGAACAGTGCCGCTTTCGAGCGCCGCGATCAAAGCTATGTGCGTAAGATCCGGCCTCAAAGCCCCAACCAAGCCTTGCTGTTCGAGGCGATGTCCAAGAATAGTCTTGTTATCGCTGTTGGTCCGGCCGGCACCGGAAAAACCTACCTTGCTATCAGCGCGGCCGTAGAAGCCCTTGAGGCCGGACGCGTCGACAGAATTATCCTTTCGCGGCCTGCGCTAGAAGCGGGCGAGACTCTCGGCTTTTTGCCGGGCGACATTCAGGAGAAAATGTCCCCTTATTTAAGGCCGCTTTACGACGCTCTCAACGACAGGCTGGGCAGTAAGCGCCTGAAACAGGCCATCGCTGACGGCGCCATTGAAATAGCGCCGATCGGATTCATGCGCGGCCGGACGCTTAACAACGCCTTTATCGTGATCGACGAAGCCCAGAATTGCACCTACAACCAGATTAAAATGCTTTTAACGCGTTTGGGCTGGCACTCGACAATGGTTTTGACCGGCGATCCCGATCAGAGCGATCTTTTGGACGGCATGTCTGGTTTTGCCGATATCGCCCGCAAGCTTGAACCCGTTCCGGGTGTGGCCGTGGTGCGTTTGCGCGACAAAGACATTGTGCGTCATCCCCTCGTTGCTTCGATGCTCGGCGTTTTGTAAGAGGCGGTTGCAAAGAGTTGCCGCGATAAAGCCTCTTGGCGACAAAGAGCCTGCGCCCTACTATAAAGGGCATGAACGACGAAAATCCGGAAACGCCGCCGCCTTCCTTGCCGCCTGATCCCGAAAAGGTTTCTGAGAGCAGCCATGCGCTTATCAAATGGTGCCTGATTCTCGGTATCCTGTCGCTTGTTGCTGCGCCCGTTGCCGTTTTAAAGCTTGCAGCATGGAAAATACGCACCGATCAGGACAAGCGCGCTGCTGCGTCAGAAATTCTTGAGGAAAATGCGCCTCAAACGTTCGGTGGGCCGTTTTCGCTGCTTAGCCATGATGGAGTCATGGTTTCGGAAAAGAGTTTTTCAGGCAAATATTTGCTCATCCTTTTCGGGTACACGTATTGCCCTGATTTATGCCCTACGGCTTTGCAAAACGTGGCAGAGGCTCTTGATGAACTCGGCGAAGACGCCGACAAGATCCAGGTTTTGTTCGTGACCGTCGACCCTGAGCGCGACACGGCGGCCAAGCTTAAGGACTATGTGGAGTCTTTCCACGCTCAAATCATGGGGTTGACGGGAACGAGCGCGCAAATAGCCGCCATGGCCAAGCTTTTCGGCGTGACCTATCGCAAGGCCGAAAAGGTCGAGAATCAGGAATATGTTATGGAGCACGCGACGCAGGTTTTCGTTATGGGGCCCGACAGCGAGCCTTTGGCCAGCTTTGATGCGGAGGATGACGATTCCTCGACGCTTGCGGAGCGCTTAAGGGGTTTTTGGACGCCTTCGGCTGCGCGCTGAGGGGTGGAACATGAAAAAACGTCCGGACGGGAGGGCGGCCGCATATTTTCTGCTGTTCCACCTTGACTCCTGAACGCGCCCCCCCTATTTTGCGCCCAATTTCCGGACCTTAGTCTTTGTGTTTGTGTTTATGCCCGATCCAGCTGAAGACGAACTTGAAGAACAGGCCAAGCGGATACGCAGAGCTGAAGAAGACATCGGCCTTAAAAAAGGGGCGGAAGATTCCGAAGCGCAGCGCCGCCGCGTAACGGCCCGAGGGTATAGGATTGGCACCGATTTCGTGGGGACGATAATAGTTTGCGTCGCCGGTGGTTGGGGGGCTGATTGGTTTTTCGGGTGGGCGCCGTGGGCCATGATGACGGGTTTGGCTCTTGGTTTTGTTGTTGCCGTCATGAATTTGATGCGTGCGATCGGCAAGGCGGGCGAAGACGGGGACGGAAGTTCGATCAAGGAATGAGAGCATGGCGTTTCACTCACCGATAGAGCAGTTTGAAATCCGCAGTTTGTCCGCGCCTCTTTTCGAGATCGCGGGACAGCCTGTTACTGTGACGAATTCGGCCGTGGCTATGTTTATCGCCGTTTTGTTGCCGGTGATGTTTTTAATGCTCTCCATGCGCCGCGCGGCTGTGGTTCCCACGCGCTGGCAGGTTCTTGCCGAAACATTTTACAACGCTATCGAAAGCACGCTTGTCGAGGCAGCGGGCGAAAAGGCCAAGGCCTATATGCCGTTCGTTTTCACGGTCTTCTTTTTCATTCTGGCCAGCAACCTGATCGGCCTCGTTCCGGGCATGTACACGGTGACGAGCCAGATTGTCGTGAACCTTGTTTTGGCCCTTACCGTCATCATGTCCGTGATCGGCATCGGTTTCGCGCGCCATGGCCTTCATTTCCTGTCGCTGTTCGTGCCCAAGGGCGCGCCAGCCGCTTTGTTGCCGTTTCTTTTGGTGCTTGAGTTGATTTCGTTTTTCATCCGTCCTTTCAGCCTGGCTTTGCGTCTTTTCGGGAACATGCTCGCCGGCCATATCCTTCTCAAGGTTTTTGCGGGCATGGCTGCCGCCGTCGCCACGCAGGGCTTTATTGCCGTGACGGGCATTTTTCCCGTTATCCTGAACGTTATCATCGTCGCTTTCGAGATTTTCGTGGCGCTTTTGCAGGCTTATATTTTTACGGTTTTGAGTTCGGTTTACTTGCGCGATGCCGTTGAGTTGCATTGACGGGTGAGCCAATGTTTGAGTCCAACCCCTAACAGTTAGTGCGAAGGAGTTTTTGATATGGATGCAGAAGCAGTAAAGTTTCTTGGTGTCGCCATCACGATGATTGGCGGCGCGTTCGGCGCGGGCTACGGCCTTAGCACCGTTTTCGCGACGTGGCTTTCGTCGATCGCCCGCAATCCCGCAGCTGACGGCAAAATGCGTATGGTCGGTCTTATCGGCTTTGCCGGCGTTGAGCTGGTGCTGCTGATGAGCTTCGCTGTCGCGACGCTTTTGATCTTCGCCACGTAATAACTCTGTTACGGTTGTTTCACATGAAGAAACGCATTGGCGCGAGCATGGCGGTTTTGGCGGCGTTTATGACGCTGCCTTTGGCCGCATGGGCGGAAGAAGGCTCCGGCGGCGGTTCGGGGTCTTTGCCGCAGCTGGATGTCACCACCTACCCGGGGCAATTGTTCTGGCTGGCGGTCACTTTTCCTGTGCTTTTTCTGCTGATGCGTTTTTTCATCGTTCCCGGCCTTCAGGGCGTGCAGGGGGCGCGTCGGCAAACGCTTCAGGGCGATTTGGGCGAGGCCTCCAAGGCCAACGACGAAGCCAAGGTTTTGCGCGAATCGTACGAAAGTGCTTTGGCTCAGGCTAAAACCAAGGCCCATGGCATGCTGGCTGAAATCGCGGCCGCAGCGGCGGAAGAAGAGGCCAAGCGACGCGCCGTTCAGCAAAAAGAACTGGAGCGACGCGTTGTTGAGGCTGAAGAGCGTGTCGGCGCTTTTCGGACCAAGGCTTTGGCCGAGGCGCGCGAGGCTTCGGCGGATCTTGCCGAGGCCATGGTGAAACAGCTTCTTGGCCAGAAGGGGGCGTGAACATGTCCGGCGACGGCAGCATTCTAACCAACACCAATCTTTGGTATTCCGTCTCGGCCGTGATCTTTCTCGCCGGAGCCGTTCACTACGGACGCAAGCCCATTCTCGGCTGGCTGGACGGCGAAATCGCCAAGGTTCGTTCCGAATTGGCCGAGGCCAAAAAGCTTCGCGACGAGGCTCAAGCTACGCTTGAGGCTTTTCGCAATCGCCAGCAGGAAGCGATCAAGGACGCGGAGACTATCGTCGAAAACGCCAAAAAAGAAGCCGAGCGTTTGCGTAATCAGGCCGAGAACGAATTGAAGGCGACGCTTGCGCGTTATGAAAACAAGGCGGCGGCGCGCATCCGCATGGCGGAAGCCGAGGCCTTGAACGAGGTTCGGGCCGTTGTTGTCGATCAGGCCGTGAAAACGGCGCGGAAAGTTCTTGCCGATAAGATCGACGCGGCGACGGCCTATCGTCTTGCGGATCAGGCCATCAGCGAAATTCCTCGCCTGATGCCTGACGGCAAGGCGGCCTGAGCGGGTTGTCCGTGGGCCCATCAAGTTCTTGCCCTAACGATAAATCTCTTGCGGTTTTCCTAAGGGGCGTTAAGGGGGCTTTGATCCGCGATAACGCCGTGACAGTCGGCGCTTTGCTAAATCTTTTCGGACTGCGCGGATTTGCTTTTCTTATTTTCACCTTAGCTCTGATGAATCTTGTCATCTTTATGGTGCCGGGCGTCTCCTTGCTGTTTGGCCTCCCGTTGGTCATTTTGTCCGCGCAGATGGTTCTTGGGTTCAGGTCCCCGCTGCTGCCTTCGTTTATCCGCCACCGTTCGATAAGGTGCGGCGCGCTGATCAGAGGTCTTGATCTGGGCGCGGCCGTAATGGATCGCTTCGAACGTTTCGTGCGTCCGCGTTGGTGGCTGGCTGCCGGTCCTCACATGGACAGAATTCACAGCCTGGCTGCTTTGCTTATGGCCACGATGATGACGCTGCCTATACCGGTGCTTAACGCGCCGCCGTCTTTGGGGCTCGTCGTTCTCGCGATCGGCATGATTCAGCGCGACGGCGTTTTCGTCCTTGGTGCCTATGCCCTTGGCGCATGGAGTCTATGGCTTTTTGGATCCTTGGGCCAGATGGCTCAAAACATGGCGGCCTAAACCGTCACGCGGCAATGGGCGCCGTTGAGGCTATCAAATGGCCCTGATGCGCACATAGCTGCCTGGCGCATCCTCGATGACAGGGCCGTTGTCTCCTGGCTGTCGCGCCGCAACCTTGTCGCCGGTATAAAGCTTCATCCATTCCATCCACGCAGGCCACCAGGAACCGGGACGGTAAACGGCGTTTTTCAGCCAGTCATCGGAATGCGCCGGACACTTGGGGTTGGTCCAGTAGCCGTACTTGTTGCCGGATGGATGATTGACGACACCCGCGATGTGCCCCGATCCGGCCAGCACGAAGGTCACGGGGCCTTTGTACAATTGCGTCGCGACGTAGGTGGAGCGCCACGGGGCGATGTGGTCTTCCTGCGTCGAGATGAGGAAGGCGGGAGTGGTAATGTCGCGCAAATCAATGGGGACGCTTTTCATGGAAATGCCGTGCGGCTGAATCAGCTTGTTTTCAAGGTACATGTTGCGCAGATAAAAGCTGTGCATCGCCGCGGGCAGGTTCGTGGAATCCGAATTCCAGTACAGAAGGTCGAACGGGAAAGGCTCTTTGCCAAGTAGGTAGTTGTTCACCACAAACGACCAGACCAAGTCGTTCGAACGTAGAAGGTTGAACGTCGTGTTCATCGAGCGGGCGTCGAGATAGCCCTTTTTTTCCATAACGGCTTCGATGGCCTGTATCTGTTCTTCGTCTATGAAAACCCCGACCTCTCCCGGATCCGTAAAGTCCGTAAGCGTCACGAAATACGTGGCGCTGGCGATATCCGGCAAGCCCTCGGGCCTTTTTTTGCCCAAGGCTTTGAGGTAGGCGAGCGTGCAGGCCAGCAGCGTGCCGCCGATGCAGTAGCCGACGACGTTGACTTTGTCTTCGCCGGTTACGATCGCTATTTCGCGCAAGGCCTCTAAAAGGCCCGATTGCATATAGTCGTCAAAGTTAATATGCGCCATGCTGGCGTCGGCGTTCGCCCACGAAAGGCAAAAAACGGTGTGGCCCTGTTCGACCAACCAGCGGATGAGCGAATTCTTTTCCCGCAAGTCGAGGATGTAGAACTTGTTAATCCATGGCGGTACGATCAAAAGAGGCGTGCGGCTTACTTGTGGCGTCAGAGGCGCGTACTGGATCAGCTGCATAAGATTGTTCTGAAAAACCACTTTGCCTTTCGTGGCGGCGATGTTTTTGCCGAGCTCGAACGCCGAATGATCCGTCATGCTTATGGCCAGTTGGCCGTGGCCGCGCTCAAGATCGGTCAAAAGGTTGTTAAGCCCTTTAATAAGGTTTTCCCCGCCCGATTCGATCGTGGTGCGCAGAACTTCGGGGTTGGTGAGCCAGAAGTTGCTGGGCGATATCGCGTCCACGAATTGGCGCGTGTAGAAGTCAATCTTGAGCGCGGTTTTGGGGTCAAGGCCGTCAACATTTTTGACCAGATTCTGAGTCCAGCGTGTCGCCAGCAAATACGACTGTTTGATATAGTCGAATAGCCAGATATCCTGCCATGCTGCATCAGCGAATCGCTTATCGGTCGCCATGGGTACGGCGACGGGCTGAGCCGGTTGTCCCGCCAAGCGCGCAAAGGTCGATTGCCATAGTTTTGCATAGTCTTGCCAAAGAGCGGCCTGCGCGTTGACAAGGCGCGCAGGATCGCTGATGAGGCGGTTTGTCAGCTCAAGGAAGGCCGCAGTCAGGCGGGCGGGGTCGGGCCTGCCGATTGTTTCGGGCGCGGATTGGTTTCTTTCCAGAAAATCGTGCACGATGTTTTGGCTGTGCAGGGCTATACGCTGTAATAGGGCTGAATATTCAGCGGGATCAGGCCATTTGGGCCCTTTTGCCAGAGATGTTTTCGTTTCCGTCATTTGTCTCGCGCTTTCGGTGCGGCCCCGGGCGTTGTGCCGGGTGGTGATATGGAGTGCTGTCTACATTCAGGCCTTGGGGTTGGCCCGCCTCATCTGCTAGGGTGTCGTTGTTAAAGCGATGTCCCAAGAGCACGGCGTTATAGCATGAAACCGTTAACAAAAGCAGCAAAAACGTTAACCATACTTTTTGTTTTGCCCATTTTGTTGCTTACAAGTTGCGCGGATGCCGCATGGCCGACGTGGCTTACCGGCGAGCCGGACGCAAGTGTTTTGAACGCGCCGCGCATTGTTGGACGTCCCTCGGGCAACGACGACATGAGTTATCCAAACCTCGCCAGCGTTCCCCAAAAGCCCGATGTTTTTACGGATAAAGACACGCGCCGCCGCTACGTCGACGAAATGCTGGCTGATAGGGAAGAGGCCGATGCCGTGAAAGAACGGATTGAGTCCGGCCCTGCGTCCCTGTTGCCGCGCCTTTTGGCCCCGAGCCCATCCCCTTTTTCAAAAGATGACGGGAGTCAGCCATGACCCCTTTTCGAGTCGCCATAGCCGGTCTGGGAACGGTCGGGTCGGGCGTTTTGAGTCTCTTAAGCGCGAACGCCGATGTGATCGCGGCCCGCGCCGGACGGGCGATTGTCGTCACGGCCATCAGCGCCCGCGACAAGACGAAACCGCGCGGATGTTCTCTGGAGGGGCTTGCATGGTTTGACGATCCGCGGGATCTGGCATCGTGTCCGGATACCGATGCCGTGGTCGAATTGATCGGGGGAGCAAGGGGCGTGGCGTGCGATTTATGCGAATCTGCGCTAAAAAACGGCAAGCATGTCGTGACCGCGAACAAGGCGATGCTGGCCGAACACGGTTTGAAACTGGTGCAACTGGCCGAAACGAACGATTGCAGGGTGATGTTTGAAGCGGCTGTCGCAGGCGGAATTCCCGTAATTAAAGCCGTGCGGGAGTCGCTGGCCGGCAACAAAATGCATATGATTCAGGGCATTCTGAACGGCACATGCAACTACATTCTTACGCGCATGGCTTCCGATGGATTGGAATTTGTGGCGGCCCTGCAAGAAGCGCAGGCGAAGGGTTACGCCGAAGCCGACCCTTCCATGGACATCGACGGTCATGATACGGCCCATAAACTGGCTTTGCTAACGTCGCTGGCTTTCGGTGTTGCGCCGAATTTACCCGCAGTGAATGTGGAGGGCTTGCGCCGCATGACTCCGCTCGATCTGCGTTTTGCCGCAGAGCTTGGTTGCCGCATCAAGCTGTTGGGCGTTGCGCGTTTGACGGAAGAAGGGATTGAACAACGCGTGGGGCCATGCCTTGTGCCCGAAGCTTCGCCGCTTGCGTCGATTGATGGCGTGCTGAACGCCGTTATGTTGCATGGCGACGCCGTCGGCCCCGTGACGTTTGTTGGCCGAGGCGCGGGCAGCGCGCCTACGGCCAGCGCCGTCGTGGGCGATTTGATTGATCTGGCGCGAGGGGCGGCGGTCAAGCCTTTCGGGGTACCGGCCTCTTCGTGTCTTGCGCTTGACTCCACGCCGCCTGAAGCCCGGCTGAGCAACTGGTACATTCGTTTACAAGTGGTGGATCAGCCCGGCGTTGTGGCCGACATTTCCGCCATCCTGCGCGACGAAAATATTTCCATCGAATCCATGCTGCAACATGGGCGGTCGCGGACGGATTCGGTTCCGGTCATCATAACGACGCACGAAATCGACGAAGCGGCCATGCGTCGCGCCGTCGCCAAGATGTTGCACGTGAAAACCGTGAAAGAAGAACCGTGTTTGATGCGGATTGAAAACGCATAATTACAATTGTAGATCAAGGAGAGAAAAATGAACCACCCCGATGCCTACACCGACCGCAATCTGGCCCTGGAAATCGCGCGCGTAGCCGAAGCCGCCGCGTTGTCGGCGTCGCTGTTGGTTGGGCGGGGCAACGAAAAGGAAGCGGATCAAGTCGCAGTGAATGCCATGCGCCGCGCGCTCAATGTGCTGGAGATTGACGGCAAGGTCGTGATCGGCGAAGGCGAGCGCGACGAAGCGCCGATGCTCTACATCGGTGAAAAGGTCGGCACGGGCAAAGGGCCACAGGTGGATATTGCGCTCGATCCTTTGGAGGGCACGACGATCACGGCGCGCGGTGGCAACAACGCGCTGGCCGTTATCGCCATGGCCAAGGCCGGCGGCTTTTTGCACGCGCCGGACGTTTATATGAACAAAATCGCGGTTGGCGCAGGTTTGCCGGACAACGTTGTGGATATCGATGCGTCCGTCGGTGAAAACCTCAAGAATCTGGCCAAGGCCAAAGGCGCGGAGTTGAGCGACCTTCAGGTCTGTATTCTTGATCGCCCACGCCATGAAGAACTGATCGCCAAGGTGCGCGAAACCGGAGCGCGCATTATGTTGATTGGCGACGGCGACGTATCGGCCGTGATGGCGACCTCGCAACCCGATAGCGGCATCGACATGTATATTGGCTCCGGCGGCGCGCCCGAAGGCGTGCTGGCCGCCGCCGCGTTGCAATGCATCGGCGGGTTTATGCAAGGACGCTTGATATTCCGCAACGATAATGAGAAAGACCGCGCGGCAAAGGCCGGTATTACGGATTTTAACCGCAAGTACGAGATGGAAGAGCTTGCCCATGGCGACGTGATGTTCGCGGCCACGGGCGTGACGAATGGCACGATGTTGCGTGGTGTGCGCCGGTTCGCAGGTGGCGCGATCACGCACACGGTCGTCATGCGCTCAAAGACGGGAACCGTGCGGTTTATCGAAGCCCACCATAACTTTCATCGGAAGACGTTTGTTAAGTGAAAAATAAAGGCTTGGTTGTAGAGAGTTTATTTTAATGTAGCCGTTGGGACAGCCTGTCGCACTTATATAAGCGTATCAAGCCTTATACAGGCATATTAAGGCCTCTCAAGCGATCAAAACGCTGGTTCTAGGAGGGATTGTTTCGCGACAAAGACCGCCCCAAGGCATCGCCAAAACGGGATCTACCGGTCATGATGGTTGCTCCCCTTTTGCCTTGGCTCCGGGGAAAAGCGGACGTTGGTTTTTCGGGTTTTTCCACAAGCTGGGGCCTCTTGCCGTTCGAGTTCTGGACCGGATTCTCTTTCCGCATGGGCTTAGCTATCTGCTCTCCTTCGGACCACAGCTCTCGAAGAACGGGGTTCTTACGAAGTTTGCGGAAAGCCTTTTCTTCGATTAATCGTATGTTTTCCCGGGATTGGTTAAAAAGCCCCCCGATTTTCTCGAGAGTTTCTCCTCGCATACGCGAACGCATAACGACCTCCTCTTTCGGACTCAACCGCGCAAAGGCCTCAAGCACCTTTAACCGCGTTTGACTCTCTTCGACTTGCTCAAGGGGGCCGGGACAGGGGCTTTCCAAAAAATCGATCAGCGGTGAGCCGTCATTACTGTGGTCAATGGCGCCGTCAAGCTCTTGGATGTTTTGAAGCTGCTCGGCGCTTAAAGCCAGCCATATTTGTTCCTGTTTACAGCCCGTTAGAGTGACAAGTTCTTCAGGCGTCGCTTGTCGGCCATGCCTCTCGGCTGTTTCCGCATGGGCTTTCCGGACGGCGCGGATAACCATGGCGATATCGGGAGGTATGCTTATCTTTTGCGACTGCTTCGTCCGCGACCTAATAATAGATTGCCGTATCCACCACGTGGCATACGTCGAAAATTTGAAACCTCGCGTGTGATCGAACTTGTCGATAGCCGAAAATAGACCCGCGTTTCCTTCTTGCACCAAATCCATCATCTGAAGCCCAAAAAGGGAAATATTCTTTGCGCATGCGACAACCAGTTTAAGGTTATGACGATACAATAGGCCCTTGGCTTCTTTGATCAACGCCAACCCTGTTTCAAGATTGAGTGTGATTTCGTCAGCTTTTGGCATATTGAGATGTTGCGTCATTTGCGTTTGCGCCAACTCAATAAGCCCCCTGTCTTTTGGCCTGATCGAAGAGATAAGGTCAACGAGCTCGGCCCTTTCCGTTCGATAAAGTTCCTCGCTTTCAGGCGGCAGGACATTCCCGCAAAAGCGGTTTTCATATTGGGTTTTATGCAAGACGCTAAAACTGATTATTTTTGACGTTATGGAGGCCGTCTTTTCACGAAGCAGTTTATTTTCACAATCCCGCTTTTTGACTCCCTTTTCACCAAGGGCTTTTTTCTGAGCAACCAGCTCTTTGGCTTCGTCGGTTATTGATGATGGTATTTCGAGAATTCTTTTTGCGTTAAAAGGGGTCGCGGAAGCATCTCTGTACCAGCCCCCGATCCCTTCCTCCAAAACATTCGGCAAACTGCACAGACCGAGCAATATCCTTTGGCGTCCTTCTTTGATTTTTTCGCCTAAGGCGTACACCTCTTCGCGGGAAAGCGTCGGTATCCCCTTGATCTCTTCGATGTAGCGCGCAAAGGCATCGCTCAAATCCTGCGATGGGAGATAATCTTCCTCTGTCCGGTCGTTTAGGTTCTGCGGATACTTCTCCGGGGAGTCATAAGAAAAACGCGCTTTCCCGTTTGTCTCGTCAAAAAAGGAATTATGATAATCTTCTACTTCTTCTTCTTCTTCTTCATATATCATTGTTTGCGGATCCTTGGGTTGTCTCACTTTAATGCGCCGGATATACCAAGCGGATGCCGTCAAGACAGGGCGAATAACGTCTTGTGATTAAAAGGGCAGTTTGATGCCGGGGGGCAATTTCATGCCGCCCATCATGGATTCGGTTTCCCGGGCGACTTCGGCGTCCATTTTCGCCTTGGCGTCATTAACCGCGGCGACGATCAAATCCTCCAGAACCTCGATTTCGGCCGGGTCGACCAGCGTTGGATCGATCTTGACTTTCTTAACCTCGCTCTTCCCGTTCATCGTCGCCTGTACCATGCCACCGCCCGATTGGCCCATGACTTCGACGGAGCCCAGCTTTTCCTGCATTTTCTCCATCTTGGCTTGCATATCCTGCACTTGTTTCATCATCTGGCCGATATTGATCATGTTTCCTCGGTTTCTTCAGTTAACATAAGGGTTTCGTCGTCGGTTTCCTTACCCTCGTCTGCAAGGGGTGCAAGCGCAACCTCTTTCGGTTTAAGGGCGACGATCTTCGCGTCAGGAAAGGCCGTCATCACGGCTTGCATAAGGTGGTGCCCGCGCACGCGCGTCTGATGGGCTTCTTCGGCGGCTTTTTCCTCTTCGGCCAGCGTCGGCGCACCGGGCTGATCGACGACCGTCACCAACCATCGCTGCCCTGTCCATTGCGTAAGGCAGCTGCATACGCGGTTCACGAGATTAGGGGGGGCCTCAGGCTCAAGGCGCACGTCAAGACGGCACGGCTCGCAATGGACGACGTGCACATAGTTGCGTATTTGCGCGTAAAGAGCCGCTTCGCGCTTTGCCGCGAATAACGCGACAACATCGAGGAACGTGGACGGCATGGACAGTGGCGAAGCCGATGCCAGCGAAACCGGCGCGGAATGCGACGGAACGGTTTCCCGCGCATGCGCCAAAACCGCCATGCCGCGTCCGCCGGTCCCTCGTGCGCCGTGCGGCGACGGAGAGGAAACGCTTACGGGCGCGGCCGAAGGCGCGGGAGCCGCTTGATCGCGCAACTGCCGCACGAGATCGGCCGGTGTCGGCAAATCCGCCGCAAACGCAAGACGAATCAACACCATTTCCGCCGCATGAACAGGATTCGGCGCACGCTGCGTTTCACCGATGCCCTTGAGCAAAATCTGCCATGCGCGCGTCAAAGCCGGAATTTTGACATTGGCCAAGCCCTTGATCAACCCGCGCTCGGCTTCGGGCAAGTCTTCCGAAGCCGCGTAATCGGGGATGATCTGCGCGCGCGCAAGCTCGTGGATTAACCCCGCAAGATCCTGCAAAACCTGCAAAGGATCGGCGCCGGCGTTCTGAAGCGACTCATAAGCGCCCAAGGCCGACGCCATTTCCCCGCGCAAAAGCTGGCGGCAAAGCGCGAGGCTCTGCGCGCGGTCGGCAAGCCCCAGCATGTCCTTCACGTCGGCCTCGCGCACATCGCCGTTACCGCGCGCGATTGCCTGATCAAGCAGGCTCAACCCGTCGCGCACTGAACCGTCGGCGGCATGGGCGATCAACTTTATGGCTTCGGGCTCGGCCGTGGTGTTTTCCTTGGCGGCGATGTTCGTGAAATGCTGTGCCAGCGCCGCGCTGTCGATGCGGCGCAGATCGAAACGCTGGCAGCGCGAAAGCACGGTCACGGGAACCTTGCGGATTTCCGTTGTGGCGAAAATGAACTTCACGTGCGGCGGCGGCTCTTCGAGCGTTTTCAAGAGCGCGTTGAAAGCGTTCTTCGAAAGCATATGCACTTCGTCAAGGATATAAATCTTATAGCGGGCCGCGACGGGGCCATAGCGCACACCCTCGATGATGTCGCGAATATCGTCCACGCCGGTGCGCGAGGCGGCATCCATTTCCTGCACATCCACATGGCGGTCGTCGGCGATCGCGCGGCAAGCGTCACACGCGCCGCAAGGATGCGCCGTCGGGCCGTCGCCTTGCGCGCAGTTAATGGCGCGGGCGATGATCCGCGCCGTTGTCGTCTTGCCGATACCGCGAACGCCGGTCAGCATCCACGCGTGTGGCAAACGCCCCGCATCGATGGCGTTCGAGAGCGTTTTCACCATGGCCTCTTGCCCGATCAGCTCATCGAACGACGAGGGCCGGTACTTGCGCGCAAGAACGCGGTAGGCTGCCGTGGCGGTTTCGGGCGAAGGAAAAAGCTCGTTCAACGTTGCAACCGGATCAGGGGTCAAAAACAGGCGCCCCGCCTTCGGCAAAGCAAGGCTCAAAACCGACAACCGCGCGCCGGAAGTGGAAGGTTGGACGGCGACCCGAACCGAAACGTGTTGCGGCTGCTTCCTTCCGGATCTGACCGGGTTGGCACGGGATTCGCCCGCCGCCAACCTTCCAAGGTCTTTATAGCAAAAAACGAACAGATCGAGAGCAGAAAATGGACCCCTCAAAAGACATAGGAGAGGTCAGGGTTTGACCACGCGGCAGGCCCCGAAACCCGTTAACGGTGCCGCCACGGTGTTCCGGTCGCACACCATGCGGCCTTCCGGCTCGGAATGCGTCAGCAAAAGCGCAATAACGCTTAAAGCCACGATGATGTAGGCCCACCCGAAAAGGACGCTGATACGTGCGCGTCCTTGGCGTTTTTGCGGTTGCTTGAGCGGCGCTTTAGGCTTCGTTCCCATGAAAAACCATCAAAAACCGGCACTTTCATATTTGAATGTAGGGAAAAACCCATTAACATATGCCTAATTGATTGCCCCAAGGCCAAGGGGTTATTTGCATTTCCAGCCGAATTTGCTTAAACAGACAAGGCATTTAACCCCTTATCATTGCGCCCATGTCCACCTACAACCGCCGTATCCGATCAAAAACGCCCGGCCGCGCATGGCCGCAAGAGGAAAACGTCGACGCGCCATTGCCGCGCGCCTATCATGCCTCCATGCAAAACGGCGAAGAACCTCCCGTAGATAACCCCGATATCACGGCAGACTACGAAAGAACGGGAGCTTATAACGGAAAACGCATCGGCGACGTGCTGAGAAGCCGTCGCGAGGAACGCGGCGAAAACCTCTACACTATTTCCGACTTCCTGCGCATCCGGCCTAACTTCCTCGCTGCGCTTGAAAACAGCCGCTACGACGAATTTCCGGCCGACGCTTACGTTATCGGGTTTTTGCGCACCTATGCGCAATATCTGGGCCTTGACAGCCGCGCGGCGATTGACCAATACCGGCGCGAGATGGCCGGTCGCCGCCGCAAGCCGCAGCTCAGCATGCCCCAACCCATAACGGAAGGACGCGCGCCTACAGTTGCTATTCTCATCGGGGCAACGATGGCGGCTTTGCTTCTTTACGGGTTGTGGTACGGCCTGTCGTCGTCGAGTCGTACGGTCGTCGAAACGCCGCCTGTGCTTTCCCTTACGGCTCAGGAGCAGCCGGAACCTTCCGCGTCGGAACAAACGTCGGCGGCACCCATGACTCCGACGGAAAGCTCGACCGAAGTGCCGGAACATGCCGCAAGGTCTGAGCCTAACGTAGAATCCATTACGCTGGCGGCTCCGATACCCACGGCACAAGCCGTTCCCGAGCCGCAAACCAACGCCGCCGTTTCCACGAACGCCGCGAAACCGGCCGATGCGCCGCCGGTTAAAACCGAAGAACCGGCGGAAACGCCGCCGCTTGAAGCGACTTCGCCCAAAAAACAGGTTTACGGCTCGCCTTCCGGCGCGCGCATCAGTGTACGCGCCGAAAAGGAAACGTGGGTTTTGGTGGCCGACGCGCGGGGCAACACGGTTTTCGATAGAATCATGAATCCGGGCGACGTGTACCACGTGCCCAACGCCAAAGGCCTCAGGCTCACGACAGGCAACGGGTCGGGTATAATCCTCACGGTGGAAGGGGTCGATCTTCCGCCGCTCGGTCGCGATTCCCGCATCGTGCGCAACGTGCCCTTGGACGCGGACAGGCTGAAAGAACTCAACGCCCGCACACATGATTAGCGTAAACGCTCTGGCGTGGAATATTCTCCGGCGTTATATATCCAGTCCTTTCTGCACACGAACGAGTCCGCCATGATCAACGACGCGTCTTCCCCCGATCTCCATCCTTGGCGTAATATAAATCGCCGCAAGACCCGCAAAATCATGGTGGGCAAGGTTCCCGTGGGGGGCGACGCGCCGATTGCCGTACAGTCGATGACGAACACGCTCACCTCCGACGCGCAGGCCACCATCGCGCAGATCAAACAGTTGGAAGAAGTCGGCGCCGACATCGTGCGCGTGTCATGCCCGAACGAAGAGTCCACCGCCGCGCTGAAAGAGATCGTGAAGGGCGTGAACGTGCCCATCGTGGCCGACATTCACTTTCACTATAAACGCGGCATCGAAGCCGCCGAAGCGGGCGCGGCGTGTTTGCGCATCAACCCCGGCAACATAGGCTCGCACGAGCGCGTGGGCGAAGTGGTCAAGGCCGCCAAGGATCATGGTTGTTCAATCCGCATCGGCGTGAACGCCGCCTCGCTCGAACAAGACCTGCTTGAAAAATACGGCGAACCATGCCCCGACGCGATGGTCGAAAGCGCGATGGGCCACGCCAAGCTTCTTGAAGACCACGACTTTTACGAGTTCAAAATCAGCGTGAAAGCGTCGGACGTATTTCTTGCTATCGCTTCCTACCGCGCGCTGGCCAAGGCGTGCGATTACCCGTTACACCTCGGTATCACCGAAGCGGGCGGCCTGCGCGCGGGCACGGTGAAAAGCTCCATCGGCATGGGTATCCTTCTGGCCGAAGGCATAGGCGACACGATCCGCGTCTCGCTTTCCGCCGATCCGGTTGAGGAAATCCGCGTTGGCTTCGATATGCTCAAATCGCTCGGCCAGCGCAGCCGAGGCATCAGCATCATCTCGTGCCCCACGTGCGCGCGGCGCGGGATCGACGTCATCAAGATCACCGAAGAACTCGAACAACGCCTCGCCCATATCACCGCGCCGGTGACGCTGTCGGTTATGGGTTGCGTCGTGAACGGTCCGGGCGAGGCGATGCACACAAACATCGGCATCACGGGCGGCGGCGGCGGCGCGGCCCAGATTTACATCGACGGCAAACCCGACCACCGCATCAAGGACATCGACATCGTCGAACATTTAGCGCAGTTGGTGGAGGATTATGTGGGAAGGATGGAGGGCAAATAGAATGGGCTCTCTAACGTTCGTCTTAAATGTCCAGTTTCGCGCAATAGTTTTGCGCTTCTCGGCTTAGTGGTCTCTTCGGCCAAATAAAGTTGTGTAAATGCGCCTGGCCATTGCTATCAGCTTTGGGCCCGGTAACGAGAGAAAGACTCATGCCGTTTGAAAGCGCGAAAAATTGATTCGTGTCGGAGCAGCCGCACGTTTTTTCCCCAAGTATCTTCACGTTGAGCCTTTCTTGATGCGCGAAGATTAAGCAAAGACTTTCGCCCGCGCTGGCCGTAAGAGGCCCCACCCATAACTCGATTGGTTTGTTCCTGTTTTTCAGTTTGAAAGGCTCGCGAAAGTACTTATGCGGCTTTATGCAGTTTTCTAATTCGACTGTTCCGTCTTTCAATATCCAATCGCTTTTCCCTCCGGAAAAACAAAAAGTCAACAAACGGCCATCTTCAAGAAACCCGCTCAGAGCGGCAATCATTTCCCCTAGCCTTCCACCGGAATTCTTTCGCAAGTTTAGCACCCAATAATCGAAGTAGCCCTTCTCGTCTTCCGCTTTAATAAGATTGTACCCATCTACCGCCCATTGATGGGCTTTTGGCTCGGAAACCCTGAACAACTGTGGCATAGTAATTACTGCAGCGATCCTGTTATTTAATGCCACGCGATCAACCGCTATATCAGAAACACCTTTGTCTATATCATTGATCCACCCAGCCTTATATACACCATGGTGTTTGCCCAACCTTTTGAGAACATCTTGAATGGCAGGAAGGGCTCCATCTATATCCCTTGCATCTTTCGTCTTTTCTCTGATTTCCCGAACAACCTCGGCCAGACGCTTTGTCCCTCTGTACATAGAGTGGTTGTTGAGATGCCTCACAATGTCTTCGACCAAGTCTCCGTTTTGAGCTGTATTTTCGAAATCTTCGTTGTTCATAATTCGCCTTGTTACGCCAATATTAAGGCTCTTTCTTCCCGCTATAATACGCTATATCTAGGCCGAAAAACAAAACTTGCTAATTATGGTTAACAGCCGTAAATGCCATGCTCCTCACCGATGCCCTTGAGCGCGTTCTGGCGCGGCACGACGAATTGCGCGCCTTGCTGTCGGCGCAAGGGGCGGCGGCCAACCAATTCGCCAAGCTGCCCAAGGACATCGCGGGCAAGCGCAACGCCATACGGCGCCCAGCATCAGGATATTGACGTGCGTTTTTTGGGCCCCTTCTTTTGCAGGATGAGACCCTTATCTTGAATCACTTCAAAGCGTTATCCAACGGCGTCCGGCACTATGTGTCGCGATACAATCCCTCCTAGAACCAGCGTTTTGATCGCTTGATAGGACTTGATATGCCTGTATAAGGCTTTAAAAAGATAAAAGAAGACGCACAAAGACCTTGAACAGAGGCCGTTTGGAAAAAACAAACGGATTTTAACGGAACGGCAGACGGCCTTGTTGTCCCCCCTTGATCATCTTACGCAGCTGTTGGCCAAACTGCCCGGCCTTGGGCCGCGGTCGGCGCGGCGCGTGGTTTTGTATCTGCTTAAGCGCCGCGAGGCGCTAATGTTGCCGCTGGCGCAAGCCATTCATACAGCGGCCTATCAGGTTCAGGCGTGTTCGGTTTGCGGCAATCTGGGCGGCAAGGATCCGTGCGAAATTTGCGCAAGTCCTACCCGCGACCGCAGTGTGATTTGCGTCGTGGAAGACGTGGCCGATCTTTGGGCGTTGGAGCGTAGCGGGGCGTTTCGCGGCCTTTACCATATTCTGGGGGGCACGCTTTCCGCTTTGGAGGGGGTGCGGCCATCGGATCTGCGGATCGACAGCCTTGTGGAGCGTGCCCAAAACAAGGATGTGCGGGAAATTATTTTTGCCCTGAACGCCACGGTGGAGGGACAGACCACAGCGCATTACCTTATGGAAAGGCTGGCCGGTTTGGATGTGGCCCTGTCGCGTCTTGCCCACGGCGTGCCTGTCGGGGGCGAGCTGGACTATCTGGACGATGGAACCCTTACGGCCGCGCTGCAGGCGCGGCGGCGTTATGCCGAGGGCTAACATCTTGAAAATTCGTTAATCGTTGAAGATCGTGTCGTATTCACCTAGTCTTAACAAACATCGTCAAAGATACGGTGTCGGCCTAAGCGCCGTATGGTTTTTTGTTGGAAGTCCGGCAGGGCGGGAGAGGGTTGGCCTGTGAATATCGGTCTCGTGGTGAATGCTCGCGGCAAGCTGTGTCTTGTGCACGACGAGCCTTTCGAGGCGATCCCGTTGTGGGTCGGCTATCATGTTGACAAAAAACAGCTCGAAATCATTTACGACACCGGCGGCACGTTCCCTATCGAATGGGAGGCTACGGACGAGATGAATGGCTATCTCATGCGGATCAATAAAATCCTCATCATACGCATGGAGAACCGCAAGCCGGTCGAAGGTTACGACACAAGTTTTATCCGTCTTAAGGACGGCAAGGCCATTGATTAAACCGCAATTGAGGGCGCGATATGACCGAGGACGATAATCTTGAGCTTTACGCAGAGGAAGAAAAAAAGAAACGCGGCGAGGGCACCGGCTCTGTGGGTCGTGCCAAGGCGCCCGTTTCGGACGCGGCATACGTGTTGATGAAAAAGTTCGGTATGCCGAAAGAAAAGATTGCCGAGATCCTTCGCACGTGGGCGCATCTTGTGGGTGATCAACTCGCGCGACGTCTTCTCGAGTTCGCGCGCGAGGGCGTGGCCCGAGCCTCCGCCCATCTTCACGTCCAGTTCGATCTGAAGGGCGGATTTGCCGTCGTGACGAATTTCCTGTCGAATCTTTCGGGCCACAAGGTCTTCGGCATGAAAGCGACCCCCGACCAGACGCCCAAGCCGCGCTGAAGGCTCATTACCGCCTCTGGGTCGTCGCGCCCCCCGAGCCGTGCATGGCGTTCATGCGCGCGATTTGCTTGTCGATGTAGGAATTGATCGCGCCGATGCGGTTTTCGCGGATCAGCGCCCGCACGGGATCGCCGTTGTTGTTTTCTTCCGTCGTCACATAGCGCAGGAACGGGCCGGACGTGCTCAACGTCTGGTGCATCGCGCTCGTGAGCCCTTGCGCCAGAATGAAATTGGCCGAGGCCCCCATGCTTTGTTCGGCCAGATGCATGAGGCCCATAAGGCTTTCTTCGATGGATCCCGCATGAATCGTCGTGATGACGAGGTGGCCGGTCGTCGAGGCGCGCAAAATCTGTTCGGCGGCCCGCGGGGACCTCACTTCGCCCACAAGAAGGAAACGCGGCGTCCAGCGCAACGCGCGTTTGAGGGGGGTCGCCCAATCCTCGTCTTTGTTCACTTGAACCTGATAGCAATAACCGTATTCGCCCACGGGACCGTTAAGCGCGTATTCGACGGGGTCTTCGACCGTAATGCCGACGCCGCCGAAGCTTTTCAGATAGTCGTTGACGAGCGCAAACGATGAGGTGGTTTTGCCGTGGCCCGTTGCGCCAGAGATTATGATCAATCCGTCGCGTTGGCCGAGACGGCGTAAATGGGTGCAAATGTGCGGGGCGAACGACAGGTCTTCCAAAGTCGGAACGCGCGCGCCGATGCGCCGTAAAATGACCCATTCCTCGGCGTTGGCCAGCCTTTGATAGGACAGGCGGAAACGCATGTCGTCGTATTCGTAGGAGGAATCGGGGTTGTCGATCTGGCCCTTGAGTTCGTTGGCGATGATGGCGATTTCTTCGTGATATTCGCGGGGCAAAACGCGCGTCCAGTTGTTGGTGTAATCGCGCGCGTGGCTGCGATAACGCGCGTCTCCCGGCTCGTCGATCCGAATGTAAACATCCATGAACGCCAGATCGCGAAGACGTTTCGGCGGGGTTCCGGAATCAAGGTTTGGGGAATTCATAGCCTTGATCTTTCCTTAAAATTTTCTGGGAGGCAAGGGGCCGAGGCCGCTTCCCGTAGGCAGGGGGCCTTTAGTTCCCGTTTGCCCGGGCGCGTGATTGTTGGCGGGGTTGCTGAGTCGCGCCGCGATGCGGTCGATGTAGGTCGAAAGCATCGTGATCTTGTTTTCGCGGACAAGCGTACGGATAGGGTCGCCGGGCGCGTTTTCCTCCGTGAACAGATAGCGGATGAAGGGGCCGTCTTCCTTCAGGGTTTGGAACAAAAGGGCTGTGAGTCCCTGCGCGAGAACGTTCTGAACGCTAGGCCCCATGGATTGTTCTCCCAGATAAAGAACCTCCATAAGGGCGTCCTCCGGCGTTCCCGCGTCCACGGTCGTGATAATCGTGTGGCCGGTCGTGGCCGCGCGGAGAAGAATTTCGGCCGCTTTCGCGCTCTTGATCTTGTTCGCGAGAATAAAGTTGGGCGCCCAGACGAACGCTTGCTCAAGGCAGGTTTCCCAGTCTTCGTTGGAACGCGGCTCGATTTGGAAGCAATGGCCGTTTTCGCCATGACGTCCGTTCAGCGCGTATTCGAGCGGCGATTCGATCGCGATAGCCGTTCCGCCGTAGTTGGACAGATAATCGGTCAGCAAGGCCGCCGCCGTCGTGGTTTTTCCCTGTCCCGCCGCGCCCGCGATCAGGATAAGGCCTTCGCGTTGGCCGATTCCGTGCAAATGGTTGAGCATATGGGGGGCGTAGCCCAGTTGGCTGAGCGTGGGCACCGTCGAAGGGAGGCGCCGCGCGCAAATCCAGTCACCGCCGTCGGCCATTGTTTGCCGTGAAAAGGAACAGCGCACGCCCTCGAATTCGAAGATGCCGCTTTTATCCTTTGCCGAGGCGGCGTTGACGGCGGCGCCAAAACGCTCGACAACGGGCAGAAATTCCCCCGGCACTTTTTGGTTGGGGCGTCCGTGACCCTTTTCCTTGGACCGGAACAAGGGAGGCTCCGTTCCGTCGGTGCGGAAATAGAGGTACATGAAGGGAAGATCAGCCAGAGTCGCCGTCATATCCTATTTTCCCTTTGCTTCAGGTTGCGGGCATGTCCGAAAGACGCCAGAGCAAGGGCGCATCGTCATGGAATGGCACAATTTCTTCCCCCTCGCCCGTTAAAATAGGCTTAATCCTGTCTTCGGGCACGTTCGTCTGTTCAAGTGTGACGGAAAGACTCGAAGGCGAAAGGCCGTAAAAGGCCGGGCCGTTAAGACTTGCGAAAGCCTCGAGGCGGTCAAGCGCTCCCGCTTCCGCGAAAGTTTGGGCGTAAAGCGCCAGCGCGTTGACGGCGGTGAAAACGCCCGCGCAGCCGCAGGCCGATTCTTTTGCCGTTCGGGGATGGGGAGCCGAATCGGTTCCGAGAAAAAACATGCTGCCGCCGGACGTCGCCGCGCCGATCAAGGCCAGCCTATGTTCCTCGCGCTTGGCGACGGGCAGGCAATAATAATGCGGTCTCAGGCCGTCCTTGAAGAGGGCGTTGCGGTTGATGCGCAGGTGATGGGCGGTGATCGTAGCGGCCAGCATCCCATTTTCGCCCTCGGCCAGAACGTATTCGACGGCCCGCCGCGTCGTGATGTGCTCGAACACGATCTTTAAGCCTGGAAAATGCCGCCGCAAAGGTATCAACATCCGGTCAATGAAAACCGCCTCGCGATCGAATATATCCACCGAGGGATCCGTAACCTCTCCGTGGATCAAAAGCGGCATGCCGATGGTTTGCATTTTCTCAAACACCGGCGCCAGAACCTGCAGGTCCGTGACTCCCAAATCCGAATTCGTTGTGGCGCCCGCCGGATAGAGCTTGGCCGCCGCGAGGATGCCGTCCTTGAAGCCTTGCCCCAAATCGCTCGGGAAGGCGTGATCCGTAAGGTACAGCGTCATCAAAGGCGTAAAATCCGTTCCTGCAGGCAAGGCCGTGCATATCTCGTCGCGGTAAGCCTTCGCCATGGCCGTCGTGGCGACGGGTGGCTTGAGATTCGGCATGATGACGGCGGCACCGAAGGCGCGGGCGGTGAAGGGCAGAACGGCCTTCATCAAGGCGCCGCTGCGCACATGGAGATGGGCGTCGAAAGGTTTGGCTAGGGTCAAGCGCATGGATATGAACGGGGAAAAGGTTGCCGGGGAGAGCGAAAAAACGGCTATAGCTTAGGGGCTCGTTCGCCTGGGTTCAAGCCTTTCGCTGCTTCGGCCCGTGTGTTAGGGTCAAGGCGCGTCTGTGCGCCCTATAAGGCCATGAAGACATGGCCATTCCTTTCAAACATCGTCTTTTGATTCGCTTTATCGGTTTTTATCATGATCCAGCCCCGCACGCCCTCCGGAACCCTTGAGCTTCTTCCCCGCGAGCAGATGGTTTTCCAGCATATGCTGGACGTCATCCGCCAAGGTTTCGAACGTTTCGGTTTCGCGGGAATCGAAACGCCCGTCTTCGAGATGAAGGACGTGCTGCTGACCAAATCCGGCGGCGAGACCGAAAAACAGGTTTATTTTGTGCAATCCACGGGCGCGATTCAGCAGGGGCACGAGCCGGATATGGCGCTGCGCTTTGATTTAACGGTGCCGTTGGCCCGCTACGTCGCCGAGCACGAGCGCGATCTGGCCTTTCCGTTCCGCCGTTACCAGATTCAGCGCGTGTACCGCGGCGAAAGGCCCCAAAAAGGCCGCATGCGCGAGTTTTATCAATGTGACATCGACGTGATCGGCAAGGACAAGCTGAATCCTGCGTACGACGCCGAGTTGCCCGCGATCATCGTGCAGATATTTACGGAACTGGGGGTGCCCGATTTTACGCTTAACTTCAGCAACCGTAAAATACTGCTGGGCCTGTTGTCGGGCGAGGGCGTGGACGATACGGAAAAGCAAAAACTCGTGATGCGCGAAATCGACAAGCTGGACAAAATCGGGGCGGCCAAGGTTCGCGACGGCCTTGCCGCACTGGGTCTGAGCGACGTCTTGGTCGGCAGGCTGTTGGACCTTATAGCGCTGAAGGCCGCCAAGGCCGATATGATCGCGGCCCTGCGCGCCCTTAACATCAGCAATCCCGTCTTTATGGAAGGCCTGGCCGAGCTTGAACAAATGACGTTCGCGCTCAAGGCGCTCGGCGTTCCGGACGCACGCACGCGGCTTAATCTCGCCATTGCGCGCGGGCTCGATTACTACACGGGAACGGTGTACGAAACCATGATCGACGCGCACCCCGAATTCGGCAGCGTGTGTTCGGGGGGGCGTTATGAAAACCTCGCCAGCCATTATACGAAGTCGAAACTGCCGGGCGTGGGCCTCTCCATCGGCTTGACGCGCCTTTTCGATCAGCTGCGCGGCGGCGACCTGTTGCCCAAGGCTCCTCCGGCGGTGCAGATTTTAATTGCGCAACTGGAGTCGGAGCGTGCCGCCGAGTACCTTGCGCTCGGCGCGGAATTGCGGCGCGCCGGTTTTCGCGTGGACAATTATCTGGAGTTCGCAAAGCTTGACAAGCAATTGAAGTATGCCGACAAGGCTGGAATACCTCTCGCGATCCTGTTCGGATCGAACGAAGCGTCGCGCGGAACCGTTTTGGTCAAGGTCTTGGCGGATAAGGAGCAGCACGAAATACCGCGCGATGCGCTGGCAGCGCGGCTGCGTGGTTTGTTGACGTCCTAAGCGGAGAAGCGCGACGTGCCCAAACCACCACGTTTCAGACCACGGCCCGTAACGCGCTCTTCGGCCAAGAGTCCGCCGCGCCACAGGAAAAAAAAGCCGAAAAAATACCACCCCTATAAAATGCGCATTCCCCAAACGCTTTGGCTTGTGCCTTTGGCCATATTTTTAGGTTTCGGGACGGTCTTGGGCTTCTTCGCGGTCGAGGAAATGCGTACGTCAAAGCTGCAGGCGGCCTATCTTTCCGGCATCGCGGGGCAGATACATTTCAGCCTGCAGGATGGTCCCAATCCAGATTGGCGCGTGCCTGTTGCCGGTCCTTATAACCAGAGGCTTGGCTACAGCTATTTGCCCGTCTTCGTGAAAGGCCTGGAAGCTGAAGGCTATAAGGTCGCGCGGCAAATGCGCGCGTCCCCGCGCTATACGCAGTTGCTTGATCTGGGGCTTTATCCGGTTTATCGCGCGAAAACGACGGCGGGACTTGGTTTGTTCGACCGGGACGGCCAAACCATGTACAGTTCCTCTTATCCTTCGCACGTGTTTCCGGATTTCGCGTCGATCCCGCCGCTTTTGGTTCGCACTTTACTGCACATCGAAAACCGCGAGCTTTTGAACGACGGCCCCGTCACGCGCAACCCCGTTATCGAATGGCGGCGGTTTTTCTATGCCCTGTTCGGTCAGGTCATCCGGCCTTTCGCGCCGGGGTTCAACGCCGGCGGCGGCAGCACGCTTGCCACGCAGATCGAGAAGTTCCGTTTTTCGCCGAGCGGCCAGACCGGAAACGCCATCGAAAAAATCCGCCAGATCGCCACAGCCAGCCTCAAGGTCTATATGGACGGGCCGGACACCCGCGCTGCTCGCGAACACATCGTTCTGGACTATCTTAACAGCACGCCGCTCAGCGCGCGCCAGAGCTTCGGCGAGATCAACAGCCTTGGCGACGGGCTGTGGGCGTGGTTCGGGCACAGCGTGAACGATGTTATGACGGCCCTGAACCTGCCCGAGACCGATCCGGATTCCCTGCGTACAAAGGCGATCTTTTACCGCGAGGCTCTGGGCCTTATCATCGCCCAGCGTCGGCCGTCGCACTATTTGCTCTCGAACCGTGATTCACTGGACGACCTGACCGACGTCACGCTCGAACGGCTCGCCGAGGCTGACGTTATCTCGCAGGAACTGCGCCGCGCGGCGCGGAAGGCTCGCTTCCGTTACCTGGCGGAACCGCCGCCCCCCGTGCCGTTATCCTTTCTCGAGCAAAAGGCGGCCAACGCCTTGCGCACACACCTTTTGACGATGCTCGGCATCAAAAAGTTCTATGAGCTCGATCGGCTTGATCTTAAGGCCACAAGCACGCTCGATCAGGAAGTGCAGAAAAACGTGATCGATTTTCTCAAGAAGATGAGCGATCCGGAATTCGTGAGTTCGGCCGGTATGTACGGCTTTCGCCTTCTTAATCCCGGAAACGACCTTTCGGCCATCAAGTGGAGCGTGCTGTTGTATGAAAAGACCGAAGACGGCAACCGCTTGCGCGTGCAGGCCGACAATATCGACGCGCCTTTGGACATGAACGAGGGCGTCAAACTCGATTTGGGCTCCACGGCGAAGCTGCGCGCGCTTGTCACGTATCTTGAAATCGTCGGGGAGCTTTACCGCCGCTATGCCGGCCTTGCCGACGAGGATCTGCAAAGCCTTGGCGAGGAATCGCCGGATGCGCTGACGTCATGGGCCACGTCGTGGCTTCGCGCTCATCCCGACGCCTTGCTTGTCGACATGCTGGATGCCGCGATGCAGAGGAAATACTCGGCCAACCCGAACGAGGTCTTTTTCACGAGCGGCGGGGCGCTGCGATTCGAGAATTTCGAAAAAAGCGACAATTACAAAACGCTCACCGTGCGCGAGGCCCTGAGAAACTCGGTCAATCTTTGTTTTATCCGCATGATGCGCGACATCGTGAATTACACGATAGGGCAAGGCCAGCAAACGAAAGAGGAATTGCTGAGCGATCCCGATCATCCCGCGCGGCGGGATTATCTGGAGCGCTATGCTGACAAGGAGGGCACGACGTTCCTCAACCGCTATATCAACGATTACGCCAATCTTCCGCCCGACGAAGCTTTGGAAAAAATCACGCGGCGCGCGCGCAAGGGCGCGACCGCAAGGACCATATTGTTCCGTTCGATCAGGCCCAAGGCCGGATTTGAGGAATACGCCGCCTATATGAGAAAGCATATGGCTTCCGGCCTCGACGACGCGCGTTTGAAAAAACTTTATAACGACTATCCCGCCGACCGTTACAGCCTGTCCGATCGCGGGTACATCGCTGGACTTAATCCGCTGGAATTGTGGCTGGTGAGCTATAAGGCGGCCAATCCCAAGGCATCACGCGCGGCCATACTGTCCGTAAGCAACGCCGTGCGGATCGAAAGCTACGCTTGGCTTTTCCATCCGCGGAAGCAGAGCGCGCAAAATACGCGCATCCGCATTTTGCTGGAACAGGACGCGTTCGCCCGTATACAGCAGCGCTGGGCTCGGCTCGGCTATCCCTTTGACCGTCTTGTGCCGAGCTATGCGACGTCGATCGGCAGCTCCGCCGACAAACCGGGGGCCTTGGCCGAACTCGTGGGCATTTTGTTGAACGGCGGCGTCAGGAAGCCGAATCTGCGTTTCGAGAAGCTTCACTTTGCCGAAGGCACGCCGTTTGAAACCGTTCTTGTGCCGTCCGGCGGGCGTGGCGTTCAGGTTCTTGATCCGGCCATTGCCCGCACAGTGCTTGAGGGCATGTCCGATGTCGTTGAAAACGGAACGGGGCGCAGGCTTAAGGGAGCTTATGTCGATGTTAACGGCAACCCACTGACCGTTGGCGGCAAAACCGGAACGGGCGATCATCGCTACGACGAATACGCCTCAGGCGGACACTTGATTTCCTCGCGCGTGGTCAACCGGACCGGCACGATCATGTTTTTTATCGGCGACAGGTTCTTCGGCGCCGTGACGGCGCACGTTGCCGGAGAGAAAGCGGGCGATTACAAATTCACAAGCGGCCTGTCGTCGCAGATGGTGAAAGCCTTGCAGCCGATTCTGTATCCGTTGATCGCGAAGGCCGATCCGCCCATGACAGCGCAGGTTGAACAAGCGCCGCAGGAACAGGGCGAATCATCGCAACCGACCGTTGCGCCTGTCGCTGCGAAGGACAAGGAGCCGAAAAAACCCGCCGCGAAAAAAGCGCCGCCTGCGGACGAATACCACGACATCGACGAGACGACGACGCGTATTCTCGGCGTTCCATGACGTTTTGCGCTTGAATCCTAACGCGAAAAACGCCGTTGATTTTTTTACGCGTGCAAGGTGGACAGCGCGGACGGCTTTTATTATTTTATCGCTATGAAACTCACGCATCTTTTTCCCCTTGGCGCCGTGCTCTCTTTCGTTGTTGCGGCCGTTCCTTCGGCCCATGCCTCCGCGCCGCCCGAATTACTCGGCAGGTTCGGCGTATGGGGCGCGTACAAAATGATCGAAAGCGGAAGTCCCGTGTGCTATATGTCGCTCACGACGAGACCGCCGCAGGACAAAAAGCAGAAAACGAAGCGCGGCGATGTGGTGTTAATGATCGCGCACCGGCCGAAAGACCACAGCACCGATGTCGTCAGCTATACGGCGGGCGTCAGGCTCAAAGCCGGAAGCGAAGCGACCATAACAACGGGCGGCAAGACGTTTAATCTGTTTACGCATGGCGATACGGCGTGGTCGCGCGACGTGGCGACCGACCACGCTTTGGCGGCCGCGATTCGGCGGAGCTCCACGCTTACCGTCAAGGGGCAGACGGCCCGCGACACGGTTCTTTCCGATACGTTGAACCTCAAAGGGTCTTTCGAGGCTTATACCGCCATCAACAAAGCCTGCGGTTTGCCGACGCCCGAACCTCCCAAGGCCGCAAATGTGCCGACAAAAGCAAAGCCTGCGCCCGCCGTCAAAAAAACGACGCCAAAAAAGACTCCATGAAACGATGGCGTGCTTTAGGTGCGTTTTTTTTTCGCCGTGCGCGTCGGTTTCTTGAGTGTGGAGGCGCTTTTAGGCCTTGTTGCGGCAAACGCCGCGAGCAGGCCACGCAAGTCTTCGATGCCGTCGCTTTTTTTCGAGCTTACGGCCATCACGTTGGGCCGCGCGGCGGGGTGCCGATTCAGCGCGGCTTCGGTATCCTTGCGCAGGCTTTCGCGCTGGTCGGGTTTGAGGTAATCGGCTTTGGCCAAAAGGACCTGATAATTGATGCCAGCCGCATCAAGACGCTCCATCATGGCGACATCGTTCGCCTTGAGGCCGTGACGACTGTCCGCGAGCAGAAACACGCAGCGCAAAGGTGCGCGCTTTTCCAGATATTCGGCGATCAGATGTGACCATGCGGCCCGCTCTTTCTTGGAGGCTTGCGCATGGCCGTAGCCCGGGAGATCTACAAGCATGAGGCGGTCGCTTGCGTTGAAAAAAACGATTTGTTGCGTGCGCCCCGGCGTTTTGGAGAACCGCGCCAGCTTTTTTTGTCCCGTCAGGGCGTTGATCAGCGTCGATTTGCCGGCGTTCGAGCGGCCGATGAACGCCACCTCGGGAAGGCGGCCTGTTGGGAAATGGGCGGCCTCGGACGCGGCAAGGACAAAGCGGCAACCATGGTTGACCGCAAAGGGATGTCCTTTCGGCGCGGCTTCTTTCACGTTTTGCGTCCGCCGTCGACTTTGCGCATAATGAACCATTGTTGCGCGATACCTATAACGTTGCTGAGCGTCCAGTAGAAAATCAGGCCCACCGCGACGTTGGCCAGCATGAACGTAAAGATCAACGGCAAAATCGCGAAAATTTGCGCCTGCGTTTTATCGGGCGGTTGTGGCGACATCTTTTGTTGGGCGTACATGCTGATGCCCATAAGAACGGGCCAGATTCCAATATGCGGGATAAAGGACCAGTCAAGCATGCCGAAGCCCGTCAGGATCGATGTCGGATCGGGCGCCGACATGTCCTTGACCCAACCGAACAAGGGGGCGTGGCGCATTTCAATGCCGACATATAGGACTTTGTAGAGCGCGAAGAAGATGGGAATCTGGATAAGAACCGGCAGGCATCCCGACATGGGATTCACTTTTTCCCGTTTGTACAGTTCCATCATCTCGATGCCCTGACGCTGCTTGTCGTCCTTGAACTTTTCCTGAAGCTCCTTGACCATCGGCTGGATCAATTTCATGCGCGCCATCGAACGGTAGGATTTCAAGGACAGGGGCAGCGTTACGATTTTTAACAGCAGCGTGAAGACGAGGATGGCCCATCCCATGCTGCCCAAGTGCCCACCCAGAAAGTCGAGCAGGTACAGGAAGGGCTTGGTCAGGTAATAGTACCAACCAAAGTCGATCGCCCTATCGAACAAGGGGATGTCGTAGCGTTTTCCATAATGATCAAGGGCTCGAACGCGCTTGGCCCCCGCGAAGAAGAGAACCGTACGTTCGACAAACGCGCCGGGCGCAAGGCTGACTGGCGTTCCCCGAAAATCGGCCTGAAAGACGCCGTCTTCGGATTTGCCGTTGGCGGCGGGAGCGAAAGCGAAAGATCCCGTTATCTTGTCCTTTTGGCCGGGCACGAGCGCGGCGAGCCAGTACTTGTCGGTGATGCCGAGCCAACCGCCATCGCTTTCCGTGACGATGCGTTTTTCCGCGATGAGGTCTTTGTATTTGTGTTCCTTGAGCGTGCCGTCCAAAACGCCGATAGGGCCTTCGTGCATGATAAAGGCGTCTTCCGTTTTAGGCTTGTGATGCCGTGCGATCAGGCCGAAGGGAAAAAGCGTGGCTGTCGAAGACCCGTCGTTGCGTACGCTGTCGGTGATGGTGAACATAAAGCGTTCGTCCACGGCGATCGTGCGCTCGAACACAAGGCCCTGCCCGTTGTCCCAAGTCATCTTCACGGGCTGGGACGGGCGGAGCGCTTCGTTTTTGGTTTGCCAGACGGTGTCGCGCCCGGGAACGGTGACGTCGTTGCCGAGCCAACCGAACTCGGCATAGTAGGGGTGGTGCGGTTTCGCCGAGTCGGAGGGCGAAAACAGGACGATGTTGGGCGCGTTTTTGTCGATAGTTTCGCGGTAGTTCAGGAGTTCGAGGTCGTCGAGGCGACCGCCTTTGAGGTTGATCGAGCCGCGCAGCTCGGGTGTTTCGATGCGCACGCGGGGCATTTGTTTCAAGACGTCGGCGCGTGCCTGCGGCTGGGTTTCGGGCTCGGCCGCAGCCACAGGGGCTTTGGCTTGCTCGTCGATTTTCTGGATTCTTTGCTGAAGCTGATACTTTTCCAGACGCGGCTTTTCGTAAAGGTAATGAAACCCAACGAGAATCGTGATGGACAGGAAAATGGCAAGGAAAAAGTTTTCGTTTTGCATAAGTCTCTATTGAAAGAACGCTTGTGTTGTTGGGCCGATGCTTTGCACGTGTTCCTTGCTAGCAAAAGTCGGGCGCGGGCGAAAGCATCAAACGCTTTCGGGCGTTTCGGGTTGCAAAGGTTCTTTAGGGACAGGGTCATAGCCATGGCCGCCCCACGGATGGCAGCGGCATAAGCGTTTCACGGCGAGCCGTCCGCCCCAGTAGGCTCCATGCACCGCGATCGCGCGGTCCGCATAGGTCGAGCATGTCGGAATAAAACGGCATTGCCGTCCAAGAAAAAAGGACAGAGTATGCCGGTAGAGCCAGATCAGGCCGCGTAGAAAAATCGTCAAGGGGTCTCTTCTCTCCATAACTTCAACCGTTTGAGCGCAGAGATCAGGTCGTTGCGCAGATCGCTGGAACAGCGCGTCACCGTTGCGGCGCGCGCGACAAGAACATAATCATGCGCGGGCGCGGCGCGTGAGGTCAAGATGTCGCGCGCCAAGGCCCTAAGCCTGCGTTTGGCTCTGTTGCGCTTCACCGCATTGCCGACTTTTTTACTTGCGGTTATCCCAAACCGCCTTGAAGGCCCCAAGCCCGAAGTATTCTTTTCTTCCACAGGGAAAGGTTTAGCCTGAACGATGACGCCGGGCGTTACCCATTTCTTTCCATGCGCAGCAACATCCAAAAAGTGGCGGCGGCTTTTGAGGGCCGCTAGATCGCGAGAGGGCCGCATAGGGCGCATCACAAAGCGCGGTTGACCTTAGGCGGTCAAGCGTTTGCGGCCTTTCGCGCGACGGCGCGCAATCACTTTTTGACCGCCTTTTGTGGCCATGCGGCTCCGATAGCCATGGCGGCGTTTGCGGACGAGCTTGCTGGGTTGATACGTACGCTTCACGAAAAATGCTCCTAGCTTCTTTTAAAAGACAACGGTGTATAGGGCGCACAGGCTCGCGAGTCAAACATGCCAAAAGGTTTTTTTTCGTTCCAGAGACAACAATCGTTGTATTTCAATGACTTATATTTGTCTTGTTTCGCGCGAAACCTAACCGAACAGCGGGCTGTTAACGATCCGCGCGAGTTCTTTGGCCATGAGTCGGGCTATTTTCGTGCGTTGCGCGGGCTGACGCAGAACGGTTTCATCGTTCGTGTTCGATAAAAAACCCGTTTCAACGAGAATGGACGGCACGTCGGGGGCGCGCAGAACCGCGAAATTGGCCGAGCGCATCGGGGATTCCAAAAGCTGCCACTTGTCGGTCATCCCGCGTATGAAGCTGACCTTTACGCGTTGTGACGTGTTGCGCGCGCGGCGTGCCGAAAGGTCGAACAGGATGGCCGCCACGTCCTGATCCGCTTGTGATAGGTCGACGCCGCCGATCATGTCCGCGAGATTTTCCTTTTCCGCGATGGCGCTGGCCAGAGAATCCGAGGCCGTTTCCGACAGAGTGTAGCACGAAAGGCCGCGCGCGCTTTTATTGGGGGCACTGTCGGCATGGATCGATACGAAAAGCTCGGCTTTGGTGTCGCGTCCCATTTTCACACGTTCTTGAAGAGGCAGGAAAACGTCGGTCTCGCGGGTGAGCTTGACCTGAATCTCAGTGTTGGCCGCAAGCGCTTCGGCCATTTTTTTCGCAATGTCGAGCGTTATGTTCTTTTCCAGTGTTCCTTTGATGCCTGTGGCCCCGGGATCATGGCCGCCGTGTCCCGGATCCAGCACAAGCAGGCGCGGGGCGCGGGGTTTTCGCGGAGGCGTGGGCGCGGCAAACAAAGGGCAGGTCAGGCCGAAAAGCGCCCATGGCAAAACGGCTCCGATTTTAAGGATTTGGCGGCGCGAAAAGCCCGCTGCCGTATTTTGCGAGGCTTCAGGGGGCGTAGGGCAAAAGTTTTTGGCGTAGCGCCGGGTCATGTCTACCTGTTAAGGACAAAAAAGGGGCAATAACGTTAACAAACACCGTTTCATAGCACATGTCGTTTCTTTCAGGTTTACTGAACGTTGGTTGAAAAAACGTTATTCCGGAACTGCGCTATGGTTAACGGAGCGTGCGGTTGTTCGGCTCTTTTTGTTTTTATATTGCCGCTCTTAAGCGGACGTTAAGCCGCTCTTTGTTAAAATAAATTCCGGGTTTATGAAGGTGGGCATCATGGAATGGGATCCTTTGAGCCAAAAAGGCCGACGCGAGACATTAAAAACAGTAAAGGAAATCAGCGGAGTCGTCGTGACGGACGTCTCTGGAAAACAGGAGATCGGTCTGCGGCCTTCTCATAAAAAAACGCCCGAGCAATATTGGGACGATCATATGGCCCGACAGCCCGTCGATCCTGTCATTAAGGCTGCCGAAAGAGGCAGGAACGAAACCATGAGGCGTTTCTGGAATCGTTTTAGTTTTACTAGATAGTTAGGGTTTGGGCGTTTGGAAGGTGATATATGGCGGACTTTACAAGCCGTGCCGTTTTGCGGCACTGTGCGCCCTTTCCGAGAGGTTTTGTGACGTGAAGTGCGCGCTTTCCTTTTTGTTTTCGCGTTTTTTCAGCGCGGCGGCCTTTCTTTTCGCTTTATCGTTCTCTGTGTTCCTGCCGACGTATGTGTGGGCGGGGTGTCCTTCCTTCGTGGATCCCGTTGTGACCGTTCAACCTTTGTGGCCGGTTCCGCGATACGATAACAGCGTGAGCCTTGCGGGGTTGCACGTCATGGCCGGCCAGCCTCACGTGGCGACAGCGGGTCAGCGGGAAGTGCCGATCGGATTGACCGCCTCCAATCTGAAAATCGACGCTTCTTATAAACTGGTCACACAGCCGTTTTCCGACGATGGCGGCGTTTGCTCCCACGTTTCGGCTTTCGATTTGCGCTTCGGTTTTGATGATACGACGGTATTCGTGGCGCGCGAGATCGCACCGTATTCCTGCGGGCATCATGAGGTCGTGGCGCACGAGATTGGGCATGTCGATATCGATCGCGCCCTTGTGGGCGCGTATGTTCCGTACATGCAGGAGTGGCTAACGCAGGAGCTGCGGCGCATTGGAGCGGTGCGTGCGGCCTCGGCCGCTGAAACTGAGGCGCATTTGCGCGCGGCCATTAACGCTTATTTGCGCGATCTTGGTGCGAACATCAGCGCGGAACGCGAACGCCGACAAGCCGCCTACGATAGTCCTGAGGAATACCGTCGTCTCTCGATGGCGTGCAACGGCGAGCTTAGCTCGCTCATCGGAGCCGTGCCTGCGTCTTACGGGCCTTATTAAGCCTCGTTTGTGTCGCAGGCATATGTGCCCATTAGCGTGGCCTGCCCAAGGATGTGCCCTTCCATCGCTTTGAGCAAGTCATCCTTGGTGGGTGTCCCCGGAATGTCGAGCATCGTGCCGAGCGCATAAAGCTTGTGATAATAACGATGTGTTCCGATCGGCGGGCAGGGGCCGGTGTACCCTGTTTTTTTCTGGTCGTTCAGGCCTTCGCGCGTGCCGTTAGGCAAGACGCTTACCCCTTCGGGCAGGTTTGTGACGTTGGGCGGTATATTGAACAGCACCCAATGCACATACGTCATTTTCGGGTTGAGCGGGTCGGGCGCGTCGGGATCATCGACGATAAGCGCGAAGCTTTGTGTGGATTCCGGAGCTCCTGTCCAATGTAGGCCAGGCGATGTATTCGCGCCGTCGCATGTGCACGCGATGGGTATGGGGCCATTGTTTTGAAAGGTCATGGATTCAAGGGTAAAGGACATGGCAAAACCTCCTTTCATGGGAAAGAGCGCAGGGCATCTTCATGGCCAGCCTTGCGGGCATCTGGTTGTTGTTGGAGCGCCAATGCGCAGAGCAGAGTATGCCACATATTGGCGGCGGAGTGTTGCGCCGTTTTAAGACGCATCCCAAAAGGGGAGGCACACGGGGAAATACCCAAAAAACAAAAGCCTTTTTTAAGGCGCGTAGCGTTTGTATTTATCGCGCGATCAACGCGGATCCGCGCGCGCGAGCCTGAGGGCGTTCGCGATCACGCTTACGGAGCTGAAGGACATGGCCAGCGCCGCGAGGACTGGGCTGAGAAGGACTTCGAAAAACGGATAAAGAACACCTGCCGCTACGGGCACGCCCGCCGTGTTATAGGCGAACGCGAAAAACAGGTTTTGACGGATGTTTTTTATGACGTCGCGGGACAGCTTGCGCGCGTTCACAAGGCGGATAAGGTCTCCCTTTAGAAGCGTGATCCCTGCGCTTTCGATCGCCACGTCGGCGCCGCTGCCCATCGCGACGCCGACATCCGCCGCCGCCAAAGCCGGCGCGTCGTTTACGCCGTCGCCCGCCATGGCGACACGCTTTCCTTCGTGCTTCAACTTTTCGATGATCCGGATCTTGTCGTGCGGTGAAAGGCCGGCCTCGAAAGAACCGATCCCGAGTTCGCGCGCTACGGCTGCCGCCGTTTTGGCGTGATCGCCTGTAAGCATGACGATCGCCAAGCCATCCGCGCGAAGTTTCGCTAAGGCTAGCGCCGTTGTCGGCTTGATGGGGTCGGCGAGAGCAAGAAGGCCGGCCAGACGCCCGTCCACGGCGAGAAAGATGACGGTGGAGCCCTTCGTGCGTACGTCTTCGGCCGTTGTCTCAAGCGGTCCCGTGTCGACGTCGGCTGCGTTCATCAAGGCCTCATTGCCCAGAAGAACAGATTTGCCGTCGCTATTTGCGGTGACGCCTTTCCCTGTAACGGATTCGAAATTCGTGACGCGCGGGAGGGATAGGTTTTCGTTCTGCGCGGCTTCCGTTATCGCGTGAGCCAAGGGATGTTCGCTGTTTTTTTCCAGCGCGGCCGCGATAGCCAAAACGCCACTTTCGTTGTGGCCATTCGTCGCAGAGACGAGGATGACTTTGGGCTTGCCCTCCGTAAGCGTTCCGGTTTTGTCGAGCACGAGCGTATCGACGCGTCCGAGACATTCGAGCGCCTCGGCGTCTTTGATGAGGATGCCCTCGCGCGCACCGCGCCCTATGCCGACCATGATCGACATCGGCGTCGCGAGGCCAAGCGCGCAAGGACAGGCGATGATTAAAACGCTAACCGCCGCGATGAGAGCATAGCCCAGTGATGGCTCCGGGCCGAAAACGTTCCAGATGGTGAAGGCGAGAACGGCGACGGCGACGACGGCGGGAACGAACCAACGCGCGACGCGGTCGGCCAGCCGTTGCGATGGCGCGCGGCTGCGCTGGGCCTCGGCGACCATGCGCGCGATACGTGACAACATCGTGTCTGCGCCGACGCGTTCCGCGCGAATGACAAGGCTTCCCGTATGGTTCAGGGTGCCGCCTGTCACGAAAGCCCCCGGCTGCTTAAGGAGGGGGAGGGACTCGCCCGAGAGAAGGGATTCGTCCACGGAGCTTTTTCCTTCAAGAACGATGCCGTCCACGGGAACGGTTTCGCCCGGACGCACGCGCAACGCGTCGCCAACACGCACTTCGGTCAAAGGGATATCGTCTTCCGTTTCGTCATCCCGAATGCGGCGGGCCGTTTTTGGCGCGCGGCTCAGCAGGGCCCGGATAGCGGCACCTGTGCGGGCCCGTGCCTTGAGTTCGAGCATCTGCCCAAAAAGCGCAAGGACGATAATGACCGCTGCGGCCTCGAAATACACCGCGACGGAGCCGTCGGTTTGACGGAAGTGTGGTGGGAAAATCGCGGGAAAGAGGGTCGCGATCGCGCTGTAAAGCCACGCGATACCCGTGCCGAGCGCGATAAGCGTGAACATGTTGAGATTGAGCGAAACGAGCGAATCCCACCCGCGTCGGAAAAACGGCCAGCCCGCCCAGAAAACGGCTGGCGTGGCCAAGGCGAGATTTAGCCCATTCGACGCCGTTCCCGATAATGGTAAAGCGAACGCGCCGAAATGGCTTCCCATGTCCATGACGACGAGAGGCGTTGCGAACATAAGGCCGACGAGAAAGCGTTTTCGCATATCGGCAAGTTCGGGGTTTTCGCTTTCGTCGGTCGTCGGCATTTCCGGCTCAAGAGCCATGCCGCACAGCGGGCATGCGCCCGGGCCTTTTTGTCGAACATCAGGGTGCATGGGGCAGGTGTATAGGACCGCGAGTTCGGCAGGGACATCGCCGCGCGTCGTTTTTTGCGCCGCGCCGTTGTTGTTGTGGCAACAGCCGTGGCTCTGCGTGTTCGAAGGCAAAGGAGCGACAGGGGCTTCGGTCATGTCTTTGTCCTGCGGCGTGAGAGAAAAGTTTTTCGCGGGCGGGAAGGAGAAGGCGTTTCATGCCGCGTGCCCTTTGCCGCCAACACGAGCATTCTAGCGCAAAGAAAGCGAAGGCGCAAAAAGGTTAACGGCGCTTTTACGTAGGCAAGAAAGGAAAAAAACAGCTCTTTTACGCGAGGGGGATGGTTAACGCTCGGTTTGTTGTTGATGCAAGTATTTTGATAGTTTTTAATATCATTATATTTAAAGGAAATAATATGGCTGAAATCATTTCTCTTTATCAGCGTTTCATGGACAGGCAATGCCAGTTTCTGCCCTTGAGGACTCTTTTCGAAAACCATGACGTCGTTTTGACGGGCGATACGCTAGGCGCCTTTTATCTGGACAAGCGTTATTTTCAGACGGAAGACGTTGAAGAATTCGGCAACGACAACAACGCTTTTTATTTATGGAATCGCCGCGACGCCTATGAGACAAAAGTCTCCTACATGGAGCTCGTTTACGCCGCCTACGCCTCGGGCGTTCGGGACATCGTCATCGACATGGCTTCCGCCATGCAGCAGGGCATCGACGAAGCTTTACAGACGTATCGCGCCACAAACGCGCAATACACTCCGGAAATTTTGTTCAAGACTCTTTTGATGAGCGATTTTGCAGCGCCCATGGACGCCGTTGTCCAGATGGCGGGTTCGTTAGGGATGAAGGTGCACGCTCTCAACGCTGGCTTGACCGGCGTTGCCACGTTGTTTCGGCACGCGCGCGGCATCGATTCCGTACCGCAACACCTCGGTTTCGAGGACAAGGTCAGGCATTACAGAAAGCATGGCCTGGAAAAGGACAAGCAAACGCTAGGGCAGATCGTGCGCCGCCGCTTGAAGGACGAGGAAATCGAGACCATGCGCGTGTATATGGAGTTGCGCTTAAGCGACAGGCGGTCAACGCTTGAGAACAACGTTTTCGACGAAACGCCGACGCAACGAAAAATTATGGAAGCGTTGGGCGAAAAGCCGTTTTTGGGTTTTTTCCAAAACGCTCGTCTTTTCCATTCGACCGGCGATCTTGACGGCAAACTGCGCGAAACCTATGGCGACGAGAACGTGGCGCGTCTTTCGCTGGATGCTGAAGACGGCATGGCCAAGCAGCCACAGTACCAGTTCCAATATGCCCGCAAGAGCTGCGCGGTCGCCATGACCGAAGCCTATGCCCGCGCGCGTCATGCGCGAAAACAGGCCGTCGATGTTGTGAACGCTTATGCAGTGAAAGCGCGCCAAAGCAACGCGCATGAACCCCCGCGCCAGATCGTGACGCGGATATACTAAACGCTGTAATTGTCAGCACATTGTTCATGGGCTCTTAACGCAACATCATGTATGCAAGCGAAGTAAGCGCCCAACCATAACGAGCAAGAAAATCAAAAGTTTGTGCAGCTCAAGGCAAAGCGCGCGGCCTTCTCTTACGGTTTCTCAAAAAAACGGCAGCTTGATGCGAATCTGCTTCAAAAACGATAGCTTATAACTCTCTTATACATCAGAGAGATATCGCCGATATCCTTTTTGTGTATTAAGCCCACACCCCGCACACGTCGCGCCCCTCGGCTTCGTC
>CAZYPX010000004.1:0-41652 GCA_964649675.1 uncultured Rhodospirillaceae bacterium | reverse complement strand
TTAACCCAAAGACTCTAAATCAAATTGCCCCGAAGATGGGGAGAACGTCACTGGCATTGTGGTTGATGAAGAAAAGAAAGAGATCGCCGAATATCTTGTCGGGCGGCGGGAGAAGCGGGAGCCGCTGATACGCATTCTTGGCGCAACAACGTTTTATGAACTGACCATTAATACAGCAAAAGAAACATTCCGGCCATGTCCGGAGACCGAAGCGGTCATCGAACACATGCTTCTTGCCGTAGAACAACGAAAGAACGATCCGTTTCGTATCCTTGATTTGGGCACAGGGACGGGGTGTGTGCTATTGGCTTTACTTAAAAATATGCCGAATGCGACAGGTGTGGGCGTCGATATTGATGAAAACATATTGAATGTCGCGCGAACAAATGCCGAGGTCAACGGGATTCAGGAACGCGCCGGATTTGTTGAGGGAGATTGGGGAAAGGGGATTGATGAAAAGTTCGATTTGGTTGTGTGCAATCCGCCTGCCGCAGCGACAGGAAATATTCCTTACATGGCGCCGGAGATGCGCGATCACGATCCTTATGTGTCTTTGAACGGCGGAAGAGATGGTTTGGATTTTTTCAGATATGCAGCGAGTGATTTGCGGCGTTTGGCCAAACCAGACGGTCTGGGGCTGTTTCAGATTTATTCGGGGCACCGCGAATCGCAGATTTTTCACAAGGAAGGATTCCAAACTGAAGTGAAGAAGAATTATCTCGGTAATCCTTGCTGCATGATTGTTTACAATAACGAACATCGAAGAAGTTTGTGGCGGCGGTTGCTTAGGGGGGGCGGATGCGGCGAGTAAGGTGATGCCTCTGTATGGGAATTGGGGCAACCTCGACGGTGGTGGTTTTGGTTGGGGCGGGAGGGATCGAACCTCCGAATGGCGGAATCAAAATCCGCTGCCTTACCGCTTGGCTACGCCCCATCAGGCATCATCTTGGGCCACGGGCCCACTGCGGCGCAAGGGGTGGTATGCCGTCCAGCGACCCTGTGGAGGCCGGACAATAACCTCACTTTTCCCATAAAGCAATCGTTCTTAAGGCCTTGTTAAACATAAGTACACGGCTTCTTAAGAGTCCCTGACGTAAACATGAGATCGGTAACCAAGGAAATTCGCGATACAGGGGTTTGCCATGCTTCAACAAAAAGCCTCCACGCTTTTGGACCGCACGTTCGACGAGGGCGTTGCCTTGACCATCGAGGCGCGCAATTACATCGCCTATCACGAGCAGTCCGATCGCCGCCAATTCGATTTGCCGCAGTGCCTGCAGGTCGGCTATCAGCACACCCGCGTTTCCGCACGGCTCATTCAAGTGATGACGTGGCTGCTCGCCATGAAAGCGTTGCTGTCGGGCGAGATATCGCCGGAACAATTCGCGTCGCCCCAATATATGTTGACCGATAGCGAGGAATGCGAGGCCCCGACAGGACCCGAGCTCGCCGAACTGCCGCAGGGCTTGCGCGACCTTTTGACGCGCACGCACGCGCTTTATCTGCGTATCCTGCGTCTGGACGCCATGGTGCGCGCCAAGCTCGACGCCGGCGAAGTGCCGAACTTCGGTATGATTCAGGGTGTGCGCTTCTATGAAAGCGAGGATCGCATCAATTAATCGGGCGAGAGGGCCTCATAAATAAAAAACGCGGCTTTCATGTTAAAGCCGCGTTTTATTTTGTGCTTTATGTCTGACGTAATTATTTCTTTTTCTTGGCTGTGGCGCCGGTCGTCAGCTTGATCTTCTCCGCGCCTGTAGCGGGAGCCGTAGCGCCTTCTTCCTTCTTGCCCGAAAGGCCGGCGAAACGCTTGTTGAACTTGGCGAGCTGGCCGCCGCGGTTCACAAGGCGATGCATGCCCGTCCATGCCGGATGCGTCTTGGGGTCGATGTCCAGCTGAATGCGGTCGCCCTTCTTGCCGTAGGTGCTGCGCGTCGTGAACTCGGTTCCGTCGGTCATAACGACGGTGATTTCGTGGTAATCGGGGTGCGCGTCTTTCTTCATGGGCTACCGTGTCTTTCTTAAAACCTTGTCGAGAAATCAAATGTCTGGGCGCAAGCCTGCGAGCCTCGGAACAGGGGGCTTTTCTAGGAAATAGGGCGGGGAAATGCAAGCTTTTCCCGTCCGGGGACAAAAACCCATTGGTTAACGGGCTTTAGCTCGCCGCTGCGATGACGGAAAGGAATTGGGCGAGACGCTCAGATTGGGGGGTTTTAAGGATTTCGGGGCCGCCTTGCTCGGCGATCCGGCCGTCGTCCATAAACAGCACCTGATCCGCCGCATGGCGGGCAAAGCCCAACAAATGGGTGATTAGGAAGATGCCTATATCCTTGCCGCGCAGATGTTTCAGGTAGCCGAGAATCTTGGTGATCTGCTCGACATCCAGCGCTGACGTGATTTCATCCAGCAACAAATAATGAGGCTTAAGCATCAACGCGCGGGCGAGGGCCACGCGTTGGCGTTGGCCGAGCGAGGCTTCGTTCGGGTAGCGGGTGATGAACTCTTTCATGTCGAAGGCTTCGACGAGTTCGTCAAACCGTGCGCGGTGATTCTCCGTATCTCCGTTCTGTAGCCGTACGGGCAGCATGATGTTTTCGCGCAGTGTCAGGTGGGGCCACAGAAAAAGCTGCTGGAAAACGGCGGTGAGTTTCGGCCATGGCGGGGTAAACGCTTTTTCTTGCGGATCTGGATAAGAAAAAAAACCGTCGTCGATGGTGATGGTCCCATGCTGAGGCTTTTCCAAAAGCGCAAGGCAACGCAGCAACGTCGTTTTGCCGGTGCCGCTTGGCCCGATCAGCACGGTGATTTCGCCGCGCTTGATCGACAGGTCGATGTCTTTCAGCACCGCGCTGCCGTTGTAACCGAAGTTGAGGTTGCGCGCCTCAAGCATGTTCATCGCTCCGACAAATCGCGGGTGTAGCGCCGTTTCAGATATTCGGCCAAAACATTGATTGGCAAACAGACCATGAGGAAAAACAGCGCCAAAGCCGTGTAAATCTCAATGGGGCGGTAGATCGTGCTGTTGATGCGCTGTGCGACGCGGAAAAGCTCTTCCACCGATATCAGGCTGGCGAACAGGCTGGCGTGCAGCATGATGACTTGTTGCATGAGCATGCCCGGCAACAATTGGCGGAACAGGATAGGCAGTTGGATATAATGCACGATGTCGCGTGTGCGCATCCCACACACGCGGCCTGCAATAAGGTATTGCGTAGGAAAATCCACCACGGCGCCGCGCACGGTTTCGCCGATGCCGAAAATGTTGACGAGAGAAAGCGTGAGAGCTGCCGTGAAAAACGGATCGATTACAAGGCCGAAAGCGGCCTGCGCCGGATAGTGCAGCCAGAAAAGGATGACCAGCGTCGGAATGGCCGAAAAAACGAACGACATGCCCCGGGTGAAACGACCCCATGTATGACGGCGGTACGCGCCGACGACACCGAGCATGACACCGCCCACGATGCCTGCCGACCAGATCACCGCGCACAGTTGCAGCGTGACCTTAAGCCCTTGCAAAAACGCGATGTGATAACTGATGAGAATGTCGAGGACGGTCATAACAAATAAAGCCATTAACCTAAATATTGATGCCCCAAAAGCTGTATTTGACTAGGCGGCGGGGATTCGGCTATTAACCTGTCATTCCGGTCTTGGGTATAGGCAGGGAAGACAAGGTCAGTCCTCGCGTTGCGGGCACTGGCCCGTGATCGTTTGGAAATACGTTAACGATGTTCGACAACTTAAGCAGCAAACTGAACGGCATTTTGGACCGTCTTACGCGGCGCGGAAGCCTCACCGAGGATGACGTGAACGCCGCCATGCGCGAAGTGCGCGTTGCGCTGCTTGAGGCCGACGTCGCGCTGCCGGTCGTCAAGGATTTTGTTGCCAAGGTGAAAGAGCGCGCGGTTGGGCAGGAGGTCATTCGATCGGTCACACCCGGCCAGCAGGTCATCAAAATCGTTCACGATAATCTTGTTGAATTGCTGGGGACGGCGGCCGAACCTTTGAACCTGAACGTGGCTTCGCCCGCCGTTATCATGATGCTGGGCCTGCAAGGATCGGGCAAAACCACCACGTCAGCAAAGCTCGCGAAGTACTTGAACGAAAAAGAAAAAAAGAAGGCGCTTCTTGCATCGCTTGATGTGCGCCGTCCGGCGGCCCAAGAGCAGTTGGCGGTGCTGGCGCAGCAAATTGGCGCGGTCGGCTTGCCGATCGTTCCCGGGCAGGAACCTGTCGAAATTACACGTCGCGCCTTAAAGACGGCCAGACTGGAAGGCTTCGACGTCGTCATTTTGGATACGGCGGGACGTCTGGCGATCGACGATGAACTAATGGCCGAAGCGGCGGCGGTGCGCGATGTTGCCAACCCGCACGAAATGCTGCTCGTCGTCGATGCGATGACGGGGCAGGACGCTGTGAACACGGCGACGCAATTCGACCGGAAAATCGGCCTCACCGGCATGGTGCTGACGCGCGTCGACGGCGACGCGCGCGGCGGCGCGGCGCTTTCTATGCGCGCCGTTACGGGCAAGCCGATCAAGTTTCTTGGCGTCGGCGAAAAAACGTCCGCGCTCGAGGTTTATCATCCCGACCGCTTGGCGGGCCGCATTCTGGGCATGGGTGACGTGGTGTCGCTCGTCGAAAAGGCGGCGGCGACGGTGGACGAAGACGTCGCCAACGAAATGGCGCAAAAGTTTTTGTCCGGCAAATCGTTCGACTTTAACGATCTGGCCAAGCAGTTGCAGCAAATGCGCAAGATGGGCGGGCTGAGCGGTTTCATGAACCTGATGCCCGGCGTTGCCAAAATCAAGGATCAGCTCAAGAACGCGAACATCGACGACAAGGCGATCAAGCGTCAGGAGGCCATCATCCAGTCGATGACGCTCGCCGAACGGCGCGACGTTAATTTACTTCAGGCTTCGCGCAAGCGTCGCATCGCCAATGGCGCGGGCGTGGATGTGGCGGACGTTAACCGTCTCATCAAACAGTTTCTCGAAATGCAGAAAGTCATGAAGCAGCTTCAAAAGCTCGGCAAAACGGGATTCATGCGATCCATGATGCCCAGGCTGATGGGCGGCGACATGACGGGCATGGGCGGAAAGAAGGAATGAGGTGTGAGGTACGAGGTTCGGGGTGCGCTTAACGCACCTCATACCTCATCCTTCGCACCTTGAATATTTACACTAACTTAGAAAGAGAGAACAAAAATGCTTACGCTTAGAATGACACGTCACGGCGCGAAGAAGCGTCCGTTCTATCACATCGTGGTGGCCGACAGCCGCAGCCCGCGTGATGGCAAGTTTATCGAAAAGGTCGGCACCTACAACCCGATGCTGCCGCGCGAAAATGACAAGCGGGTGGTTCTCCTCACCGACCGCGTCAAGCATTGGCTCAGCAAGGGCGCGCAGCCCAGCGAACGCGTCGCGAAGTTTCTGCACACGGCCGGTCTCGGCCCCAAGGTCGAAATTCGCGAAACACCGAAGAAGTCCGCGCCCCGCGCCAAGGCTCAGGAACGCATGAAGGCCGAAGCAGCCAAGGCCGCTGCGGAAGCCGCTGCCGCTCCTGTCGAGGCCAGCGAAGGCTAAAAAGCCTGTTCCGCGCCTTTCAGGTTTCAGGGGCGCTTGCGCAAGATGTCGTAGACGTGCGAGGTGCCTTTTACGTCAAGGCGCTGCCAGAGGCCTGGAAAAGGCGTGCGGACAAAAGCTTTTGAAGCGAGGCCGGAATCGAAGGGATCTTGCGAGCGGTCGGTGTTCCAGCCCAGCAGCAGCCACCCCTCGGGCTTAAGGATGCGCTCCATGGCCTCAAGGGCTTTGGCTTGGGATTCGATGTCGTCGACGCCGAAACCGAAGATGCCGTTGCACAGAACGGCGTTGAACGTTTCCGGAGGAAAAAGACCGCCGACATCGAGGAGATTCGCGGTCCTGTGGCGGAGGGGGTGGCCGTATCTGGCCACGGAGGGGTCGATGTCGATGGTGAAGCATTCCGCCTCTTCGGCTTCAAGCAGGGCTGGATAATCTTTCGTGTAGTGGCGCGCCCCGACCCAAAGAAGCTTGCCCCCCAAGGCCGCGAAAGCCGGAAGGATTGAGTCTTTCATGACCTTGCGGTCGGGAAGATCATCGATTCCCTCATAGCGGAACCGGTCCACCCAATGTCGCGCGTAGATGAGGGCGACCGTGAGCAGAAATGACGGGATAACCCAGGCGACGATTTTTTTGACGGTAAACAAAGGCATGCTCTTAAGCAACATATAGCTGTTTCCGTGTCCAGAAAAAACATGGACTCATGATCGTTTGCGGAGTGGCGAACAAAAGGCATATGGATTAGCTTTACGAAAACGGGATGATTGCTCAGGCCATGATAAAAAAGCGAATTCTCATCGGAACCGTGCTTGGGCCGCATGGCGTGAAAGGCGATGTGCGCGTGCGCAGTTTTACCCAAGAGCCTCAGGCGTTGTTCGCTTTTAAAGCCGTCACGGACGAATCCGGCGCGCGATCGTTTGAGCTGAAGCGCAAGGGCGCGGCGAAAGGCGACTTCATCGTCGCGGTGGACGGAATCAAGGACCGCAACGCCGCCGAAGCCTTGAAAGGCCTCAGGTTGTTCGTCGCGAGGGAGGCTTTGCCAAAGACAAAAAAGCGGGAATATTACGAGGCGGAGTTGATCGGCTTAAAGGTCGCGGATGAAGGCGGCAAAGGCCTTGGGGACGTGATCGCGCTGCATGACTATGGCGGCGGCCCGTTTCTTGAAATTAAGCCCGCCAAAGGCGCGAGCTTTATGCTGCCGTTTAACGACACGTTCGTGCCCGTCGTGGACGTAAGGGAGGGGCGTGTGACGGTCGTCGTGCCCGAGGGGTGGCCGTGATGTGGCAAGCGCAGATATTGACTTTGTTTCCCGAGATGTTCCCGGGCCCGCTGGGCGCGAGTCTTGCGGGCAAGGCTCTGGCTGACAACCTGTGGAAGCTGGACGTTTTGAACATCCGCGATTTCGCGACCGATAAGCACCGCACGGTGGACGATGCGCCCTATGGCGGCGGAGCGGGGATGGTCATGCGGCCGGATGTCGTGGCGGCAGCCGTGCGCGGCGCGAGCGATAAGTTTGGCCGAGCTTCACGGCGTATCTATTTGTCGCCGCGCGGAAAAGTCCTTAATCAGGCTTTGGTTCACGAATTGGTTGAAGCGGGATCGGTCATGCTGCTTTGCGGGCGCTATGAGGGCGTGGATCAGCGCGCTATCGACGCCGAAGGCCTCGAAGAGGTCAGTTTGGGCGACTTTGTGCTCGCTGGCGGCGAAGTCGCGGCCATGACGCTTATCGAAGCGTGCGTGCGTCATTTGCCTGGCGTGATGGGCAATGTGGCTACCACGGACGAGGAAAGCTTCGCCAGCGGCTTGCTTGAATATTCCCATTATACCCGCCCGCCCGAATGGGAAGGCCGCAAAGTCCCCGATGTGCTTGTATCCGGCCACCATGAAAAGGTTAACGCGTGGCGGCTGGCGGAATCCGAGCGTTTGACGCGTGAAAGGCGCGCGGATTTGTGGAAAATTCATCAAAAAGCGGCCAAAGTTAACGAAATCACTAAGAAAGGTTGAGTTGTGGGGGAATCTTGTGTATAGCCTCCCCCTTCAGGAGAAAAAGCCATGAATATTCTGCAAAAATTTGAGCAGCAACAGCTCGAGAAAATGAACATCAGCCGCCCGAAATTCGGACCCGGTGATACCGTTCGCGTCAACGTGAAAGTTGTCGAAGGCACACGCGAACGCATCCAGGCCTATGAAGGCGTGTGCATCGCCATCAAGAACGCTGGTTTCAATTCGTCCTTTACCGTCCGCAAGATCAGCTATGGCGAAGGCGTTGAGCGTATTTTCCCGCTTTACAGCCCGCGCGTCGCCTCCATCGACGTGGTACGTCGCGGTGATGTTCGCCGTTCGCGCCTCTATTACTTGCGCAGTCGTCGCGGCAAGGCGGCTCGCATCACCGAGCGTATGGATTACGCGGTCACGGCTTCCGGAAAGGCCGAAGACACGAAAGAAGCGTAATCAGGCTTCTATAGGAAATCTCGCGCATCCGCCGGTCGTGACGCTTGTAAAAAAAGCATAAAAATCAAATGATTATGTGAAACCGCGTGCATTGGCGCGAAGCGGATTAGCTGAAAGTATTGTGGAGCTATCTTGAGTATAGGGCAATATGGTATAAGTAATACATATTATTTTACGATTATTTGGTACACTTTATTTGTTAACCAGACAGCACGGGGAAAATATATGGCGAACCAGCCTTCAGATCTCAACCTTATTGTCAGAACGCATCATGGCTTAACAAGCAATAAAGGGCCTGTGTCACAGGTGAAGACGGCAAACAGCACATATTTTTTACTCTCGCGAGGAGATGCGACAAAGCTAGTCAAAGACCCAAAATAATTAAGGATGGCAAGGATTTTGTTCTGAAAGGGACTATCGATAATGGGCGAACGATTCAAACAAGCCCCATTGAAAGCGTCCACACGACAGAAGGTAAAGTCTATCATATAAAGGATATGCCGGTAGGCGCAACGATTCACATCGGCAGTGAAAGGGAATTCCTAAGCACTGCCGAACAATTTTTGCAAACGAGCGCAGACGCATACGGGAAACAGCCGACGAGGGGCGAAACAAAACGCCCTGCAGAAAAGATAAAAAAAGGATGGCGAAATTTATTCAATTTAACCCGTTAAAAGGTTGTCCCCTTTAGTTCGTGGAGCCTAGTCTAGACAATTATGAACGATGCTGCGCTGAGTTTTGTTTTTAGGGCGTTTCGCGGGTCTCACGACGAGACGGCGCACCTTGTGCTGCGGAAGCGTTGTGCCAAGAGATTATGTGTATTTGCCGCATAAAGTCGAAGCATTTTAGAGCAAAAAAGGGATTAAGAGATGGTGTGTATTATACGTAAATTTTTTTCCATATCGCAGAAAGAGGTCACGCATCGCCCCGCGCGAGCCTTGGAAAACCCGTTGCCTCGCGTCAATAAGGCGTATCACGAGTTTATGGATAACCGTACCAACCGCATGAAGGCCGACGATAAATTTCGAGCCCTTCTGCAGGTATGCTCTCTGGCCGTTTGCCATCATCAATCCTATGCTTATGATGTTTTGCATACGCTGTGCGCATCGTTTCTTATGGGCAGGCCTGTGCTTTCCCCCGAAAACAAGGCGGAAGGCCTGTCGTGGATATCGCTCTACAGCCAAATGATAAATCCTTTGGAAGTCGCGGAGGGGCCGTGGCGAGACAGCTACGCTTCGGCAAAGGTTTTCGCCAAGGCGATTATCAAGGACAATCGGCACACGCCGCGAAGGTTCTGGGTGGAACCTCCGACGAAACTTGCCATGTGACGCTTGCCGTTCTTCGGGGCTTAAGCGGCGCTTTTGCTCTTGAAAGACAAGTCTGCGGCATTTTACGATTAGGCCCAGACGAAAGCGGCAAAGGCGATGAAGAATTCGCATATTTTAAAAGTCTTATCGGCGTTGGTTCCCTCCGGACATGAGGCCGCTCCTTTGGCGCGGGCAGAGTTCGCGCGCCTGATGGAGCCGTTGGGCGCAGGGGGGCGGCCTTTGGCCATGGCCGTTTCCGGCGGGCCGGACAGCATGGCTTTGGCGTGGTGCGTGAAGATGTGGGGGAGGCAGGCCGTCGCCTTTATCGTCGATCACGGGCTGCGGGCGGAGTCGGCGGAAGAAGCGCGAACCGTCAAGAAACGGTTGGAAGTCATCGGGATTCCAACGGAGATCTTGCGATGGGAGCATGGTCCGCTTACCACGCGCGTTCATGTTCAGGCGCGCAAGGCGCGGTATGACTTGCTGATTGAGGCGTGCCGCCGTCATGGTTTTAAGGATTTGCTGCTGGCGCATCAACGTGACGATCAGGCCGAGACCATCCTCATGCGTTTTGCGAAAGGAAGCGGAATCGACGGCTTGGCGGGCATGGCGCCCGTTACTATGACGGGCGGCTTGCGGTTGTTGCGGCCTTTGCTGGGCGTGCCGAAAGAGCGTCTTGTCGCGACGTGTCGCGCGGCGGGGATCGCTTACGTGACCGATTCCAGCAACGCGAAGACGAAATACGCGCGCGGGCGGTTGCGGCGCGTTCAGGAGCTGCTTGCGGATGAAGGCTTTTCGCCGGAACGCTTGGCCGACCTTGGCGAACGCGCGCGCGAGGCGAAGGAGGCGCTCGATCATTACACGCGGGCCTTGCTGCGCGTCGCCGTCGCGCAAGATTTGGCGGGGATGTTGAAAATCGATCTTGAGCAGATGCGCTCCGCGCCGCAGGCGGTTGCTTTGCGCGCGTTGGCGGCGTGTTTGCAAACCGTGCATCCGGCGGACTATGCGCCCGAACGCGCGATGCTGTTGCCTTTGCTCAACGATGTGCTTGGCGAGGCGCCGATGGGCGCGCGCACGTTGCATGGTTGCGTGGTCAACAAGACGGACAGGCACGCGACGGTTGTGCGCGAATACGCTGCGATCGCCGATGTACGGTCCATTGCGCCGGGACAAACGGTGGAATGGGACGGGCGTTGGCGCGTGAGCTTGGGGGCGGATTGCAATATGACGGACCTTACCGTGCGCGCGCTGGGCGTTCAAACGCGCGACGCTTTGGACCGTCTTGCGCCGGGCTTGCGCCAACGCATTCCGCAAGGGCGATTGCGGGCTTCGCTTCCCGCGTTGTGGGAGGGGAGGGAGTTGAAGGCGATCCCCGACATTATGGGAGACCGTAAGGACAAGCCAAAAGCCTGGGCGAGTCTTCCGCCAGAAGCCGCCGTTCATTTTTGGGTTTGACGTGCCTGCGTAACAACCGTTAGCCTCCGGTGTTTGAATCGAATAATGCGAAGCGAGGCGAGCCATGGGCGTTAAGGCGCAACTCAAGAGGTGGCAAAAAGCCGGCCTGATCGACCAGAATCTTGCGGGTAAGATCCTCGCTTACGAAATCGCGCGGTCGGGCGGTCTTTTCGGCAAAGGCATGTTGGCGCTGGGCGCCTTGGCGATCGCCTTGGGTCTGGCAGCCATTACGGCGTCCAATTGGGATGCCTTAACGACCGCGATGAAATTCGCCGGAGTGATTGCCATTAACCTCGCGTTCGCGGGAGGCGTTTACCACGCGTTGCGGAAGCATTGGAACACAGCGCGGGAAGTCTTGCTTTTTTTGCAGGCCGCTGCCGTTTTGGCTTTCATCGCCTTGATCGGCCAAGTGTATCAGACCGGCGCGCCTCTTTGGCAGGCTTTGACTTTATGGCTCACGCTCGTTTCGCCGTTTCTGTTTATGTTGGCGCGGGCGCGGTTCACGGCGGTCGTTTGGACCGTCATGCTCTTGGTGACTTTGGGCGCGGCTGCCGAAAGCGCTTATCTTATTTTATCGCCCCTGTATTTTTTCGCCGCTTTTTACGCTCTTGTCCCTCTTGTCATGATCGGCGTGGGCGAGTGGCCGCGTCTGCGCGCGGCCTGGTTCTCGTGGGCGCGTGTGCTTGCGGGGACGGGGTATGCTCTGGCCGCCGTGGCGGTCTCGGCGTCGCTCATCGGCTGGCGTTTGGACACAACGGTATTTACCGACGAAAATTTCCTGATAGTGCAGCGCAACGCTCTTATCGCGGCCCTTGCGATGGGCGCGTTCGTCGGGACTCTGTGGCTTGCGCGCCGCCTGAAATCCTTGCCGAACCGGACGGCGCCTTTTTTGGCCGCAAGCGTCGTTTTGGGATCTCTTCCGTGGATAATTCCCCATGGCAGCTTGCCGGTTCTGGGGGCGGCTTTGTTCATGGCGTATTGGGCCTTGATCGGCTGGACGGGGCTTCAGCTTGGCAAGCGCGACATACTGAACGTTTCGATCGTCATCATCGCGCTCCGTCTTGTCGCCGTTTATATCGAAGTTTTCGGCAGCCTTCTTTCCACGGGCATCGGCCTTATCGCCAGCGGACTTCTAATGATCGCGCTTGTCGTGGCGACCCGTAAAATCATTCGTAAACTGGGGCATGTCGTATGACGAAAAAACAAAACATCATCATCGTCGCGTTGCTTGTTCTGCCCACGCTCGTATTGAGCGGCCTTGCGGCGAAAAACGAGATCGAAAGAATCTCCGCCCGGGCTTGGCGCGTCAATATCGCGGGATACGATCCGCGCGATTTGCTCTATGGCCGTTACCTTGAATTCACCTACGACTGGGGCAAGCCTTTGGGGCCGTGTCCCGAGCAAGGAATGTGCTGCCTGTGTTTCGAGCCGAAAGACGGCGCGCCGGAACCTGTCGTGACCCGCATGTCCTGCGATCAGGCCAAGATATGCGCCGCCAGCATTGAGGCGACCCCCGGGCGGCGTGCCGCAAGCGGGGGATTTAACCCTGAAAGGCCGCAACGTTATTACATACCGGAAGAATCTGCGCCGCGACTCGATACCTTGCTGCGGCAGCGCAAACATAAGATGTCCGTCGATCTCAAGATTACGCCGACCGGTCGGCCTATGTTGAGCGAACTTTACATCGACGATGTGCCCTGGCGCGAATTCCTGAAAAGAAACCCCGAGGCCGAAAAGGCCACATCGCGTGTCATGCCGCCCGCCGCAAGGACGCCGCCGCCAGAGCCGCCGCACGAGGGAACGGCCCCGTCTTCGGAGTGATCGCGCCTTTTTGATGGCGAAAAAGCGGCGGAAAGACTTTTTTTCCGCGCGGTTTTGCCGCAGCCTTTCAGCGTTGCATTCGCGCCGAAAATTACTATATCCTTATGGTGCGTAAAAATAATCCCATACCGTCAAGCCTTTGTTATTGCTAACGGGGCGGGTCTTTGAAAGGTGGCGCTCGTGAACAACTTCGGCAAAAACATCGCCCTTATGGTCATCATAGGGATTTTGATGGCGGCGCTTTGGAACATGTTTCAGGGACCAAGCGTCTCGCCGGCTCAAAAGGCCATGCCTTTCAGCGATTTCGTCGCGCGGGTCGATGAGGGGAAAGTCGCCAACGTCGTCATCAAGGGAAATCTCGTTCTCGGCCACCTGAACGACGGCGGCATGGAGTTCGTGACCTATCTGCCGCCCGAGGCCAATATCGTCGATATGCTGTTGGCTAGGAAAGTCAAAATCAACGTTCAGCCTGACGACACGGGATCCGTCACGTTCTGGACCGTGTTCCTGAACTGGTTCCCCATGATTCTTCTTGTCAGTGTCTATATCTTCTTCATGCGGCAGATGCAGGGCAGCAACGGGCGCGCCATGGGGTTCGGCCGCAGCCGCGCGCGCATGTTGACCGAAAAGGCCGGCAAGGTGACGTTTGACGACGTCGCGGGCGTCGAGGAGGCCAAGCAGGAGCTTCAGGAAGTCGTCGAGTTTCTGCGCGATCCGCAAAAATTTCAAAAGCTTGGCGGCAAGATTCCCAAGGGCTTGCTCCTTGTCGGGCCGCCGGGAACGGGCAAGACGCTTATTGCGCGCGCCGTGGCGGGCGAGGCCAACGTGCCGTTCTTCACGATTTCGGGATCCGATTTCGTCGAGATGTTCGTCGGCGTGGGCGCGAGCCGCGTGCGCGACATGTTCGAGCAAGGCAAGAAGAACGCGCCGTGCATCATCTTCATCGACGAAATCGACGCCGTGGGCCGTCATCGCGGCGCGGGCCTCGGCGGCGGCAACGACGAGCGCGAGCAAACGCTCAACCAGTTGCTGGTCGAGATGGACGGCTTCGACTCCAACGAGGGCGTTATCCTGATCGCCGCGACGAACAGGCCTGACGTGCTTGATCCCGCGCTCTTAAGACCGGGGCGTTTCGATCGTCAGGTCGTCGTGCCCAACCCCGATATTCTCGGGCGCGAGCGCATACTGAGAGTGCATATGCGCAAGGTTCCTCTGGCTCCTGACGTGGATCCGAAGGTCATTGCGCGCGGGACCCCGGGTTTTTCGGGCGCCGATCTCGCCAATCTCGTGAACGAGGCCGCCTTGCTGGCCGCGCGCAACAACAAGTCCTCCGTCGGCATGGCGGAGCTTGAGGCGGCGAAAGACAAGGTCATGATGGGCGCGGAGCGCCGTTCTATGGTCATGACCGACCACGAGCGGAAGATGACCGCGTATCACGAAGCCGGTCATGCGCTGGTGGGGTTGAACGTTCCCCAGCACGATCCGCTGCACAAGATCACGATCATTCCGCGCGGGCGGGCGTTGGGTGTTACGTTCAATCTTCCCGAGCGCGACAAGTACAGCCAGACGAAAACGGAACTCGAATCGCGCATAGCGTCGATGTTCGGCGGGCGCGTGGCGGAGGAAATCATCTTCGGCAAGGAAAACGTCACCACGGGCGCGAGCAGCGACATCCAGCAAGCGACCGGTCTCGCCCGCCGCATGGTGACGGAATTCGGCATGTCGGAGAAGCTGGGGCCCGTGCGTTACAACGCCAACGAGCAGGAAATCTTCCTCGGCCATTCGATAACCCAGCAGCAGAACGTTTCCGAGGCGACCTCCAAGATCATCGACGACGAAGTCCGCCGTCTCATTGAGGAAGGCGAGACGAAGGCGCGCCAGATACTGACATCCAAGATGAAGGACCTGCACACCATCGCCGGCGCGCTCTTGGAGCATGAAACCTTGACGGGCGAGGAAGTCGCGGCGCTTTTGCGCGGCGAAACCATCGACCGCAAGGATACCCAGACGCCGCTGCCGCCGAGGGCCGTTTCGAGGGGCGAGGGCAAGAAAGGATCCGTTCCTTCCACGTCCGGTGACGAGCCTCCCTTGGTTCCCGTGCCGCAAACCCCGCGCGGCGTCGTCGTTTAACCGAGAATCTTCAAAGGAAAACCCATATTATATGAATCGCAAACTTTTCGGCACTGACGGCATCAGAGGCCGCGCCAATCAGGAACCCATGACTGCGGCCACGGCCTTGAGCGTCGCTATGGCGGCCGCCCGTTTGTTCCGTCGCGGCGACCACAGGCATCGCGTCGTGATCAGCAAGGACACACGGCTTTCAGGTTATTTGCTGGAGCCGGCGATGACGGCGGGATTCGTCGCCGAGGGTATGGATGTCATTCTGCTGGGGCCTTTGCCGACGCCGGCCGTGGCGATGCTGACGAAAAGCCTGCGCGCCGATCTCGGCGTGATGATTTCCGCCTCGCACAATCCCTATGAAGACAACGGGATCAAGTTGTTCGGACCCGACGGCGGCAAGCTGTCGGACGACTTGGAGGCGCAGATCGAAATTTTGATGGAGCAAAGCGCGACGAACGGCGGCGTCACGGGCGACATGCTGGGCCGCGCGAGCCGCCTTGACGACGCGATCGGGCGTTATGTGGAATACGTGAAGGGTACGTCGCCGAACGGGCTGCGTCTCGACGGCATGAAAATCGTCGTCGATTGCGCGAACGGCGCGGCGTACAAAGTTGCGCCGACGATTTTATGGGAACTGGGCGCGGAGGTCATTCCCATCGGCGTGCAACCGAACGGCCTCAACATCAACGACAAATGCGGCGCGACGTACACCAAGCCGATGCAGGAAGCGGTCACGCTTTATGGCGCGGATGTCGGGATCGCGCTCGACGGCGATGCGGATCGCCTCATCATGGCGGACGAAAACGGGCAGGTCATCAACGGCGACCAATTGATGGCGCTCATCGCGCAGGCGTGGGCCAAACAGGGCCGCCTGAAAGGCAACACGGTCGTCGCGACAGTGATGTCGAACCTTGGCATGGAGCGTTTTCTGAAAACCCAAAACATCAATCTGGTGCGCACGCCGGTGGGCGATCGCTATGTCGTCGAAGGCATGAAGGCCGGCGGTTATAACGTCGGCGGCGAGCAGTCGGGACATATCGTCCTCAGCGACTACAGCACGACGGGCGATGCGTTGATCGCTGCGCTCCAAATTCTGGCTGTGATCCGTGAGAAAAAAGCGCGCGCCAGCGAGGTGTGCCGTCTGTTCCGGCCCGTGCCGCAAGTGTTGGAGAACGTGCGGGCCGACGGCGCCGTTTTGCAAAATCCTGTTGTGCAGGAAGCGATGACCATGGCGGAAAAGGCGCTGGAAGGCAGCGGGCGTCTTTTGATCCGCAAGTCCGGCACGGAGCCCCTCGTGCGCGTGATGGCGGAGGGGGATGACGAGGCGTTGGTCAAAACGACGGTCGGCGGTTTGGTTAATGTGATCAAGGCCGTGGCGGGTTAACTTTGCCCGCACGTTGAAAAGCCTCGTTTGCAACACTTAGGCGGAAATCTCTCTGTCGGCGCGCTGAAAGTATAATCTTCCGTTGACGTGGCAGGGCCGAGTCATTTACGTTTGATTCGGTCGGCGGGTAAATCCGCAGACGTTTTTTTTTACAAGGTTCTTTTTATTTCGATGTTGGACGCCGCCAACATATTTGCAGCTCCCAGCTGCCTCAAAGCCCAGCTCTCAGGCTGGCGCTTGATCTCTTGCGGCCTCGGTTGCGGTTCGTCGGGTCCCTAAGGGACCACATACGCGCGCGCCAACCCATATCTTCCTGACTTTTATAAAACCATCGATCAAAGGAGCCGTATTATGGCCAACACAACAACCATTTATTTTGCAATGCCAAATGGCAAGAAGGCTTTGGAAATCAATCACACGAACAGCGTAAGCGAAATCGAAGAACTTCTCGGAAAATACGAAGTGGTTCTATTCGGGTATCGAGGCGAAAAAAGGAACGGGGGCGTTCGGCACTCCTATAATACGCCCGAGCCGATTAAGCCCAATGTGGAGCAGCAGGTTCGCCAGCTTCGCGGAGTTACGCAGGTTTATGCGTTGTAAGACGTGCGGTTCTCCGAAGCGCCGGCTGGGCGAAAGGGCCCGTCCACTTGCGGCAACGCCGCGAAACGTTCCGGTTGTGTTTCGCGGCCATTGGGCCGCTTAGCGGTTGTTCTGCTCCATCGCCTCTTTCATGAGCTTCACGTTGTGGCGGAACATGTCGAGGTAGGTGGGGGCGGGGCCTTTGGGATCCGAGAGAGCGTCCGCGTAGAGCGTACCGCCGATTTTCGCGCGTGATTCTTTGGCGATCTGCTGCATAAGGCGTGGATCCTTTATGTTTTCGACGAAGACTGCGCTGACTTTTTCTTCCTTGATCTGGTCGATGAGTTGAGCAACGGCTTTGGCCGAAGGCTCGGATTCCGTGCTGAGGCCTTGGGCGGCCAAAAACGTCACGTCATAGGCCTTGCCGAAATAACCGAAGGCGTCGTGCGACGTGATGATCTTGCGTTTTCCGGGAGATATGTTCTTGAGCTGCCCGCGCACATAGGCATCGGTCTTTTTTATTTCGTCGTCGTATTTGGCGAGGTTCTCGCGGAAGACGGCTCCGTGTTCGGGGGCCGACCCGATCAAGGCTCCCGCGATATTCCGCGCATAAACGCGCGCGTTGCCGAGGTCCTGCCACGCGTGGGGGTCGGGCACGGCTTTATCGCCTTCATCCGAAAAAAGCGGTTTGATGCCGGCCGAGGCCACCAGGAGCTTGGCACGTGTGTTCGAAGCTTCAATCAATGGCTGCATCCAGTGGTCGAGGCCAAGACCGTTTATGGCGATGACATCCGCTTCCGCAAGGGCCTTAACGTCGGCGGGCGCGGGCTGGTACGTGTGCATGTCGGCGTCAGGCCCTGCCAGAACAGAAAGTTCGATCGCGTCGCCGCCGATGTTCCACACCATGTCGCCGAGGACGCTAAAGCTTGCGACGACTTTCAGCGGCTTGACGCCCGGCGTTTGCGCGAATGCGGGGCCGAAAGGAAGGAGCGCGAGGGAAAGGGCCAGCAAGGCGCAAAGACGTGCAAAGTTTTTCATGGCGGCTCCTTAAGAGATGTTATAACATAACATGCTATAAAGGAAGGCAGGTTCCCATGTCAATCGCTCTATCCGATTCCGCGCGTAAGGTTCTGAACGTGTTGAACGCTTCCCGAAAGCCTCTTTCGGCCTACGAGATTCTGGCGAAGCTGGCGCGCGCAGGCTTGCGTTCCCCGCCTACGGTTTACCGCGCCTTGAACCAGCTCGGCCGCAAGGGGCTTGTGCATCGCGTGGAGACCATGAACGCGTTCGTCGCCTGCCGTCGCAAGGCGTGCGCGGCCTATGGCGTCCATGCAGGGGTTTTCGCCATCTGCACAGGTTGCAGCGCGGTGGAGGAGTTGGACGACCCGCTTGTCGGCAAGGCCATGGCGAAAACGGGGCGGAATTTTTTAGTCCGCATCGAGAAAAAGACGCTGGAGCTTTCGGGGTTGTGCCGCGCCTGTTCGGCGAAGAAAACAAGGAAAGGATAGCGCGTGTTTTATATGGGACTCGTTCAACGATTGGCGGTCGCGGGCGTTTTGTCGGCCTTGGCGGTTCTAGCCGCCCTTTGGGCCGTGGTCGCGTGACGGGAGCCGCCATGGATGCTTTGGCGCGTCATGCTGTCCGGCTCGAGGATGTGACGGTGCGTTATGGCCGCCATACGGCGTTGAGCCGCGTTTCGGGAACGTTCGATGCCGGTTCCTTGACCGCCGTCGCGGGCCCGAACGGCGCGGGCAAAAGCACATTGCTGAAAGTCATCGCGGGCGTCGTCAAGCCCGCGTCCGGACGCGTTTCTCTTTGCGGCGATTGCGCGCGGCGGATAGCTTATTTGCCTCAGACCACGACGATACGCCGCGATTTTCCCGTCACCGTGCTTGAAGTCGTATGCACGGGGTTTTGGCCGACGCACGGAAGCGCGGCGACCCTTGGGCGCGACAAGCGGGGACGGGCGCGCGAAGCGCTCGCGCAGGTCGGGATGGAAGGGCTTGAGGAGAGGTTGATCGGCGAGCTTTCGGGCGGACAGTTCCAGCGCCTGTTGTTCGCCCGCGTGATCGTGCAGAACGCAAACGTCATTCTTTTGGACGAGCCGTTTACGGCTGTTGACGCCGAAACCACCTCCAAGCTTATCCGCATTTTGCTCGACTGGCACAAGCAAGGACGCACGATCATATGCGTTCTTCACGACCTTATGATGATACGCAAGTATTTTCCGGAATCGTTTGTCCTTGCGGGAAAGTGTTTGGGAAGCGGCCATACGCACGCTCTTTTCGAGCAAAAGCTTCTTTCCTTCGATCTGGACATGGCCGAACTGCTGGGGCCCGAAACCAAAACCGCGCGACACGAGCACAAACATGACTCTGAATGAATGGCTGATCGTGCCCTTTGCCGACTACGCGTTCATGCGCCGCGCCTTGGCCGCGTGCGTGATCTTGGCCATGGGTAGCGCGCCTTTGGGGTGTTTCATGATTTTGCGGCGCATGACGCTCGCGGGCGACGCTTTGGGACACTCCCTTTTGCCGGGCGTCGCCGTGGCTTTTCTGGCGGCGGGCCTTTCGGTATGGCCGATGACCCTTGGGGCGCTCGGCGCGGGCGCAACTGTTGCCGGCGGCGCCGTCCTCCTGACCCGTTTCACGAGTCTGAAGGAGGATGCCGCCCTGACGACGCTGTACCTCGTGTCGCTCTCGCTGGGCGTGACGCTGGTTTCCCTTAAGGGCAGCCAGATCGATCTTATGCACCTTTTGTTCGGAAATATTCTTGGAATCCGAACCGCAACCTTGGTCTTGATCACGGCTTCAACGTGTCTTGCGTTGTTCGCTATCGCGGCGCTTTACCGGCGTTTGGTCATCGACGGTTTCGATCCCGATTACATGAAGGCCGCGAACGCCCATCAGGGCGCGTGGGGGCGAAGGAGCTGTTTTTGGACGCGGCAGGTCTTTTTCCTTTTGCTTATGCTCAATCTTGTCGCGGCTTTTCAGGCCTTGGGGAGCCTTATGGGGTTGGGAATTATGTTTTTGCCGGTTATCGCCGCAGGCTTTTGGGCTCGGAGGCTCGAAAGCACGATGGCTCTGGGCATGGCCATCGGTGTTTTGGCGTCCGCCGCAGGCTTGCTTGTGTCGTACCACACGCGTACGCCCTCAGGCCCGGCCGTTGTTCTCGTGGCGGGATTCATAACTTTGTTTTCCGCCATTTTTGGCCGTTACGGTACGGTCAGGACCACGCTGCGCGGCAACGGATAAACGCTTAACGGTTCATCCGGTCGTACACATAGCCCGAACCCGCGCCGACCGCGCCGCCGATGAGCGCTCCGGTGCCAAGTCCCCCTCCTGTCAACGCTGCGCCTGCAGCGCCTGCGCCTGCGCCAATGGCGCCGCCGGTCAATACGCGCTGTTCCGTGCGGCCCATGCCGTTGCATGCGGCAAGGCTCAAGAGCAAGAGGCCCGTCATCCCCGCGCGAAGGGGTCTTTCCATGGTTAAGGTCATGTCAGCCTCCCTTTTCAGGTTATGCCATAGCCATAGTATAGGGACGGAATAAGGTCTTTTCTAGGACAAAATTGGACCTATTAAAATCAAGGCCGCTGTCTTTTCATGGTTTTTGCCGGATCCGCGCGTACGCGAAGCGCCTTTAACGGATGGCTTCGTTAGCTTTTTCAATCGCGTAGGCGGTTCCTGCGCCCACCGCGCCGCCGATTGCCGCGCCGCAGGCGACGCAACCGCCAAGAACGATTGTGCCTACGGTTCCGGCGGCTACGCCTACGGCGCCGCCGGTCAGCGTACGCTCTTGCGTGTGCGTCAAGCTGTTGCAGCCAGCGAGAGAAACGAGGCAAATCAAAACGAGAGAAACGCGGAAGAGCTTTTTCATGACGAAATTTTACCCGTTACCGAGGGTTGAGCGTTACCGTCCGGCCCGCCGGGTCAATCGGCTGTAAATAAAGCCCGCGCCGGAACCGCTGGCTCCGCCGATGGCCGCTCCGCATGGAACGCAGCCGCCTGTCGCGACCGTTACGGCCAGACCCGTCGTCGCGCCGACCACGCCGCCGATCAGAACGTTGTCTTCCGTCCGACCAAGCGTAGAACAGCCCGCCAACGTAAGCGCAAACGCCCCCACAAGAAGAACGCGCGAAAACCGAGCGATCATATCCGTCATGTTTATCCCCGCACCTGTTAGTAATCTGTTAACGCGGAAATGTAACACGACCTTCCGTTCGTGGCTAGAGGAAGCCTTATTTTTTAGGGGGTTGGCCGTCCATATAGTCGTCATAGGCGTAACCGAGGCCCGTCCCGACAAGGCTGCCCACGGAACCGCCGCAAGGAAGGCATCCGCCGGTCAGAACCGCAACCCCTATGCCCACGGCCGAGCCTATGGAGCCGCCGGAGAGCATACGTTGTTGCGTGGGGCTGAGATCGGCGCATCCCGTCAGTCCAAGAAGGCACAAGGCCATGATAGCCACACGCAGCTTTGATGGCATGGCGTTTGTCATATGAAACGGTTCCCTTAGCTCAATTTCTTAAGCTAAAGGATAGATATAAAAGGTTATTTTTTGGTTAGAGATTGGTTAATGAGGCTGAAGAGGCATTGTTGGAATGTCTACCTTTTTTTATACGGCTTTTCGAATTCGCTCAAAGGCCACCTTGCCAAAGGTCGGCGAAAACCTTCACGCTTTCGCTTTTTTCAGCAGAAATCTAAAGATTTTTTGCGTGTGCTAAAATTTTTCACCGAAACGCATCGTATCGCTTGGTGGACGCATGTTTGTCATGGCAAGTCTCATTGTTACGCGCGCTTTTCCCAGAAACTCCGTAAATCGACCGCCGGGGCCGTGTCCGGCTTTGTCGTGACCGTCTTCCGTGGCCGCCGCCTTGAAGTAGGCCATGATGAAAACCCTGATAGCGGCCGTAAGGGACGAGTTGGCGGGCTTTTGAACGGCTATGGCCGTGCAGATGTAGTTGAGGGAGGCGTGTTCGCGTCGGCATATATCGCGTAGCGCGTTCCACATGTCTGGCTCCAGCCGTATGCTTGTCCTGTGTTGGCCTATTGTGACGTTGCGCGAGACGAGGGAGCTGCGCGGAGAAGGAGGGGTTTTTTGCATAGTTTTTTGTTCCGGCAGAGTGTTGTGAGTCGGGGGGGTATGCAACCAAAGGTGGCATATAATTATATGCAGACGCGAAGATATCAACCACAAATAGTTATTGTTTACTAAACGTTATATGATTCAAGCTCCTTATGGTTTTTTAACAACAGCGGTACCATACACATCAATGTGCCAATCTACTTTAGGTTGAAACGGTCTTTTCAAAGACAAAGCCGCCGGAAAGCCTTTGTATTGTGTCATGACCCTATGAAAATGCTATCAGGGAAGGGGGGCTGTCGCCCCGCTACGATGGCTTGCAATGCGGCATAAAAACGATCAAACAGTTTTTCTTGTGACTTAAATTGACCATGATGATGCGTAGAACGGGTTATTCAAAAGCTTTTTGGGCGACGTTAAACCGTCCGGTGAAGCAGCGGCCCTGCGATTGTCCGGGCTGCAGCGAGCGGGGCGACTACCGCGCTCCCCGCAGTCGCGATCGCCTGCATGATTATTACTGGTTTTGCCTTGAGCACGTGCGCGACTACAACGAACGGTGGGATTTCTTGAAAGGCTTGTCGCCGGAAGAGATCGAAGAACAGATACGCGACGCTTCTGTGTGGGAGCGCCCGACGTGGCCGGCGGGCGGCGGGCCGAAAAGCGAGCGGCAGCTGCACGAGGCGTTGAAACGCGCGTTCGCGGGCAATGGGCAGGATGAAACGGAGCCACGAGAACGACACGCGTCCAAGCCGCCGTCGGAGTTTGTTGGCGAGCGCGAGACGCTGGCGGTTCTGGGCCTTGAGCCGCCCGTTGATTTCAAGAAGATCAAGACGCGCTATAAGCTGCTCGTGAAAAAGCATCACCCCGACGCCAACGGCGGCAGCAAAGATGCCGAAACCAAGATCAAGATGATCAATCAGGCCTTTACGGCGCTAAAGGGGATGTATGAAAATGGTACGAAGGCATCGTGAAAGCATATAAGTAAACATGAAAGATATTTAAGGGAGGGTTTTTAATGGACGCCATGAATTTTTTAAAAAAATGGGTTGCTGTCGGTCTTAGAAAAAAAAGGGCCATCGCACGTTTATATCCTCTTCAGGAAAAAAGGCCGGTTACCCCAAAGCTCAGACGCCGCGTAGCCGACCTATACCCGCCACGAGAGGAGGGGGAGGCAAAGCCGAAGACGAAACTTCCGTTTTGGTATACGCGCAGAAACTCACAGGCCTTCGAACATGTTGGATTCTTGAAGGTGGAAAGTAAAAGGCTATCTAAAAAAATTAAACAGCTTAAAGGCAAATTCGTGAATGCGAGCATATTGGCAGCGTTAGGCATAGCGGCCTTGCTTTATGGTTCGGTTTTTGCGGTTTTTGGCCTATCCATCTTGTCAAAATTATTATTTGCCTTTGGATGCGTGTGTATTGTTTCCGGAACCGCGGGCGCTTTAATTGAAAGGTTGGATATAAAAATTCATCAGAGAAAATTACGCGCAGTAGAGACAAAAATGTTGATGGATGAGAGGGCAAAATACTTAGCTTCGAAGGCAAGCCTAAATGCGGAGAGCGCTCCGGAAGGATCGCAATGTGGGTCTGAACGGCATTCAGGCCAACGCGTGACGGCGAAGCCGCCCATGCATCAAGACAAAGGGCGTGTCGAACAGATGAAAAGAATGGCGATGCCGCTTCGCCCTGCGAGGGGCATTCATTATAATCGATTGAGCCGTCATAGCGTCAGGCCAGAACTTTAAGTTGGCTCAAGAAGAGAAAGCAAAGCAACTATGAAAACAACATCAGGCCACGCCATCCTCGAAACCGGCTTGCCGGATATCAAGGTTTCCGTGCGGCAGACGTTTGGACTCGATACCGATTTGCAGGTTCCGGCGTTTTCCGAGGCGGGCGAGCATGTGCCGGTGATCGACGAGGCGTACCGCTTTGACCGCGACACGACGCTCGCGATCCTCGCGGGCTTCGCGCACAACCGGCGCGTGATCATTCAGGGCTATCACGGCACGGGCAAGTCCACGCATATCGAACAGGTCGCGGCGCGACTCAACTGGCCGTGTGTTCGCGTCAATCTCGACAGCCACATCAGCCGTATCGACCTGATCGGCAAGGACGCCATCGTCTTGAAGGACGGCAAGCAGGTCACCGAATACCGCGAAGGCATTTTGCCGTGGGCGTTGCAGCACGCGTGCGCCATCGTGTTCGACGAGTACGACGCGGGGCGGCCCGACGTGATGTTTGTGATCCAGCGCGTGTTGGAGGTGGAGGGTAAGCTGACGCTGCTCGACCAGAACCGCGTGATCAAGCCGCATCCGGCGTTCCGTTTGTTCGCGACGGCCAACACCGTGGGCCTTGGCGACACGACGGGCCTTTATCACGGCACGCAACAGATCAACCAGGGCCAGATGGATCGCTGGAACATCGTCGCGACGCTCAATTACCTGCCGGAACAAGAGGAAGAGGCGATTGTGCTGGCCAAGGTGCCGTCGTTCGCGACGAAGGAAGGCCGCAAGCAGGTGCAGCAGATGGTGGCGCTGGCCAACCTCACGCGGCAAGCCTTCATGCAGGGCGATATCTCAACCGTCATGTCGCCGCGCACGGTGATCACGTGGGCCGAGAACGCCGACATCTTCGGCGACATCGGTTCGGCGTTCAAGTTCAGCTTTTTGAACAAGTGCGACGAGGCCGAACGTGCCGCCATCGGCGAGTTTTACCAACGCTGCATGGATGGGGAGTTGGCCAACGAAAGCGGCCATCATATGTGAGGTTCTGCGATGGCCTCAACCGGCGAACCACCTGTTGAGCTTTTCAAGCGTGCGACGGCGGTCGCGATCAAGGCGCTTGGGCGTAAGGCCGAGCTGGAAGTGGCTTTCACGTCCGGCGCGCCGAGCGTAAGCAGCGCGCGGGTCAGTGTGCCCGATATCGATAAAAAACTTTCGGCGCAGGATGTAACGTTAGTACGCGGCGCGGCGGATGCGGCGGCTTTGCGCTTGCGTCATCACGATCCGGTTGTCGCGGCGAAGCAGCAGGCTCCTACGGGCGTCGCGGGCGCGGTGTTCGAGGCGTTGGAGCAAGCGCGGTGCGAGGCGCTGGGCGCGCGGAACATGCCCGGCGTCACGCGCAACGTCGGTGCATGGCTGGAGGAAGGGTTTCGCCGCAAGCATATCATGCACGCTTCATCGCAGGCCGATGTTCCTTTGGCCGAAGTCATGCGCGCGCTGGCCCACGAAGCTTTAAGCGGCGCGGCCATACCGGATTCATGCAAGATGGCGGTCGATTTGTGGAGACCCACCATTGAGGCGCGCATAGGCAAAAACCTTGGCCGCTTGCCTGAATTGCTCAACGACCAAAATGCGTTCGCCGCCGAGGTGATGAAGCTGCTCACGGCGCTTGAAGTCGACATCACGGAAAAGCCCAAGGAAGAACAGCGCGAAGAAGCGGCGAACCAGCAAAACGCCGCGCCCGAGGAAGAAGAGCAAAAAGATAAGTCTGCCAGCGAAGGCGAGGAAGATAAACAAACTGCCCAAAGCGAAAAGACGCAGGAACAGGAAACGGCGGGCGAAAGCGAAGGCGCAGACGAAGACGATGGGAGGGCCATCATCGAAGGGCAGGAAGAACGGCAAGTGGACGATTTCGAATACGCCCCTCGCACGACTTACCGCGCCTATACGACAAAATTCGACGAGATTGTTTCGGCGGAAGAACTGTGTCCTGCCGATGAGTTAACGCGGCTTCGTAAACTGTTGGATCAACAGGTGCGGACGGTGCAGAGCCTGATCGTGCGGCTGGCCAACCGGTTGCAACGCCGCCTGATGGCCCAGCAGACGCGGGCGTGGGATTTCGACCTTGAAGAAGGGTTGCTGGACGCCGGACGCCTTGCGCGAGTCATCACCAACCCGATGCAGCCCCTGTCGTTCAAACAGGAAAAAGACACGGAATTCCGCGACACGGTGGTGACGTTGCTGCTCGACAATTCGGGCTCCATGCGCGGGCGGCCCATTACGCTGGCGGCCATCAGCACGGATATTCTGGCGAGGACGCTGGAACGTTGCGGCGTCAAGGTCGAGATTCTCGGCTTTACCACGCGGGCGTGGAAAGGCGGTCGATCGCGCGAGGCGTGGATCAAGGCGGACAAGCCGTCTTTGCCGGGCCGTTTGAACGACTTGCGGCACATTGTTTACAAGTCGGCTGATGCGCCGTGGCGGCGCGTGCGCAGGAATCTTGGCCTCATGCTGCGCGAGGGGCTGCTCAAGGAAAACATTGATGGCGAGGCTCTTTTATGGGCGCATGGGCGGCTTTTACGCAGGCCCGAACAGCGGCGTATTCTGATGGTGATCTCCGACGGCGCGCCGGTGGACGACTCCACGCTGTCTCTCAACCCTTCGAATTACCTTGAGGAGCACTTGCGCGCTGTGATCGAATGGATCGAGCGCAAGTCGGAGGTGGAACTGGTGGCCATCGGCATTGGGCACGACGTGACGCGCTATTACCGACGCGCGGTGACCATACAAGACATTGATCAGCTTACCGGCGCGATGACGGAGCAACTGGCAGGTTTGTTCGAGGAGACGTAAAAGTTAAGGCTGTGGCGCTTTCTTTTTTGCAGGAATCCTGTCCCCTGGAAACCAGACTATGCCGGATTCCATAGCTTTCTCCTCGGCGACAATATAATCGCGGTCTTGCAGGGCTTGCCGGTTTTCTTCGGCTATGGCGGCGGCTAGAGACAGCACCTCAGAATGGTTCGGGTGCGTTTGTCCCAAGTCTTTTAGATTCCTTTGGGCGAGGCGGCAACAGGCCAGCCATTCTTCTTCCATGCGTCGTTGATATATTTTTTCAGCGACGGGCCGAACTTCTGTGCCGGATGGATATGACTTTTGGCCCTTTTCTTGCCGTCGTCTGACAACATTTACGGCTTCTGTCCAGTCATAGCGGGCAAGCGCGTCGACGCGAACTTCATACTCACGTTGCGCGCCTATCTCGATTCCAAGCTTAATTTCTTCATCAGTCAATTCGCCAAGGCGGCGGACAGTCAACGATCCGTATTTCATCAGGGCTCCTCCCTATATGGATGTGTAAATAAACTTATCCAAACTCGCCCGGCGGGGGGTCGATCGGCACGTTGAGTTCCTCAAGCAAAAGCTCTTCGTTCGTGAGCTTCATCTGGCCGATGGTGAAATGTTCCGGCGCGCCGAGTTCGGGGTCGTACACGTCCATTTCATAGGGCGCGACCTTGATGTCGGTTTTGAACAGCGCGTTCTTGAAAACGACGGTGCAAGTCATCGTGAACAGGTTGTCGCGGCCGATGCCTTTGTAGGTGACGGGCATCAGGTTGGAGGCAACGTCGGCTTTTTCCTTGTCGTTGGCATCGGGCAGCCAGACGACATCTTCCGGATTTTCCACGATGATGAAACGGCCCAACTGGCCGCGCACATAGTGGAAGAAGAACTTGGCGTAGGGGACAAGAGTATTGCGGTCGAGCTTGATCGGCGCTCGTTCGTTGACGCTGTAGATCGGCTCGTTCGTCCAGTTCATCAGGCTTACGTCGCCGGGCTTGTAGAGCATATAGCGCACGTTCGGCGGGGGCAGCGTCATGTCGGTGAGCGCGTAGAATTTATACTCGGGATAAAAGGGCAGGGGGGCGACTTGAGCCAAGGTCTTGTCGAGTGGTAACGTAACGGGCGCGATTTCTGAGGCGATGGCTGCCAACAGCTCTTTCGTGGCTTCGGGGTTAAGCGCTTCAAAAACCAGATCTTTCATCGAATTGAACTCCTGAATACAAACAAGGCTTTGCAGTGTAAGGCCTTAAGGTTAGCGAATTATTGAGAGGATGTCATCAGGAGGAAAAGGGAATGAGTGTACAAGAGACAGGTTGTTAAATATTTGCGTCTATTAACCAACAATAGGCTTTGGCCCAAGACATCGTAAAGCTAGAGAGTGTACGGTCTAAACTCCCGTCTTTAGGCGGGAAGAGGCTTTAGCCGACAATCCGGTCGGTTTGCAAAGAGCTGGGCTTGCAGGTCATGTCCGGCGTGTTGTCACGAGAACATGTCCGTATGTTTCTAATACTTTGTTCTCGCCAAAACTTCTTTCTGGCCGGGATTCAACCTAACGCCCGTTAGATTAGCCCCTTCAAGTTCCGCATCCGTCAAATCACAGCCCATTAAATTGGCGTATGACAGATCGGCGTTCGTCAAATTTATTTGGCGCAAACTCGACCCCGACAGGTTAGCGAAGCGTAATGAGGCTCCGGAGAAATTAGTAACAAGCTGACGCCCCTCTTGAAGAAGCAGGGGGTGCATCTGGGCTCCCTGCAGCCGCGCGCCGTTCAGCTTAGCGTCACGGAAATCGCTACCGCGCAAATCTGCCGACATAAGGTTGGTGTGGCGCATATCGGCCCCGCGCATGTCTGCAGCCTGCATTTGGGCGTCCGAAAAATCCACATTGTACAAAACGGCACCTTTGCCGCGCATCATGGTCAGGCAAGCGCGGTTAAACGAGGGGGCTCGGCGCAAATCGAAATCGCAAATATCGAAACAAACGCCGCTAACGCCGTTGCTGCCCAACCAGTCGGCATGCGCCCTGAGCATCTCATTAATGGACGTGGGCAAATCCCTTACCGAGGGCCCGGCCGGATCATCGGTTAATGCGCCCGTTAAATCGGCTTCATGCAAATTGGTAAGATTTGTTATGACGTTGATCAGGATCGCGCCGCGCATGTTAGCGTCTTTAAGATCGCACATGCTGAGGTCAGCCCCTTCGAGATTGGCGCCCTCGAAGTTAGCCCCCTGCAAATTGGCGCGCACGATCGTGCACCCCTTCATGGTGGCATCGCTAAAATCGCCGTTGATCGCGACCGCTCCGGCCAAACGCGCATTCGAGAGGTTGGCGCCGCTGAGCACCGCGCCGCACACGTCGCTCGCCCGCGCGGCTGTTCCAGAATAAGACAAAATGTCGCCTTCGCTGCTGGCAATGGCGCCCTCGCGCAAATCGACGCCTGTTAAATCCGCATTTGAAAGATTCGCACCCCTCAAGCAGGATCCGCGCATATCGGCACGAACAAGACTCGAGTCCTGCAAATTGGCGTTGCGCAAATCGGCACCAAATAAAACGGCATAATCGAACTTTGCTTCGCGCATGTCGGCGTGCATGAAAACCGACCCCGTAAAATCGGCATGCGAAAGATCTTGCCCTGACAGCGACAACCGCGACATGTCCTTGTGCGTAATGACCGCCCGCGACCCGCCCATACGAGCCGCGCGGAACATGGAGTGTCTTCGCACATAATCATCAAGAACTAATTGGTCAATGGGATCTGTGCTCATTGATAGCTCATTGCGCGTGTGTCGAAAAAGAGATGTCTACGCCCCTGACCCCAAGCGTTATCTGAGCTTGAGCGCCGACAGGTAGTGTTGTGATATAGCTTCCATGACCGCAAGGGAAGCCAAAAGCCAACGGCACATGTGCAGGCACGTGTTCCTGAACTATCTCCTCGAGGCTCCGACCAAACGGCCTGTCGTTCTCAATAGAGGGATCGGCGTCAGTCATACCCACCATTTCTCCCACCAGAACGGCGCTCAATCCCTCAAATTTTCCTGCCAATTTAAGATGGCAAAGGGCACGATCAAGCTTGTACAGAGGTTCTTCAACATCCTCAATGAAAAGGATGGCGTCATGGCCCGACCAATCAAAGGATGTCCCCGCCAAATGTTGCAGCATCGTAACGTTTCCGCCAAAAAGAAGGCCCTCCGTTTTTCCCTGATGGATAACGCTAACATCGGGAAAGTGAAGCCTGCTCTGCTTGCGGCGGTTGCCTATGATGCATAAAAAATCGGACATGACGCGTGGATCGTTATTTGCCTTGGCAAAATTCGACACCATGGGGCCATGATACGTCACAAAACCGCACCGCTTCCGGATGGCATGCAACAGAACAGTTATGTCCGAAAAACCCACAAAAGGTTTTGGATTAGCCGTAATCATCTTATAATCCAGCCTCTCCAAAAGACGAAGCGAGCCGGTGCCGCCGCGAACGCAAAGGACGGCTTCGATCGAGGAATCAGCAAACATATCGTGAATGGCGGCTGCGCGCGCGTCATCGCTTCCAGCCAGACGCCCTTCCTGCAGATAGTTTTGGGCATGCACGACAACTTGATATCCTTGGCTTTCCAAAGCGGCCTTTGTTTTGTCGATCCCTTGCGGATCAAGCCAACGAGCCGGAGAAACGAGCCCTATGGTGCCCTTTGGTCTTAGCGAAGGAGGAAAAAAGGCAGGCTGAGATACGGTTTCCATTGCGCATACACTATACCCTCAAATCGAGGGACGGCTTTTAAGGATGGAGCGTTCATGCTATCACGCACCAAGAACGCAAGGGGAGAAAAAAATGATTATGTCACATGAAGCTTTGTTAAAACGCATTCACGATACCAAAGCCGTTTCCGTCTGGAATCAAAAAGTGGGCCCTGTTTTCTGGTATACGGCCGGCGTACCCGGGCCTTTCTTCGTCAACACCGAATACCTGATCGGCCGCGAGACGGCTGATTCGCTCATATCTTCGATTACAGATATTCTGGAGAAACGCTCTTCCCCATCCGAACGGGCCGAACTTATCCGAACGGCTGTCTTGGCGGCCTATGATCAAAGCGTCGATTACCAAAACCTTATCGAAACCATGGCCGACACGGCGTTTTCAAGCCTGCCCCCAGACGCTTACAGTCTCGTGTCGGGGGGCGAACGGCGCGACTGGCTGTTTTCGATCCCCTTTGCCAAACAGACGGGCAAGCGCCATGTCTTTCTTTTTAAGGATAGAACGTTTTTTTGCGGCTCGCCCCTGATGGCAAACGAAAAAGCGCTTCATATAGCCGACCTCATAAACAATGCCGCCAGCTACACCGAAAAATGGCTTCCGGCTCTGGATTCCGCGGGAATCTCAACCGACAGTACGCTTGTTGTCACTGTAAGGGGGCTTTCAGGAAAGGAAATTCTGGAAAAGCGCCATATACGCGTCCTTGCCCTTAACACCATCGATCTGGACTTTTTCAAAAAATGGATGGACATCGGGCTAATCGACAAGTCAACGTATGACGAGCTTGACACGCACTTTCGTTCGCCCAAAGACTGGGCCGAAAAATATGTGATGGGGAGGGAAGACCTTCTTGACTCAATCAAAAACGATGTGAAATCCATCGAAAGAGCACGGTCCTTTTTCACAAAAGATCCTTGGGGCCTCAGCGCCGCTCATGCCACATACTTTGCCAAGGCCAAAGAAGCTTTAAGGTAACGCCCGCCAAGGTGCAGAGAGCCAAGCGCGCCACCTTTGCCTTGTGCTTTCCTTTCCAAACAGCAGAGCGTGGCATAAAGCAATTGTCGGCAAAATAAAAACAGCGGCGTATAGAACATCGCTCATGAAATGAGCTCCCGAGACGAGCCGCGCGCCGCCAAAAAGAAACCCAAGGGCCATCCCTCCCCAAAAAAACCGGCGGCTCCTGCGGAGCGGCGCAACATAAGCGAAAGCTGTAAAATAAAAGCCGAACGCAGCATCGCCCGATACAAAAGAACAGTTTTTTTGACAGGCATCGCTGAACGCCAGAGGAGGCGTATAGCGCGCTTCGCCTCCGAATTGCTCAACCATACGGGGGCGGGCGCGCCCCCAGTTGTCCTTGAAAATCACATTGGCGACCAGTCCCGGCCCCACCAATAGCCCGACAAACAAAAAAAGCCAGGACTTGGCATGCAGCCCGAGAACGTCGCGACGCCTGATATAAGCCGCAATCGCACAAACAGCCAACGCCGCGCCCAGAACGCGGGCTCCGTAAAAGGCAAACTTGCTCAGGATTCTAAGCGGCCATTCATTAATCCAGTAAAACCCTTTGTCGGATTCAACGAAGAGCGAAGATATGGAAATATCCAGAGTCGGCCAAATCACAAAAGACGCCAACGCAAGAAAAACCAAACTTCCGGCCAGCGCCGTTTTCAAGCTGAATGGCACGCGCGAAAGCCTTCCGTGGGTTTAACCGCCCAACACTCTATAGCCGCGGCCATGCAAGCAGTTATTTATGATGCTTTTCTGCCTATCGGCGCCGCTCAGCCCGCCATAACCCGCGCCGCCGACACCGCCCAGAGCCGCGCCGGCCGCCGCGCCCGTAGCCGGCGATCCAAAGGCCGCGCCCGACGCCGCCCCCAAGGCCGCTCCACCAGCCGCGCCTATAAGAGCACTAAGCCCTGCGTCCTGAAGGGGGCTGACCTGCTCGGCATACCGACGACATTCGGCCAAATCCTGCTCGTACCTATAAGGATCAACGCCTTTCATATCCACAACGGGCTGATAGGCATGGGCACAACCTACGGCCAACCCGCACAAAGCCAGCGCCGCATATGTCTTAGCTTGCGATAACATCCCAAACCTCCATAAATTGAGGTAAATAACCGTACGATATTAAACCTTGCGCCAAGCGTGAGCAAGCGTATCCGCAACACTTTACCTATAAATTTTATTTCATGCCGATAACGCCGCGCAAGTCGGCTTTGTTGAGGTTAGCCCCTCGTAAATCGGCTCCCGTTAAATCTGCGTCGACAAAAATGGCCTCTTCAAGATTGGCCTCGCGGAAATCGCAGTTGTTCAGGAGCGCGCCCTGAAAATTGGCGTAACAAAGATCGGCACCCTTGAGCTTGGCATGGCGCAGATTGCTTTGCGAAAAATTAGCTGGCCAGCTAATAGGGCGCGATCCCGAAAAACCGGTCATGATCGACATAGGCGAACAATTGGCGTCTCTTAAGTCGATTTCCTCCAGCGTCGATTCCGAAAAATTAATGCCGCGGCAATCCGCCTTTTGGAAAAACGAACCGCAGGCGTTGCAACCCGAAAGGTCAGCCATTGAGAACGTCGCGCCGTTGAACGACGCGTTGTTGAGCAGGGCCAGCTTAAGATTGGCCGCCTGCAACTGGACGCCATTCAATATAGCCATAGAAAGGTTGACTCCCGACAAATTGGCCTGCTTGCCTTGCCGCCCGAGACTGTTGACCCAAACCTGATGATCAAGGAGAATTTCCTGTATCTTGATGTCAAGGTTTTCAAGGGCCCTCGGCAGTTTTGCCCCCACAAAGGCCACGTGAGCGTAATCGTTGGTGTCAATGATGCTTGCCGTTAAATCGGCATCGACAAAGGAAGCGCCGTCAAGAATGGCTCCGCTCAAGATAACGGATTGCATGTTGGTGTTCGTGAAGTTGCAGTTCGTCAGATCCGCCTGCACGAACGACGCGCCGCGCAAGTTGCTCCCTGTGAAATTAACGCCGCTGAGCTTGGCTCCACGAAAGTTCGCGAGAGAGAGATCCGTCGACAGAGTAATGGCGCTCGAAAAACGGGCTCTTTCAGCAAAAGCCCCCCGAAAAACCGTATCTTTCATGCGCAAGCTGCTCGAGCCGAATTCGTGCACAGGTGCTATGTTTCCTTGAAAATCGCGACGCATCAAAGACCCCTCGCCAAAATTGGCATCGGAGAGAATCGCGGAAGTAAAGTTGGCCGCCCTCAAGTGAGCGCCGCGCAAGTCGGCCATAGAAAGGTTGGCGTTGCTGAAATCGCAATGCGGCATGCTTGCGCCAAAGAAGTTTGCGCGCGCCGCCGTGACGTTCACGAACGTGGAGCCATCGAGTATGGCTCCGACGAGATCGCTTTCCGTCAGGTCACACCCATCAAAGGAAAGCGACCTCGCCGTTTGCATCGACAGGTCCAACCGCTTTCCGCTACCGTGGCCTTTAAGATGCTTTTCGTGGGAGGCAAGAAGGTTTTCCAACTCTTCTTGAATGACAACCGTCATTTTCGTCCTTTCAGGATAGTGCCGTTTGTTCGCCTCAAGCCTAGGTAACACGCGTTACAAAGTCGTTAACGCATTGTCATTCCTCTTTTTTCCAAGGGCTTTGGCCCATTTGGACCACTTGAATCCGTGGTCGAACGATTTTTTTTCATTGAATCGTCCTCACCTAATCGCGGCCCTTCATTCACGGGAGTAGCAGGCGTTCCATTATCCGGGGCTAAATGATCAAGACGTTCCCCTACGCCAAGTTCAGCGATTGCCGCCCGAAGAGCGTTAAGCGTTTGCCTGTCGCTTTCGATCGCCTGCAGCTGCTTTTTTTGATGGGCCGCCAGAGCTTCACAGGCCTTCTGGTCTTCCTGACTTGTCTTTGCGTTATCGGGGGAGTCTTTCTTTTCTGCCCTGGCATAGGACATCTGCGGCATAAGCTTATGCGGCCGGATTATCGGCGCTCCAGACTGAGCCGTTGCCCGACCGGCGGGAAGCGTTGAGAGCTTCACGTTGAACGAGGCATAAGACCCTTTCTGTCCCTGGCTTTCAATATCCTGTACAGCCGTTCGCGCGTCTTTCCATTGCTCATCATCAATGGGTTTGCCGTCAAGACCCCTTTGTTCCGAAAAAGAAGCGTCACCAGAACCGCGTTTTTTTGTGTCAGGCATAAGCGGATAAACCACAGGACGGGAAACCACCGCCGTGGTTTCGGATTCGGGGTCGAGCGTTGCCGAATCATCCGCATCCGTAAAATGAGGTTGCTCCCCATACAACGGGTCGTCTTCCTGCGCGTAGCTTTCAGAAGAAAGGCTGTCCCGTGAATCATTATATTGATTTAAGGACGTCCAGCTTTTTTCGTTCATCTTGAAGGGGTCAATATCAATAGCATGAGCGGGGCAATGCAAGCTCGACAACGCCACAACGCACAGAAAAGCCTTCATAGGCCGCATTAAAAAACGTCCCGTTTTTGATGTTTCCGATCTCTTCCGCAGTTTTGCGAGCATTGCCGCCCTTTTCGTGTGTTTTTGTAATTATAAGTCGCGGAGAACTAACAAATTCTGAAGGAACCCTCACCGCACATAAAAACTAACCCATTGTAAGCCAATGCAACTTTGTCTCAACCCTGCCAAGCTCTCGGCTTCACGTGCAATGCGAGACAAGTCCTGCAGAAATAAAGATTCCTCGTTGTTTATCTGGTCTTTTTTGGCTACAAATAAATATGCGTGTTTTTGGATCGTCTTTATGGGGTTGTTGCTTTGTTAACTAATGATACCCTGCCTCCGGGTGAAGGAGTTCATGTCGAAGCCGTCGTCAAGTGGTTTAATCTTACGAAAGGATTCGGTTTCGTAGCGCCGCTTGATAATTCGCCGGACGCTTTTATGCATGTGTCCGTACTCACAAGAGCCGGCCTTCAACAGGTCGCCGAAGGCACGAAGCTTATGGTCCAAATCGGCAACGGACCCAAGGGCCGTCAAGTGACCCAAATCATACAAGTTATGGGCGTTATGGAAGTTCCTTCCGCTCAACCCTTCCATCAAGCATCAGGTCCTACGGAAGAGCTGACAGGAACCGTCAAATGGTTCAAGTCCGACAAGGGCTTCGGTTTTGTGGCTCCCGACGACGGCGGTAAAGATATCTTCGTGCACAAGAGCGTCGTCCTTCGTTTGGGGGTAACACAGCTTGAGTCCGGTCAGCGCCTCAAAATGAGTGTCCACACCTCGGCCAAAGGGCGCGAAGCGATGGCCATCGAATTGACTGGCAAGGACTAGAGCAGTTTTTCAATAAGTAAAATCAAAGAAGATTCATGAAGATTCATAGGGGAGAGGGTTTGTGATTCAAAATAGGGGCTGGGAAGGACGCCAATAAGAATGGCAACCCCCTATCGAATGACATCAGGAAAAGGCTTGTTCTGGCGATTAGTGGCGACAGCTTTTCCCGTCTTGCTTCGGGCTCCCTGTTGGTTCTATATCCCGTCCATATGAATAATAGACAATCATCCCTTTTCTTTTGCGCCATTGGCGGTAGCGGCATGTTGCCGTTGGCCATGATTTTGAAGGCGCAGGGGTGCGAAGTGTCTGGATCCGATCGCTCGCATGACCAAGGGCGGACTCCGGAAAGGTTTGCCTTTATCCAAAGGCAAGGCATCAAGTTGTATCCGCAGGACGGAAGCGGCGTCGCTTCTGGATTATCAAAGTTTATTGTATCGACGGCCGTAGAAAAAAATGTGCCCGATTATCAGGCGGCGTTACGGATGAACATTCCCGTGGTCTCACGCGCAGCCGTGCTTGCGGGCCTTTTTAATGACGCTTCGACAAGCATTGGTGTCGCGGGGACGAGCGGCAAAACGACAACGACGGGCATGATCGGATGGATTCTTTATAAAGCCGGCCTTAATCCGATGATTATGAACGGCGCCGTTATGAAAAATTTTGTCGCGCCGGACTTTCCGTTTGCAAGCGCCGTGATCGGCGATCCGAACCTTTTCGTTAGCGAAGTGGATGAAAGCGACGGATCTATCGCTTTGTTCACGCCCGATATTGCCGTGGTGAACAATGTGGCGTTGGATCATAAGCCCGTGGACGAATTGCGCGTTCTGTTTCAGGCGTTTACCCGCAAGGCCTCGCGCGTGATATTGAATCTCGACAACGTTGAAACGGCTGCGTTGGCTTCCGGCGTTTCTCGAGACGGCGTTATGACCTACAGCCTTCGGGATCCTTCGGCCACTTTTTTCGCGTCTGAAATTCGAGGGCAGGGGGATGCGATGGTTTTCAGCGTGAAATGCCAAGACGCGGAATTGCCAGTCTGTGTTTCGCTGAAGATGAGGGGGCGTCATAATGTTGCGAACGCTTTGGCGGCGATGGCCGCAGCAAAAGCCCTTGGCGTCGATGCGCGTAAAGCGGCCGAATCTTTGAGCGAGTTCGCGGGCATTGGGCGCAGGTTGGATGTCGTCGGAAATTCTAAAGGACGCATAACGGTCATCGATGACTTTGCGCATAATCCCGATAAGATAGCCGCATCTCTAGGTGCGCTGCGGGAAACGTCGGGGCGGTTGTTGGTTCTTTTTCAGCCTCATGGCTATGGGCCGTTGCGCCTGATGCGAACGGAGATGGCGCATAGCTTTGCGGAAAACCTTGCGGATGGAGACATGCTGTTTGTGTGTGATCCGCTTTACCTCGGAGGATCTACGGAACGGCCCGTTTCCAGCGACGATCTTGTCAAAGACATCGTGTCGTTCGGAAAGAAGGCAACCTATCTTCCCGAACGGGAAGAATGTGCGCAACGCCTCGTTGAAGAAGCAAGTGCCGACGATAAAATTATCGTTATGGGCGCGCGCGACGATACGTTGACCGCGCTTGCCCACACAATTCTTTTCAGGCTCGATGAGCCAAAGGGCTGAAATATATGACGTGGGGCGCGTCGGCAAAACCCAAGTCGGCCTCACAACAAGCTCCAAATGTCTTCTTTACTGAATCGTTACCAGTTTTTGCGAAAACGGGGACGGTTTTTTCGAGGCTTTTTTCGTTTTAGGCGACCGATATGGAATCGCAGACGAGCAATCTGGTAGCAACGTTGGTGGTAAGTTTGGTGGCGGCTTTTGCCGGAGGGTTGGCGGCCCGTTCGATCAAACTGCCTCCTTTGCTTGGCTACATCATGGCCGGAATATTGCTGGGTCCCTACACGCCGGGTTTTTTGGCAGACCAATCCATCGCCAATGATCTGGCGCAGATCGGCGTTGCTTTGCTGCTGTTTACGATAGGCCTGCATTTTTCGCTTAAAGACCTTCTTGCCGTTCGCAGATTTGCGGTGACGGGCGCGTTTATTCAAGTTGTGATAAGTTGCAGTTTGGGTTTTTTTCTTGCATGGCGTTGTTTCGGCGTTTCGCCTGCCGCTTCGTTCATAATCGGCCTGGCTTTTTCCGTGTCCAGCACGGCGATTTCGACGCGGTTACTTGAAGAAAAGCGTCTTCTTGCGACGTTTTCCGGGCGCGTAGCCTTGAGCTGGACTGTCGTGCAAGACATGATCGCGATATTGACTTTGGTCCTGCTGCCGGCTTTTGCGAAGGATGAAACAGCAGGCGTAAACGACCTCGCCAACTCGGTGGGCAAAACGCTTTTACAGGTGGCCGGTTTTGCGGTTGTCATGTTTTTTGGAGGGCGGCGCGTTATTCCAAGGCTTTTAAGCTATGTCGCGCGTGTCGGTTCGCGCGAGCTTTTTACGCTTTCGGTGATCGTGATTGCGCTGGGCATCGCCTACGGCTCGTCCATGCTTTTCGGGGTATCTTTGGCGTTAGGAGCGTTTTTCGCAGGCATAGTAATCGGCGAAAGCGACCTCAATCATCACGCCGCCGCTGAAGCGGTGACGATGCAGCAGGTATTCACCATATTGTTCTTCGTTTCCGTAGGCATGCTCTTTGATCCTAAAAACGTCATCGTCATGCTTGGCGAGATCCTGTCTTTCTGGCTGATCATCGTTATTGGGGTCGGTTTGGTGACTTTTGCCTTTTTGCTGTATTTGCGTGTTCCCGCCGGAGCGGCGGCGGTGGTCGGAGGAGCGTTTACCAATATCGGCGAGTTTGCTTTTGTTTTAAGCGAGCTCGGGTTTAGATGGGGAATTCTCGCACAAAAAGATCGCGACCTTATCCTTGCCGTCGCTCTTATAAGCATAGTTCTTAATCCCTTGATTATGGCGTTGACCCCTGGACTTGCCGGATGGGTGGGCCGTTCGCCACTGCTTGCCAAGTGGCGCAGGGAGGGGCCGGAACATATTCCGGAAAACATTGCTCCCATAGCCGGTCATGTTGTTCTTGTGGGGCATGGCCGTGTCGGCCGTATCGTTTCCAACGCCCTAAAGAAGCATAGCGTGACGTTTATCACCATCGAGTCCAACAGGAAGCTCATGGAGGAAATCCGGGACGACGACAATCTTGTTATTTTCGGAGACGCGGCACGGGAAACGGTTTTGCAGGCCGCGCATCTTGAAACGGCGCGCCTGATCGTTATTACGTTGCCTGATGGGCCCTCGGTCAGGAGGATCGTGGCGCTCGTGAGGCGTATCAATCCCTCGCTGGAAATTATTGTCCGCGTTCACGCAGAGGCCGATGCGCGTTATATGGCTCAACAGGGGGTGGGTCTTGCCGTTATGGGCGAGAGGGAAGTCGCTCTCGGTCTTTTGGCTTATGCGCTTCAGCATTACGGTGTCGAATCTCAGAGTATCCTCGAAACGCTCAACCAGTTGCGCTATAAACCCGCTTTGCCCCCCCCGCAGGATCCCGAAGGGCAGCTTGTCCCACAGTAGGCGTGATATTCCGGAGTCCGAGGGCCGTTATGGCAGAGGGAGCGTCTTGCCGAAACACCGGAAAAAGCGGCCGTAAACCCTTCAAAAAAGACGAAAAACAGCGCGTGACCTTAAAGGGGGGCAGGCTTCCGATCACGAAAGCGCGCGGATTTTGATATAATAGCGCGGCAGCAACCCTTCATTACTATTACTAGAATTCCTTTGTCTTTTTGATGAATCCGTATTGCGCAGCACGTTATTGGCGGCTAACAACATTGAGAAGCTGAGAGGACATGTTGGTCCCGCTTTGAGGATTTAATTCAACCATGGGAGAAGAATATGGCTAAGAAGAAAAGCGGCAAAGCACAGGTTGTGGTTCGCCCGATTAAAGAGACACTGACCAAATCGGCATTGATTGGATTGATCGCCGAGCAGAACGAGCTCGACAAAAAAACAGTCGCTGGCGTATTGACCTCTCTGGAGGCGGTGTTCATGGGCGCTGTCAACCCGAGAGGCGTTGGTGAGTTCGTTCTTCCGGGCCTTTTGAAAGTGACCTTGCGCAAAGTGCCGGCTCGCAAGGCGGGAACGTTGATACGCAATCCTGCCACGGGCGAGATGGTGCCCGCGGCGGCCAAGCCTGCAAGCGTGCGCGTGAAAATCCGCGCTTTGTCCAAACTGAAAAAGGCAGCCACAGGCAACTAATTCTAAGTGCTGTTTTGACAGCCTGTAAGGGCCCGGGCTTTGCTCGGGCCTTTTTTTGTGAGAAAACCACATATAAGGTTTGGAAAGCTGTTTCACGGAGGAGAATGTGCAGGAAGAGTTTACGAGAATTTCCGGCGGTGTTCTGGCCCCGAAAGGATTTAAAGGGGCTGGTGTTTGCTGCGGCATAAAGGTTGTAAAGGACAAGAAAGACTTGGCGCTCATTGTATCCGAGGCTGACGCTTCGGTGGCGGGTGTCTTTACGACCAACGTTGTGAAAGCGCCATGCGTTTTGGTCAATCAGGAACGGGTGAAAACAGGCGTTGCGCGCGCTATAGTCGTGAATTCAGGCAATGCAAACGCGTGCAACGGAGAAAGGGGAATGGCCGATGTCGAGCGTACAACGCGGCTTGTTGCCGATAAGCTCGAAGTCGCGCCAGACCGCATTCTTGTTGCCAGCACGGGCGTTATTGGCCATTTCTTGCCTATGGATAAGGTTGAGGCGGGCGTTCAGGGGGCTTGGTCTTGTCTTCATGATGGCCAGGGCGACGACGTGGCTCAGGCCATCATGACGACCGACACATATCCGAAGGAAACAGCCGTCGAATTTGTTTTGTCGGGAGCAAATATACGTATAGGCGCCGTGGCAAAGGGATCAGGGATGATAGCGCCGAACATGGCGACTATGCTTTGTTTCATTACGACGGACGCCGCGATCGCGCCATCTGTGTTGCAGAACGTGATGAAAAACGTCATGGAAATGACGTTTAACGCCATCACGGTTGATGGCGATACAAGTACGAACGATATGTGCCTTGTTTTGGCCAACGGGAGAGCCGGAAACAAAATTGTTAATGATGTGAATAGCTCTGATGCCCGACGGTTCGAAGAAGCCCTCCATTGCGTTTGCTTGCATTTGGCCAAAGAAATTGCGCGCGATGGCGAAGGCGCGACAAAGCTTGTTGAGATCGAAGTTAAAAATGCGACATCCCCTCGCCGGATTGCTATGGCGATCGCCAATTCACCGCTCGTGAAAACGGCGCTTTTTGGAAATGATCCGAACTGGGGACGCATTCTGGCCGCTGCAGGAAAGAGCGGTGTGACGTTCGATCCTGCCAAGGTCGAAATCTCGCTTGCAGATACGACGGTATATGTTTCCGGAAAGCCGACGTCTTTTGATCCCGCTACGGTTTCAGCCCGAATGAAGGCTGCTGAAATCCGGATCGTAGTCGACATGCACCAACAAGACGGAACGACGGCGAGGGTTTGGACGTGCGACTTAAGTTACGACTACGTGAAAATTAATGCGGATTATCATACATAACGGCACGGAATGCTTCAAAAGCTTTGCATGATGGGGCGAACATTTGCATCTCTTGATGCGGTGGTGTAATCTCCGCTGCGCTTTATGAAGTGCCGCCCTTTATGGGGTTATCTGTATCGTCAGAGCTTTTGGCGCTAAGGCGCGAGTGCCCTGATGCGTTGGGCTATGATCAGGCGAGGTTTGGCTCTGGTTTGGCAAGAACTCTTTTCTTATAGAGCGGCATTGGAAACGGCAGGGTTGGCGCCTTGGTTTTTCGCTTCAAGGTTATTTGGGAATTCGGGCGGATAATGCCCCATTCCTTTGGGCTCGCTGTCTGGCCGACCAGCATTTCCTGCTTCATGAATGGAGAGACGGGATGTTTATATCGCGATTTGTTTTGCCTTTGTTGTTGGCGTTGACCGCTCTTGCGATCGTTGTTACGCCTTTGGCCGATAACCTTGTCTCGCATTGGTTCAGGCGCGATGTGGAGCTGCGTTCGGCGCTTATTTTTCAGTCTGTCGAATATTCGCTTGCAGAACGTTGGAATCAGGGAAAACGCCTCGAATCTTATAAAAAACTTTTTGAAAACATAGCTCGTGACGAACGCGTGCTCGCCGTGGGCATCTGTTCGCCGGAGGGCAAGATCGTCACGAAAAGCTCGCGGTGGCCCAATAATTTTACTTGTCCTGCTTTGTCTATTGCGTCTGAGCCTGTTTATGAGGCTCATCAATTAGGGAGTGGGGTGGTTCTGTCGGGCAGCTTCCAGCTTTCCGTCGAGGACGCTCACAAACTTTATTTTGTATT
>CAZYPX010000003.1:0-43609 GCA_964649675.1 uncultured Rhodospirillaceae bacterium | reverse complement strand
AACCCCAAAAGCTCAACGGGCCGCCTCGACATCCTCACGCGCCTCATCGCCGACGAAGCCACAGTTTTCGACCAAGTGGGCTGCGGCTATCAGGGCCAACTTTACATCGAGGTTGCGCCGCGCAGCTTCAGCGTCGTCGTCAAGGCTGGCGAGCGTCTCAACCAGATCCGTTTCCGTCAGGGAAAGTGTGATGTTCTTGATGTTGTCTCGGCATCGGCATGGGGAAAACTTCTCGATGAAGGGCAAATCATCGGTCTTGGGGACAGGCATGAAGACACGCTCATCAACAACAAGACCGCCTCTTTGCCCTTCCACGTTGATTTGATGGGCTCGGGCAAGGAAGGCGACCTCATCGGCTGGCGCGCGAAGCAGCATGCGGGCCGTATCGATCTCGCCCGCCGCGATTACGATCCGCTCGATTTCTGGGAGCCGCTCTACTTCCGCAAAGAGCCGTCACTCGTCCTCGATCCCGACAACTTCTATATCCTGATGACGAAGGAAGCCATCGCCGTGCCTCCCGATTACGCCGCCGAGATGCTCCCCTACGACACCCGCGCGGGCGAGTTCCGTGTGCATTATGCGGGATTTTTCGATCCCGGATTCGGCTGGAATCCGCAAACGGGCAAAGCGGGCAGCAGCCGCGGCGTGCTCGAGGTCCGCTCGCACGAAGTGCCGTTTCTTCTTGAACACGGCCAACTTGTCGGCTGGCTGCGTTACGATCGCATGGCCGCGCGACCCGAAAAACTCTACGGCCAGGACATGGCCTCGAACTACCAAGGCCAATCCCTCAAACTTGCGAAGCAATTCCTTCCGTTTACAAAGGCGTAGCCCGAACCACACGCAAACGCGTAACGGACGCGCGCGGCTATTGCCCCAGAACGCCCCCAAGTCCGCGCAAAAGCTTGTCACCCACGTCTTTGACTTTCTCTTTCGCCTTGTCCACGGCCTCGTTCACGGTAACGGGCGCTTGGGCGGGAGCGGCGGCGCGAGGATTCTTCAAAGTATATTCGCAAGCGTTATGTCCCTCTTGCTGGATGATTTCGGGAACGCCGCCATCCGTTAACGTCCCGTCCCTGAACAAGCCGACGACCTTTTCCACCGTCCCTGCGGCATCGGGTTTATAGCTAAGTTTTTTGAGAGGTCCGCTAACCCTTAAGGGCGGTACCAAATTGCCAACCTCGACGCCTTTCGTTCGCGCGCGGAGCACCATGTCCATGGTCTCGTCGCGCAAGTTGACGCTGCCGGTTCCGGCAACCGTGGCTTGGGCCGTATCCATCAAAAGCCCCTGGGACTGCACCAAGCCGTTCGTGATTTTGAAGTGCGCGACGAAGCAATTAAGCCCGGGTTTCGTTAAGCCTCCGGTGCCAGGAGCAAGAATATTGAGTAGATCGCCCGCAAGTTCACCGGCGATCTGCTGGGACACCTTGCCGCCCGCCATAACGAGATTGAACGACCCGTTCGCGTTGCTCGCCAGCTCATGCAGGCTGTTTCCTTGCGTTGTCAGATCCAGATCGGCGTCGCCCTTACTTTCGATAAACGACGACAATCCCCCCAACTTCACAAGTTCGGATAAATCAATCTGGTAAGCTTTCAGCATCGTCACGACCTGCGCGGGTTTCGCCTGAGCGCCGATCATGATCTGCCCTTCGACGGCCTTGTCGGCGACCATCGCCTTGAACGGCGACAACAGCAAGCGGCCGTTTGTAAGGTCAAGCTTCGTTTCCAGATCCTTGACTTCCGAAGGTCCGGCGACAAGACGGGCGATCTTGATGTCCAACCTAGCATCGGCGGCCTTCAAGCCGTCCAAGGCAAGCGGCTCTGTACTGAAAATCCTGTCCTGCTTAGCCGTTCCCGAGGCTTCACGAGAATCGGATGTTTCCGCCGCAGGGGGTTTTTTGTCTCCCATTTTGAAGTCGGATGGATCGACTTTCTGGCTGTTCACCGTGCCCTTGATATCAGGACGCGCCCCGCCGAACGCCACGATCATCTGCCCGTCTATTTTCGAACCACCGGAAGAGACCGAATAACGATCGAGGGTCAACGCGCTTTGCGGCCCGTTCAACGTGCCCGCCAGCTTCATGTCGATCTTGTCATACCGGAGATCGCCTTCAAAAGGCCAGTTCGTCTCTATTATTTTATCGAGCCGCGCTGAACTCGGGCTCGACACATTCAAACCGACTGGAACGCCGTCGATCTCGGCATCGGCCTTGATCTCCACGCCCATGCCTTTCTGCGCGAAAGCGAGGTTTTTCACGAAATACCCGCTGACCTTGCCGTCTTTTTCGCGCTTGGACAGTTTGGTGTTCGAGATTTTGATGGCGTTAATTTGGAAGGACATCGTACTGTCCGTCCCGCCCTGCTCGGCGCGTTGATCGGTAACGGCTTCAGGGGACTGGGCTTGCGAAGCAGCCGCCTTCAAATCCCAATTGTTGGCTCCAGCCGCGTTGGTTTCCAGAAGGATATCCGCGTCCGCCAAAGCAAAGGAGGTGACTTCAGCCCTCTTTTGAAGAAGGGGCGGTAAAGCGACCCCCAAGGAGATATCACCGATGCTCGCCATAACAGGCCTGCTCGCCCAAGACGGATTGTCGACGCTTATATCCTTAACGTTCAAGTGAAAGCCCTGACTCCAGGAGATGCTGAGCGCGACAGGCCCTTCGATTCTGACCGGCCTGCCAATGTGCTCGCTTAAAAAGGAGGAAATCTGCGGACGGTACGTGTTCGCGTCGAACGTCATCAACAGAACCACGACAGCCGCAATGGGAAGCCCTACGATCAGAAGAAGGACGTTCCTCAAGGTGTGCGCTTTTTTTCTCATGTCATCCTCCGTTCGTGGAAAGCCTCGTCATTCTCAAACGCTCCCGCGTCCTTTTCGTTAAAGCCGAACCATTTGAAGGTCTTGCGCATATTGTCGCTCAATGGGGCCGTAACATCAATAACCCCCCGCCGAGGATGCGGAATAATCAGCCGCCGGGCGTGCAAATGAAGCCCCTTGCCCAATTCACGCGCCGGAAATTTTTCAGGAAGTTTCCCTCCGTAAAGCCTGTCTCCCAGAATAGGCGCGCCGATTTCGGCAAGATGCACGCGCAATTGATGCGTACGTCCCGTAAGCGGCCAAAGCTCGACCAACGCCGCCAGCCGCGCGGCCTGTTCCATCACCTGATAAAGCGTCGTCGCCGACTTCACGTCATCGACCTCGTTTTCGGTTGCGGGAACCATGATGTCGCGGCACTTAACCAAAGACAGATCAATCCTGCCCTTTAAAGGCTTGGGCACATTTACGGTAACAGCCCAATATATCTTTTTTGTGGCGCGATCCCGAAAAGCCGCCGTAAGCCGCCGCGCGGCAAAATCTGTACGCGCGACCAAAAAAACCCCGCTCGTGTCGCGATCCAGCCTGTGCACAAGCTTGGGTTTTGTCGTCCCGTCGCGGCTGAAAATCATTAGGGAATCATCAAGATTTTCCTTGATGCCGGTTCCCCCTTGCACGGCCAGCCCAGAAGGCTTGTTAAGCGCAATCACATCGTCGTCTTCATAAAGGACAAGACCAAGCAGACATGAATCATCGCGAACGGGCTTTTTTTGGCCAGCCTCAACCGAAAGTTTTTCATAGCCACCCGACGCAAGTTGGGGAGGCAAACGGATATTCTGGCCTTCCGAAACGCGATCGGAGGCTTCGGCGCGCTTGCCATTGATTCGCACCTGCCCCTTTCTTAGCCACTTTTGAAGCTGTCCCTGCGATAGACCCGGAAAACGTTTCCTGATCCAACGATCGAGCCGGATTCCGCCGTCTTCGGAACCAACAATGGCCTGTACATTCGATGTGTTGTTTATGTTTTTTCGCATATGAAATTATCCGTGTAGAAATCTTTTCCCCCTCTATGTAGCGAACTCCCGCCCCTTTGTGCCATATTCCTTTTTTCCGACTGTGGCGCAAAGGGCACAAAAAATCTTTGGATTGTTCTTGTTATCAAGGGGTTATATGATTATCCTTACGCCGACTCAGTATCGGAAAGCTTGGCATTTTTGTCGGTTGCCTTTAAACATGATCCGTTTCAGGCTGGAGCCTCAGGCCCAGTCAGAAATCAGGAGTAACAATATATGCGAACGAAGGGATTTGCGATGACGCGCAAGAGTGTTACGGCCCTCCTTTTGGCCTTTGCTGTGTTATGGAGCGCGTCCGCCTGTGCCGCGACCAGACAGCCTTCCACCAGCAACATAAACAAGCCGACAAGCCTTTTCTCCACCTCGGATGAAAAGGAATCGGGATCGGCGGCGGAAAGCGTCAAAGAACAGAGCATCGCGCAATCCAGCCCAAGCCCAATGCTGCTCGGCATGGGGCTGGGCAGTTCTGCCAATGACGCTCTGGCGAGTTTTGGCCCTTCGAGCGGCACAGTCGTCGGCAACCGCGCTCTTGAATTACGTGACGAAGTTTTGCGATTGCGCTCTTCGGTCAATCTGAACGCCAACGAATTCTCGGTATTGCGGGCAAACGGGGCGGCAGGTGCCGTTCAATATCATTCGACGGTCGCCGCCATCACGGCGCGCCTTCAAAACGGCACGACACGCGGCAACCCTATCCTTCTGCGCCAATGGGACGAAGCCGAAGCAAGCCTTAACGAAGTCACCAGCTCTCTGGAACGCCTGAACTCGCTGCAAACATCCGTCGCCGCCGATGCTTCCTTGGCTTCGTATCTTCTGGAATCGGTTCAGGCGGCCTTCCAGCTTTCGGGCGCCGTCGATGAAGATCACGACCAGCTCAAGCTGTTGCGCGACGAGGTCAGCCGTCAGATCGTCCAACTCGACTATCTGCGCAATCAGGTCACTGACGACATTCAGCGTCAAACCGCGTATCTTACGACGGAACGCTCGAACCTTCAGGCCTTGGCCTTCGCCATCACACGCGGAGAGCTGTTAGGCAGCAGCCTGCAAAACCGGCCGGTCATCGTGCACACGCCGCCCTTAATGTCGTTGCAAGGCGCATCTACGATGCACGGCCGCCCTTCCGGCGCGCCGACACCTACGGCCGCCCCCACTATACCTGTGCACCCCGGTCAAGTTGGCCCGGCGCCTATGTCGCCGCGAGATTACATGTCGGAAACTTCGCAAGAATGGTCGCCTCAGGCCGCAACGGAAGCCCCCTCAGCCCCCTCTGCGGGGCGTTTGCTTGTGTTGATACGCTATAACCAGCCTGTCGTCGATTACGCGCAACAACTCTCGCAAGCTGTTAGCACGGCGCTTGAGCGTCAGCCCGGCTCAACGTTCTCGGTCATTGCCGTATCGCCATCAAGCGGCGATCCTGCGGAACTCGCCTCTCAACAGGAAACGGCGAACCGCAATGCCGAATCTGTCAAAAGATCGCTTGTCCAGCTTGGACTTGCGCCATCCCGAATAACGGTGGCGCGCGCCCAGATGCAATCCGCCACCACGCCGGAAGTGCATGTGTATGTGCGCTAACGAATATTGATACATGGCATACGGATGGGCCTCTCTTGTGAGAGGCTTATTTTTTCTGCGGACAACAATGACACCCCATTGATCTATATAAATTAAATCTGTTTTCCTTTGCCCCCTCCGCATTAACCTTAACGCATTCCATAAGACCAGAATGAGAATGAAAGTTTTGACTAACGACCAAAAAAATAAAATTATAGATAAAATTCTCATTTAAAAAACGGCTTAATAAAAACCTATTTTTTAAACCTTGTTCCCGTATTTCGGAGATATTTTTATTATGAGTGACGGCACGCTCCCACACACACCCCAAACAGAGCCCCCAGCCATTCCCCAATCCAATAAAAACGGGTGGCGACGTTTGTGGATCAGCGCTGCAGCCCTTGTCACGGGCGCAATCGTGTTTGTTGGTTTTGCACCAGAAGGTTTCTTCGGCATTAAAAAAACCGACAAACCCACCCGCTCTGCCGGACAAACAATCATTAAGAAAAAAATTCCCTTTAACGAGCTTAAAAAACCTGTCCCCACCGAGACACCGCCCAAAGCCGACCCGCAGGTTCAGGCTCAACAGATACGCGAAAAAACATTCTATGACTTGGCTCCTTATGCTGTTCACAAAAAATTGGCGGCCATGCTTGAAAACGACCCTGCCGCGCTCGGCGGAGAAATGAACACAAAAAACTTTTATAATTATACGCGTAAGGAACGCGTTGACGTCGCTGTCCCCGAACCATCTGCCGGAGTCATGCTTGAAACGTGTCTTTTGGCGAAATCGGCCATGGCCTCCAAATTAAACGGTGCCCTTGAAGAAAGACAGCTCGTCTCCAAAAGAAACGAAAAAACAAGCCAAAGATGGAGTCATGATGCGCCTGAAAGAAGAACAATATTTTTGGTTCGGGTACGTCCGTTCGGACTAGGGGAAAATATCGATCCCGCCACGCCGAAAATCGCTTATGTACAAGACTGGGGGAATGAGCACCAAAACGCGTCATCTTTGAGCGATGACGGCGTCGCCCTTTACCTCGTCGGCAAAGACAAGGACGACAAACCGTTTATCTTTGGCCTTACCACTAAAAACGAAGATCTTAGAAAAAATAACAGCAGCGTTGCGGGTATGTCTTTGCTCTACTGGCAGCACTGGAAAGCCTGCGACGTGGCTTTAGGGCAAGACAACCTGCTCAACGATAAAAAGTTCGCGGAACATTACAGACAATTTCTGGAAAAATGGAAACATCCTGATGTGACGCTCGAGGCGCAGCCCCCTAAAACGAACGCTGAACCCAAAAAACCTCAGGAAAAAAAAGATCCGCAGAGGGTTCCCGTAAACAAAAAGCTTATTCAAGCGCTAAAAGTGGAAAACCATCCACGATCGCAGGCCTTTCTTCCCCAAAAAGCTTTTGGGAAGCCTTATCTGGCGCGAAAAAATCTTGGCTAGAAACCGGACCAAAAACCGGACTAAAAAAAACCCGCTTACGATCGGCTCCTTTATGGCTAAGTGACAGAAGCCTCAGTTGACTTTCACGTCGACCCTGTCCATGTCGCCGGACGGCACATTGGCGCCAAGGGCCCGCACATCAATGCGTCCGCTCGATATCCCCTTGTTCGTCAAGTAGTCGCGGATCGCCAGCGCGCGCGACAGAGAGATGCGCCTAGCTTCGCGCGGCGCAATTTGGCCCGTTGTCGCGGCATAGGCATGAAGCGTTATCCGTACGGCGACCTTCTCGCGAAGAATATCCGAGAGCTTATCGAGCGCTTTGACCGCATCCTTATCCAAGGCATCCGATCCCCGCGCAAAACTTAACGTCGCGACATCGGGGTCAAGCTCTATCCGCGCGCCGGGCACAAGCTTGCCTTCCTGATCAATGGCCGGCGGCTTGAGCGATGGCGAAGGTTTAACCGTATCGCGTATAGGCGGGGGGGTAAGGGCTTTCTGGCCGGAAGGAAGCGTTTCGTTCTCGTCCGGAGGCAACTGCGTCTGTCTGGCTCCCTGCGCAAAGCCCTTTTGAGGCATTTGCGAAGCCTCAAGCGGCCTATCAAGGGGGGCCGACGGCTTAAGCTGAGGCAGGCTACCTGTTTCCAAAGGAGGCAGGGGCCCTGTCGGCAAGCGCGGCGTTACAAGGCCAACGGGCGCAGCCTTTGGCGCAGGGGCTTCGGTCTCCGCATCGGGGGCATAAACCTGAGAAGGCGATACCGGCGAGGGTATATACCCCGTGGCCGCGCCACCTTTACCCGCCAAAGGGGCAACACAGCTGACAGCGCCACCGCCGTTCGTGCCGGAACAGCTCCACGTCCACGGGCCGCTTCCGCTCACAGCGCTGGCAATGCCGGCCGCGCACAGGCCGCTCTTGGGCGCAACCAACGTCGTCACGCCATGAGCCCCGCCACAGACGCCTTCGATCGGCGCGGGTGGCATCAACGGAGACGTACAGCTCACAGTCATGCCGCCATTGCCCCCCAAACAATTCCAGTTCCAAGGCCCATCACCGCTTACGTTCGTCGCCGTTCCGGACGAACACAAACCGTCCACAGGTTGGCGCACGGCGGCCACGCCGTTCGCGGGTCCACATACGGCGTTAACAGGTGGTCCCGGAGGAGGAGGCGCCTTGGGAACGACTCTGCCGGTCGCGCATGTGCTGGCGATGCCGCCGTTAAGCCCAGAGCACGTCCACGTCCAAGGTCCCTCGCCATGAACCGCGCTGGGCACCCCGCTATCGCACAGATTGACCGCAGGCGCGCTGGTCATCGCGCCGTTCGCCGCCGCACCGCATGTACCGTCAACTTTCGCCTGGGATTGCGCCGCCGCCGAACAGCTTACGCTCGAACCGCCGCCAACGCCTATACAGCTCCAAAGCCACGGCCCCGTGCCGTCGACATCGGTAGGCGAACCCGCTGCGCACAAACCCGTTAAAGGCAAAGATTTTTGAATAGATCCGTTGGCTGAACCGCAAACGCCGTCAACAATTCGAGGCGCTTCACAGTGGCTTTTGCCTCCGGATTTCGCTACGCACTGCCACGTCCAAGGCCCATCGCCGCGCACGTTTGCGACTTTGCCTTCAAAGCAAAGATCGCTCGTCGGCGCTTTTGCGTGCCCGCGTCCATGCGCAGAGCCGCATTTCGCGTCATGGGCCCCTTTTTGTACCATCGGGGCCGAGCATGACACGGCCGCGCCGCCAGCGGCGCCACGGCACTGCCATGACCAATGCTTTTTTCCCTTGTCGGCCTTAACTTCGCCAGAGAATCCTGAATCGCAAAGATCCTCAAGAGGAGCATCCGCGCTCGGAACGTTGGCGGCCTTCCCGCAAGCCCCTTCCTGAGCCACATAAGCTATGCAGGCCACGTCATGACCTTCGCTGTCGGCGCAGCTCCATGTCCAAGGCCCATCGCCGATCACCGCGCTGGGCCTGCCGCCCGCGCAAAGATCATGGGCCGGAGCTTGAAAATTCTTCCGGTCAACGGCCGGCCCGCAGGCGGCCTTTTTGCCTGAAACGTCAACCGCCTTTCCGGTCAAGGCTGCGGTGCAGCTGACTGTGCTGCCCCCATCTAGCCCCGAACAGTTCCAATGCCAAGGCCCCTGTCCCGTAACACGGGTGGGAGATCCCTGCTGGCAAAGATCGTCTTTAGGCTTGTCGGCAAACCCTTGACCATTGGCCAGACCGCAAACGCCATCCGCCATGACAGGCGCCCTGCATGGAACCGTGGCTCCGCCCTGTTCGCCCGAACAGCTCCATGTCCAGGGCCCATCGCCTTCGACAGCCGTCGCTTCGCCATTTTTGCACAAGCCTTCGGTCGGCACGGATCTGTGGCCCGACAGGGAGGCGGGACCGCATACGGCATTGACTTTCGGCGCGGCGGAACACATAACCGGAGCGCCCCCGTGAATTCCGGAACATGTCCAATGCCAAGGCCCGTCGCCGCTCACGGCGCTGGCAAAGCCTGCGGCGCATAAATCGCGATCAGGCCTGCTCTCAACGCCCGAAGAACTCGACTTGCCGCAAACGCCATCGCTCTTTTTAGGAGCGCCGCAAGCGGCCGCCTGTCCGCCGTTAAGCCCTGAGCACGCCCACGTCCAAGGCCCGCCCCCGTTGACACGGCTTGGAATGCCTTTTGCGCAAAGATTGTCTTCCGGCGCGTTATCGGCCCCTACGCCGTCGGCTTCGCCGCACTTGCCGTCTTGAGGCTCTCCCGGCTTCCCTTGCGCGCCGCTTAACGCTTGCTCGCCTGCCGTCTTCGCGATGCCTTTTGCCAAAGGAGCGGCGCAACTAACCGTTATGCCGCCATGAAGTCCCGTGCACGTCCAGAGCCAAGGCCCCTCGCCCAAAACTTCTCCTGAAGTTCCGGCAAGACACAAATCCGCAACGGGCTTTGCTTCCGCAGGCAACCCGTTCGCCGCGCCGCAATTGGCGTCCACGCGGGTATCCGCAGGCGGCAGACTTGAGGCGCTGGCTAGAGTCACGCCCTTCGCCTCCAGCTCCTTTTCTTCCCGATTCCCCTTTTTATCTAAAGGCTTGGCGCTCTCAAACGTTTTGTCCGGCAGCATAGGCGGAGGAACCGTCAAATCGGCGGACTCCGCCAACGTCTTAGGTTGCGCGGCAATCTCCGTGGCCCGAGGCACCGAATCCTTCGCGGCATCCAAGGGCGCGCAAGTGTTGCTCAACCAAACGTCCTTAACCTCCCCGCTCGGGCATTCCGTTCTGGTCTCGCCAACAATTTGGCCCGAATAGGACGCCGGATATCCCGCCAAACGGCATTCCTTGGTCCACGACATGACCTTAGGCTCGCATACGCCTTTTTTCTCGTCCCTCTCGGAAACGACGGCTTCAGCCTCGGGCGAAACCTTTCGTACGCTTGCTTCGACGGCTTCCTTTTCATCTTCCGGCTCCACAGGGAATCCGAAAATGCTCCCGAAAAGCCCCCGCGATTTACGGGCCGGCTTCGCGGACTCTTGCTTGGGGGCATCGGCGCTTTTGCCGGAGGCTTTTTCACTGGCGACTTTTTCAAGAGCCACAGGCGGTTCGCTGATCTCCGTCGCCTTGGGCATAGATACGTCAACGGAGCCCGAATCAATGGATGGGGCCAAAGACCTGTCCACGGACGGCGCCCCCGTATCGTCGCCAACTTTCTTGCCGGTTTCCCCTATTTTAATCGGTTTTCCGGTTGCCAGATCGACAGGGGACTGCCCCGGCTCATATGCGATTTCAGAGGAAGGTTTTCCGGATACATCGCGCGAATCCGCCGCTTTTAACAAGGGCGGAACAAGGCTTGAAGCATTGCTTTCCAGCGCGTTATCGTCCGAACTTAATGCAGAATCCAAAGATTCGGGCAATTCCGGGTTTTGTCCAATTTGTTGGAGCGCGTTTTTCATGCCCTGTATGAGCATAACGCTCGCCGAGCTTGATTTACTGGACGACATCAGCGGCGGTTCGGTCGTTTTCTGGATTTGCGGCGCCTTCAGCTCGCCAATCGGAAAGCTCTTGGCTTCCGGCTTGGGGGAAGGCTTTACGGCCTCCTTCTTTTTAGTGGGCGAAGAAAGAACAAGCGATCCCGGCTTAAGCGGACTGTTCCACTGCATGCCCTCCGGCAATACCCCTTCCGCATGCTGATAGGTAGGCACGGCTCTGTCCGTATATGTCTCCACGGAGGACTGCGCCCGCGCATGCGTGGCGGCAAAAGCGGTGCACACAACAGCGGCGCCAAACAAAAAGCGCATAAAGATTCGTTTACACAGAAGCATAGGCAGGGAAAAACCCGTCACAGAATCGCACTCCCGAATGTTCTAAAGCTATCGGCGAGGATAGTCGATAGCCATCAAAGGGATGACACAGGATTCGCAACAGTCAAGGGTTTCCTGCGACAAAGCCGCCACGGTTACCTAATCTTTTCGTGAGTTCCTGAGCATAACGAGAAATTTTTCGTGTATTCCGGCATTGCTGGCCACCAAAGAGCCGGTTTTCATAAGGTCATCGCCTGCGGCCAGAGGGCTGACGAACCCTCCGGCCTCCTTGACCAGAAGGATGCCTGCGGCAATATCCCAGAGGCCCAGGCCCGTTTCCCAAAACCCATCGTAACGCCCAGCAGCGACATAGGCGAGATCGAGCGCCGCCGATCCGGCGCGCCGGATGCCTGCCACTTGAGGAATGACGGCTTTCAGCTCGTCGATAAACGACTCCACCGGCTTTTTGCTGCCCTTGAAAGGCGCGCCGGTCGCGATCAAACATTCCGAAAAATCGGATCGCGCGGAGACGCGCAGGCGCTGATTGTTCAAATAGCTGCCAAGGCCTTTTTCAGCCCAAAACACTTCATCGATAAGAGGTTGATAAATAAGTCCGGCGACGATCTCGCCATCCCGTTCAGCCGCGATGGATATGCACCAATGCGGCATCCCGTGCAAAAAATTGGTCGTGCCGTCAAGAGGATCGACGATCCAGCGTTCGCGTTTGCCCGAAGTGTCGTTCTCCCCGTCTTTCTCTTCCATCAGGAAGCCGAAATCGGGCCTTGCCTTGGCCAGCTCTTCGCGAATGACCTTCTGGGCCTGAAGATCGGCGTTGCTTACGAAATCCGCCGGTCCCTTGCGCGACACCTGAAGCTTTTCCACCTCGCCGAAATCGCGCCGCAACCCTTTTGCCGCCTTATCGGCGGCACGCTGCATGACGTTGATAAGAGCCGAGCGAAGAGCCATGGTTTAGTCCTTCGCCCGCTCGATATAGCTGCCGTCGGCCGTGTTCACGACGATGCGCGTGCCGGCTTCGATAAAGGGCGGAACCATGACCCGCACGCCGTTCGAAAGCTTTGCGGGCTTATAGGACGACGAAGCCGTTTGTCCCTTCACGACGGGATCGGCCTCGACGATTTCCAGCGTCACCGTGCCTGGCAGCGTCACCGAAAGCGGGGAGCCTTCGTACGTTTGAACGTTGCAGATCATGCCTTCCTGAAGAAAAACATAGGACTCCCCGATAACGTCTTGCGGAACGACGTATTGCTCGTACGTCGTCTGGTCCATGAACGTGTATTCCTCTCCCGACGCGAAAAGGAACTGCATATCATGATCCATGAGCTGGACCCGCTCGACGGTTTCCTGCGTGCGGAAACGTTCGTTGGTTTTGGTGTTGGTTCGAACGTCGCGCATCTCGACCTGAATAACGGCGTTGCCTTTGCCTGGAATGATGATCTCGCTTTTGATGACAAGCCACAGCTTGCCGTTGTGCTCGACCACATGCCCTTTGCGCAAAGTATTGGCGGAAACTTTCATCGTCGTCTCTTTCGTCGTTTCGTGGCCGTTACGTAAAAACGGCCAAAAAATGGACACCCTGCGTTTCAGGGTGCCTAGCCTCAGCAGGCATCAAGGAATGCGGGGTTAATAGGCATTCCATGCCACCGATTCAAGGAAAATATGCGTAACCGCCGCCTATGGCCCGTTTTTCTCGCAGAAAATGGGCGGTCCGGACTTTCGCGCGCCTATTCCGGATCCCAGATTTCCTTAAGCGACTCGTATATCTGAATAAGATATTGCGTCGGCGGATTGACGAGCGGACGCAGCACGGCGGTATAGGGCTGCAGTTCCTCATGGATATACTGCCGCTCGATATCCTCGTTCGAGATCGTCACGCGATCCCAATAAAGGAAATACAGGTTCTTGGGTCCTTTGACCAAAACGGCCACCACCGTCTTCGGAAAAGCCGGATCGTCCAGATGCACGGACAGGTATGGCACATGCTGGCCGTCGGTGTGCTTGTCCCAGGCGTAACCCACATCTGCGTAAAAAAGTTCCGCGTCGATCTGCTGAACCACGTATTCCGGCTCGGCTTCCGACGTGCGGTACGGGTTGTCCTTGATGACCGCCTTGCACTTGAAATTGATCATGGCGATGTGGCCGATGTACTCGCCGTCGATTTTTTCGAACACGCCGATGCGTCGCATATGCATCTGGCGGGACGGAAGTTCGGAAAGCCGGAACGTCTTTTCTTTTTTGGCTTCTTTCAGCAACGCGGCCGGAGCCATTTGACTAGCAACCCAATCCATCACACACCTCCTTTCGCGTTGTGCCGAAAAGGCAGCCTGACGACCCGTCCTTCGGGCGCTTGCTTGATCTCCACATGGAGGTCGGTTGAAAAACCGTTAAACGACGTGCGCGACGCGGCCATATACGACCCCATCCCGCGCAAAGCGATCCAGTCGCCTTCGGCGACATCGTCCGGAAGCATGAAAGGCCCGGGCATGTAATCGACCGAGTCGCACGTCGGCCCGTAGAAACGGAATGGCTTTAATTCCCCGCCGTCTTTGGAGAACGCGTCGCGGGCGCGGATAAGTCTGGCCGTGTTGCGCCATTGCATGGAGCAAACTTCGAACATATTGCCGTAGCTGCCGTCGTTCAAATACAGCACGTCGCCCTTGCGAAGCTCCACCCGCGTCACAAGCGTCGTGGACGTGCCCGATAAGGCCCTCCCCGGCTCACACCAGACCTGACATGTCGAAGGAAGTTTGAGCGCCGTGATCTCCTTACGAATAACGTCGAAATAGGCATGCAAGGGCTGTACGTCCATGCCCAGATCGGGAATGGGAAAACCGCCGCCGACGTTGAAAGCGCTCAATTCGACTCCGGCCGCGCGGACGACTTCGCCCGCCTTGCGTATCGCGTTGATGTAAGAAGCCGGATCGAGCGTCTGCGAACCGACATGGAAACTGAGGCCGATTTTTTGTGTCGCCTGGCTCGCCGCGCGCAAAAGCTCCACCGCGCGCTCCGGCTGAGCGCCGAATTTGCCCGCCAGCGAACACGCCGCGCTTCCCTTGGGCATGTCGAGCCGAACGACGAGGGTCAGGTCTTTCGCGCCATCCGTCTCTTCAAGGATTTTGCGCAATTCGTCCTCTGTATCGAGCACAAAGTCGCACACGTCGTATTTGAAATACGCCGTCCGTATGGCCTCGCGTCCTTTAACCGGATGCATGAAGGCCAGGCGCATATCGGGCAACAGCTCGCGCAACAGGCGGATTTCGCCAAGCGACGCAACGTCGCAATGCCGTATCCCCGCCTGATACAGATGTGTCAGCACATAAGGATCGGGGTTGGCCTTGACGGCGTAGAGCGTCATGCCGGGAAAATGTTTCAGAAACTGCTTGGCGTTGTAGGCCAACGCGTCGGGGTGCGCGCACAGCATGGGCTCGGCCGGACGCAGCGCCACCACGGCGGCTTCGACGCTATCGAAGCGCGGCACAAGTCCTTCCGCCTGCGAGCGTATATCGCCCGGGAACGCCGGACGCTCTTTGCCGCCGCCGAAGGCTTCGATTTTAAGTTCCGCCTGATTGCTCATCAAACGCACGCCCCTTTGCCCAAAAAAGAGCAAAACAGCCCCGCAGAAGCCTTGCCAACGGGCAACGAGCAACCTTCAAATAAGGTCTGGGAAACAACGCGCACTTAAAACCTTGCCTTGGCAAGAATTCCGTACCGGCGTTAAGCCCTGCTCTCTTTGCCCTACAACCAAGACTTCCGCATTGTTCTCAAGACGGGCCTGAAAAGGCCAAACCGACAATCTTTCGAACAGAACGGGACTCTTTGCTGTTCACCACCACAGTTCCCTGGAAAAGCCGAAACAGGCTCCTACAAGGCGGCAAAGCGTCGTTACATAAACCATTGGGGAACGAAAAAGGTGGTAGTCCAGTCCGTCCTTGGGCCAGTGGTACGTGCGCTTCCGTATCGCGCACCATACTCATGATTTTTTAAGATTCAATAAAAATCTGTTGCCACCCGTCATTTTAAGGCGCTGTCGCAACCAGGACACACCCATGGTAAACGCGGCTTCTCTCCTGAACGAGACTTCCGTTCACCCCCCATACGGTTTAAAGTCCCTATATGAACACCGTTTCGATTGTCCTGACGTCCCTATTAACCGTAACGCTGGTGGTGCTGATCGCCCCGAGCGTACTTGCGATGAACCGTGGCCGCGTTTTACGTAATATTGCGCTGTGGCTGGCGATAGCGCTTGGTCTGGCGCTCTTTTATCAGACCTTCGGGCCCTTCGAGACCGCAAGGTTCGCCCGCCAGACCCTGCAAGAGCCGGAGAGCGAAGCCGAAAGCCTCCCCGATCCGGCTTTCTTACCGCCAGAATAACGGAAAGTCCGAAAACGGCTTCAGGGGCGAGGTGATAAAGCTTCCGCTTTGGCCCACGGCTTCCGTGAGGGCCTCATGGCGTCCGAGGCCGCCTCCAGCATCTCGCCAAGCCTCGTGAAAGCGAAGTCGACAAAGCCGTGCCGCTCGCTATCAAACGGTTTCCCATGGGTGATGTATATGGTCGTCAGCCCCACCCTTTTTGCCGATTCGAGGTTGGCCAAGCTGTCCTCAACCATGAAAGCGCGGTCGGGCGCAACGCCCCATTCGTTAAGCACGCGGCGATACGCCTCTCCGCCGTTTGATTTGAATTTGAACCCGACGTTTTCAAGACCGTATATCCGATTTTCCGGAAAGAACTCTTTGATGTCGGGGAACATCCCAAGCGTTTTTTCAATCCATTCACGCGAAGCGTGCGACAAAATGACCAGCGGCGCCGGAAAGGAATTCAACTGTTCCTTTGTGACATGCATTGCGTTCACATAACTGGCATCTAAACGCTTGTGATACTCATGGTGCCATTCTTCACGATCCAAACCGTAAATACAGGTAAATTCCGCAGCGCCGCATCCATGGAGGCGATAAGACCTTATGCGTAATTCCAACGCTTCCTCAAACGCGATCGGCACCTTTGGCGCTACCTTCTTCAACAAATCCAAGGCCGCGTGCGTTCCCTGCACGTCGCAATGCCTATCCATTTCCTCTGAAAAATTATAAAAAGTCCCGTCATAATCCAGCACACCCAATTGAGCGTTACAGACGGTTTCAACAAACGCTTTCTGTTGCCGAATCACACCAACCTCATAATGACGATTCAATTTTCAGGCTTGATAAACGGCAGTAGCCCCCCTGTCAAACGGCAAGACCGGTTAATGTGGTTTCATGCAAATTTTGACAAAAGCCCCGAAGCACATGGGTTTTCTTATGGTTAAGAACGCCCCGAGCCGTACGAAAAACTAATCCATAACGCGCACTGCCCCCGCTGGACGCGCGCCCGTCTCTTTGAGAACGGCCACGGCGGCCCTAATGCCGCAACGCAGGCTTTTTTCTATGTCCGCGCCGTTCGACAAGCCAAACAAAAAACCCGCCATAAAAGCGTCGCCTGCCCCGACGGAACTCACGAAACGTTCCGGCCTGTGGGCAGGAACGCTAAACGACGCCCCGCCATGAAAGGCTGTTACGCCGTCCGTACCGTGAGTCGTCACCACGGCCTGTTCGGGCGAATGCGGCAACGCCATGACTTCGGAAAAGGAAGCGAACTCGTCCGCGTTGCCGATCACGATATCGGCATTGCCGGCGATATAACGCGCAACGTCCGGAAAATCCGGCCACGCTCTGTTGTTGTGAAGATTGACGACGAGTCGCGTTTTGCCTTTCGCAAAATCCATGGCTTCCAAAAGAACTCCGGAGGAAGAGGACAATGTCAGCAGCTCGGCGTCAACGACGAAAAAGCGCGTGGAGGCGAAATCGAAGTTCCGGAAATCACCGGCCTCGAAGGAATCCGCGCATCCCGAGGACGTCGCGAAACTGCGAAAACCGTCCTCGGTCAGCAGCACAAGGCATACGGCCGAAGCGCCGCCCTCGATATAAGGATCGCAACAAAGAGCGACGCCGCGCTCCTCAAAATCCTTAAGGAAAAAAAATCCTGTCTCGTCGCGCCCCGTCTTGGCGAAAAAGCCTGCCCTCCCCCCCAAGGCCGCGAACGTCGCCGCCATGTTGGCGCCGGTTCCTCCTGCGGCCATAACGGGGGCCTGCAACGACGCGCGAATTGCCCGCATCGTCGCGGCGTCGAACTCGCGCCCTGCGTCGCGCGGAATGTCCCACTTTTCGAGAAATCCGGCGGGAACGCGGGCGATCACATCCGTAAAAGCGCGGCCCGCCGCGACAACATCGAATTTCCGCACAGCTTGCTCAGGCATCGCCTTATCCGCTTTGTTTTAATTTTCACGTTTACGCAAAGGCCCGTCTGTCTGAAAGGGCCCCACGTTTGAACATTCGCATTCATACGAATCAAGAAGAAAAGTTTGTTAACTAAACCTTCCGCGCGCGGGGATGCGCATCGCGATAAACTTGCGCCAGATGGCCGGCGTCCACCTTCGTATAAAGCTGGGTCGTGGAAAGAGAGCTATGCCCCAGCAATTCCTGCAAGCTTCGCAAATCCGCGCCCGAGGCCAGCAAATGCGTCGCAAAACTGTGCCGCAAGGCATGGGGCGTTACGGAATCCGGCAGGTTCAGATCGCGCCGCAACCTCCGCAAATCGCGCTGCGCCACGCCCGCGTTCAGTACGTCTCCGCGTGCCCCGACAAACAACGGGTTTTTTCCGTCAACGGAATAGGGGCAAGCCTTGGCGTATCTGGCGACCGCCTCGCGCACGACCGGCAAAAGGGGAACGGCTCGTTGCTTGTTTCCTTTCCCGGTCACGACAATCCTGTCTTTGCCCTCAATATCCTCCCCGCGCAAACTTAAAGCCTCGCCGATGCGAAGGCCCACGCAATACAATAACGTGAACAGGGCTTCGTCACGCAGGCCTACCCACCCCTCCTGATGAACGTTCTTCGACAACGCCACGATATCGGCGGCGCTTGCTTCAGAAACCGGACGCGGCAGTCTTCGCGGCGTTTTGGGTGTTTTGAGCAAATCGATCGCGGCGTTGTGCAAACGCCCCGTGCGATCAAGCCACTTGAAAAAATTTCGGGCTCCCGCCACGGCACGGGCGCGCGAGGAAGCCTCGGGTCGCGCTTCGGCGCACCACGCGAGCCACGCCCTGAAATCAGTCAACGTCAATTCGCCGAGCAACGCCAAATTCACGCGCCGGCCGCGATGATCGCTGATGAATTTAAAAAGCCCCATTAAATCGGTCGCATAGGATTCAAGCGTGTTTTTCGACGCCCTGCGTTCAACGCCAAGCCACGCCTTCCACGCCACCATGGCATCGCGCACATCGCCGGATACCGGAAGAAGAACGTCGGGGATCTGTTTGCCCTGCCCGCGGCGGGTTTTCATGGCGCAGGGCTGATCCATTTATGGAAACAACGTTCCAATACCGCGCCCAAAAACTCGAGCTGCTCGGTAGCAAGTCCCGTCGCGTAATACATGGCTTCACGATGCCCCAGCGCCAACATGCCGACAAGCATCCCATCGTTGATCCTCAAACGCACCAAAGCGCGGGAACGTATGCCGTCGCCCGCATTCTCGCCGAAAATCTCCGGACACGGCGCTTCCTGTTCGACAAGTTCGACGTTTTTATCGCCAAGCCATCCGTCGACAAACCCTTCAGGCACGACGCGCAGGCCGCCATACAACCCCTCTTCAAGAATGCCTCCAGCCTCCAGAAGAATAGCCACGGCTTCCTGATCGAGCGTCACCGGCAAATCGTTCGTGATGATGTCGATAATATCCTGAAGGCTGACGGCGTCGATAAGCTCCAGCATCGCCGCGTTGATTCGGGTCTGCCGTTGCAGATGCTCCTGCATCAACGTCATCAGGTCGTCGTGCTCGTCCTTGATGGCGGTGTAGTGGTCCTGAAGCTTCAGAAGCATATATTGCTGAAAGTCCTGAACCTTATCGCCTTGAGGTTTATGAGGCGGGACGAGATAGGGTAGAAGGTCGGTGTTGTCGGCCAAAAATTCGGGATGGTCGAGCAGGTATTCGCGGACGTCGCCGGGCATAAGAGAGGCTAATGTTTCTTGTGCCGCCAATGTATCGCTCGACACCGCCGCCTCCCTAGTTCGCTTTTTTGCCGCCGACAGGTATCGTCTGCCCCGTCTTCTTCCAGTCCGCAACGAATTGGGCCAACCCCTTGTCCGTGAGCGGATGGTTGAACAACTGCCGGATAACGTTCGGCGGTATGGTGGCGATGTGGGCGCCCATTTTGGCAGATTCGACCACATGCATCGGATGACGCACGGAAGCGACGATGATTTCCGTGTCCAGATTCGGATAGGCGTCGTAAATCGCGCAAATATCGGCGATCAACTGCATGCCGTTTTCGCCGATGTCGTCCAAACGTCCGACGAAAGGCGAAACGAACGTCGCGCCCGCTTTGGCCGCAAGAAGAGCCTGTGCGGGCGAAAAACACAGCGTCACATTGACCATCACGCCCTTATCCGCCAAATGGCGACACACTTTCAGGCCCGCAGGCGTCAGGGGGACTTTAACCGCGATGTTCTTCGCGATTTCGGACAACGTCAGGGCTTCGCCCAACATCGACTCGTAGTCCGTCGAAGCGACTTCAGCGCTCACAGGCCCCTCGACCAATCCGGCGATTTCGCTCACCAACTTGATAAAATTGTCGTGGCCAGATTTGGCGACCAGCGAAGGGTTCGTCGTGACCCCGTCCAAAAGGCCCGTCGCCGCAAGGTCCTTGATTTCGTTTACATCCGCAGTATCAACAAAAAACTTCACTTTGCCAGCTCCTGAATGCTGAGAATCGAAAAAGCATCATTAACCTATGAAGAACACCCTAACCTTTCACGGTATGCAACCAAAATATTTCGCTCTAGACTAAACCGGCAGAAAAGCTGTCGAAACCTCAATAATATGCTAAACGACCCGAAACCTGAAACCGCCCATGTCGTCGTCCCGCTTCCGTTGGCGGAAGGGTTCGATTACAGCATACCGCCAGGCGTCGCCGTCAGGGAAGGCTTGTTTGTCGAAGTTCCTCTTGGCGGCCGCAAAACGGTGGGAGTCGTTTGGAGAAAAGGCCGAAAGGACATACCCGACGTCAAGCTCAAGCCTATCGGAGACATTCTCGCCCAACCCGCGCTTCCCGAAACGACCCTTCGTTTCGTCGATTGGGTAGCCGATTACACCCTTTCGCCGCGCGGCTCCCTTCTTAAAATGGTCATGGGCGGACGGCCGCAAAGCCTCCTAGCCAAAGACTCGCTCGACATGCCCGAACCCATCGCATCGTCGAACCTCGACGCCTTGACGCCGGAACAACACGATGCGGCCGAACATCTTATGGCTTGCGTGCAGGCCCGAAAATTTTCGGTGACTCTTCTCGACGGCGTGACAGGATCAGGAAAGACGGAGGTTTACGCGGAAGCATTGGCCGAAGCCTTGCGGCAAGGGCGCCAAACGCTCGTCCTGTTGCCGGAAATCGCCATGACAGCCGCCCTCATTGGACGCTTGACGGAACGCTTTGGCGTCCGCCCCGTTGAATGGCACTCCGATTTAACCCCCAAGCAGCGCCGGATCAACTGGCACGCCATCGCGCAAGGCAAGGCGCGCTTTATTCTCGGCGCACGTTCCGCCCTGTTTCTGCCTTATCCCGATCTGGGATTGATCGTGGTGGATGAAGAGCACGAAGCGGCCTACAAACAGGAGGAAGGAGTCATCTATCATGGCCGCGACATGGCGGTGGTTTTGGCGTGTCTGAACGCGATACCGGTCGTGTTGGCTTCGGCGACGCCTTCGCTGGAATCCCTCCACAACGTCCAGAAAGGCAAATACGCCCACGTCATGCTGCGCAGCCGCTATGGCAAGGCCGGAATGCCGTCGATCAAACTCATCGATCTGCGCAAGGAGAAGATGCCCATACGCCGCTTCATCAGCGATCCTTTGCTGGAAGCCATGAAAAAATCTTTGGCGGACGGTCAGCAGGCGATGCTTTTTCTGAACCGAAGAGGTTACGCGCCCTTAACGCTGTGCCGGAAATGCGGGCATCGCCTGAACTGCCCCAATTGCACAAGCTGGCTCACCGAACACCGCAAAGCCGCGCGCTTGCGCTGCCACCATTGCGACCACAGCATCCCCTACCCTTCGGCGTGTCCGCAATGCAAAGCGCAGGACAGCCTCGCCGCATGCGGGCCGGGCGTCGAACGGATCGCGGAGGAAGTCGCGGTCCTTTTGCCGGAGGCCCGCGTCGCCGTCATGGCGAGCGATACGCTTTCGGGTCCTAAGGAAGCGGAAAGAATCGTCTCCTTGGTGCAAAATAACGACGTAAATCTCCTTATTGGCACGCAAATCATGACAAAAGGGTACCATTTTCCGCGTTTGACGGTTGTTGGAGTCATTGATGGCGACCTCGGCCTCGGCGGCGGCGATCCGCGCGCCGCCGAACGAACCTTTCAGCTTTTACAACAGGTTGCTGGCCGAAGCGGCCGCGACGACGTGCAAGGCCACGTTTATCTCCAAACCGTGAGTCCGGAACATCCCGTCATGAAAGCGCTCATCGGCCAAGATCGCGATTCTTTTCTCGCCGCCGAGCTTCGCGAACGCTCGCTTTTCAAGCTTCCTCCTTATTCCCGTCTCGCCACCATCACAGTTTCGGGGAAAGAAGCTTCTCAGGTTATCGCCCTCGCGAGGAAAATAGCTTCCTCGGCGCCGCGCAATGACGCTCTTCGGCTATTGGGCCCCGCTCCTGCGCCTTATTCCGTCCTCCGCGGCAAAACTCGCTACCGAATCCTTGTCCAAACGCGCCGCGACATTTCCCTTTCCTCCACCTTGCGCACATGGCTCACGGCCATAAAGACCCCGCGAACGCTACGGATTCAGGTCGACATAGATCCTCATAGTTTCCTCTGAAATCAAACTTTGCGGCCGCGCATAGCCTGCTCGAAAAGGGCGGCGCTCACCACCAGCAAACCGCCCCCATGGTCGGAAGACATGGATTGGCGCAAAGCCATTAAACCCACGCGATTGCAAAGCGCGGCTATTTCCGACGGGGACATGCCCTGCGTAAGATCGGCCAGCCTGTCGAAATCAACGTCAGAAGACAAAGGCAATTTGCGCGCATGTATATGAAGTATTTTCTTGCGCGCCGCATAATCAGGCATGGGCAAAGTAAGAGCAAAATCGAAACGCCCCGGTCGCATGATGTCCTCACTCAACCGGTCCGGCCTGTTCGTAGCGGCAACCACCACAACCCCGGGCATGGAATCAAGAGCGTCAAGCTCCAGAAGCAGCTGAGCGATATGAGGCGCCATTTTTTCCTTGTCCTCCTGCGAGCCCCCCCAATCAAAAAGAACATCGATATCGTCGAAAAAAAGCAAGCAGGGCGACTTCCGGCGCGCAAGAGAAAAAACGTCCTTTATCGTGTCGGCCGCATTAACGAAATCACGCGCAGCCAACGACATGCATCCAACCTCAAGTATATTAACAGGAATAATGTTCGCCAAAGCCCGCACCAGCGATGTCTTTCCTGTCCCCTGCCCCCCCGAAAGCAAAATGGATCGGGACGGCACCACGCCTGCGTCACTGAATTTTTCCCTGTGCTTTAGCGACCACGTCAGCGTTTCCCGCAAAAGCTGTTTTATGTCGTCAAGACCTGCGACATCGGCCCATGACGTGGCGGGGAAGTCGCAACGAAATTCATCGGTTTCCGAAAAAGCGCTATGACGCAGCGCATCGGCAAAATCTTGCTCTGTGACTTTTGCCCCCTGCGACAAATACGAAGCCGTCATGGACATATGGAAAATGTCCCGACCCACGGCCCCCGATGTCATTTGCGCCAACATCATGTAATCGACGGTATCGGCAAGAGGCATTTTTTTTGTAGTCAAAACAAAAAGCTCTTGACGCGCCAACGTGTTGGGAACATCAACCGGCAGCAAGACGTCAAAACGTCCATTCTCCTTAAAGCGCATATCGACAGCGCCGGACCCGATACCGAAGACCATAATATTCGGATGCACCCTGACCTCGTCCAGCAAGGCGCACATTTGGGCCGAAACCAAACGCGAGGCGACGGCAAAAAGCGGAGGCACCCTTTCGTAGGAAGACAAGACGTGTAAATGATCAAGCAACAAAAGCGCAGGGCCACGGCGCGCCAAGTCCGTAAGTGAAAAGCCGGGATCATGAGCGTGGCCGGCCAACTGCTTGTCGAACATATACTGGGCATCAAGGGTCACGACCGGTATGCCCATTTCTTCGCCAAGGCGTTTTACCAACCTTGCTTTGCCGCATCCTTGCGGCCCATGAAGTAGAACCGCATGCGCGGATTCTCGAAGTCCGGACCTCAACCGCGCCTGAGCAAGTTTGTGGCACAAACGGTAAACATCCCTAAGACCACCAAGCCCCATAAGTTTTTGGTCTTCGCGAAGCGCGGTAAAATCATACGAAGTGCTTGCGCCGATTAAAACGGGCCCATCGGGCTGGGTCTTCACGATTTGGGCAAAAAGCGGCACACGATCTATCGTCGGAACGCGCAACCAATCTTCCGCGACAACGCAACGCTCCTGCCAAAACGATCCCAACTGCTTTTCGCGGGTTACAAGGTGCAACAGATCGATATCATCATCGACCTGCAAAAAAACTGTTTCCGCGGCGCGGATCCTTTTACGCTCAGGAAAAACCTGCACCTTCTGCCCCGACTGTATGCCGAGGTTGCTCCGGAACAAGGGGCTCACAAGCGCCAATCCTTGGTTCCTATACTCCATGGAGGTAGGAAGAGCACGGGCATAGCTTGTTCGCATGCCGTTCAAAGCCACAATGTCGCCCGCTATTATTCCCAACGAGCGCATATCCGAAGGATCCAGGCGAACGAGGCCATCTTCGATATCAGGGGAAATCTGAAGGTTTAACGTAAGCTCGGAAATCATGAAGACAAGACCCGAAAAGGAAGAAGCTGCGCCAAGCCAAGGATAAACATCGCAACCCAGAATCAACCACGACGATTCCCTTTACCCCTTCTTAAACGATGGATGAATCCCGATAAAGCTCTATTTCTTTTTGCAAGAGACGACGCGCCTCCACAGAAGCTTTATCGACTTTGGCCAACAAAGATTGGGCAAGGACTCCATCTTTTTCAGACGCCGCCTTCTCAATATGTCCCACCAGACTCGCAAATCCGATCAAACCGCAGTTCAAGCTTGCGCCCTTCAAAGAATGAGCCGAAGCTTCTATGCTGTTTAAATCTATAACGCCCCTGTTTGTTGTTAGATGTTCCAACTGACGATCAAAAGCGTCAAGAAAAGCCTGAGTCACGCGCATCATGCCGACGACTCCTATGGTGTCAACCAAGCCCTTCAGCGTTGCCGGATCGAAAGCAGCCTCAACCGCAGCCATATTTATGATCCCTGAATCTCCAGGAAAATTTCCTTCTTTTTTGTTTGTCCATATTTCCAGCTTTTTACACAACTCTTCAAAAATCAACGGCTTGCCAATATGATCGTTCATGCCGCCAGCCAAGCATCGTTCACGGATGCCTTCCATGACATGCGCCGTCAATGCGATGATCGGCACTTCGGCTGCCCAACCGCCAAACGAACGTATTTGACGCGTAGCTTCAAAGCCGTCCATCCCCGGCATGGAGATATCCATCATAATCAGTCCATATTCTTTTTCCCGTGTTCTTTTTACGGCCTCCTCGCCGGTCGCGACGGAATCATAAGAATATCCGGCCTTATCCAAATAATGGCATGCCACAAGACTGTTGGTTTCATTGTCTTCAACAAGAAGTATGCGTTTATCTCTCCCCAGCTTTTCCGCATTCACGACATGCCCTGACGTTGGTTTTTGCGTCTCGTCGTTTTGACTGGAGGAGTCAACCGTTAGGGGAATCATAAACCAGAATTTACTGCCTTCGGCAGGACGGCTTTCAACGCCAATTTCGCCCCCCATCATTCCAACCAGACGACGGCTAATGGCAAGCCCAAGGCCCGTTCCGCCAAAGCGACGCGCCGTCGTTGACTCGATTTGACTAAACTCCTGAAACAACTTGTCTTTATCGACAGAGCTAATGCCTATGCCGGTGTCCACAACGTCAAAACGGAGAAGCATTTCTTTCAGATTGTCTCTATCTTGCGTAAGCAAAGACTTAACCTGTAAGGAAACGAACCCTTGATCCGTAAACTTTATCGCATTCGTTAACAAGTTAAGCAAAATCTGCCGCAACCGCCCTGAATCGCCGATGAACTTATTCGGGAGCGCAGGATCGCATTCGGTTTTAATATCGAGATTCTTGTTAATCGCCAGCGGTTTTACGAGTTCGATGACATCGCCCAAAACCCGATTAAGATGGAAGGACGCCTTTGAAAGACTGACCTTGCCCGCCTCGATCTTCGAATAATCCAATATATCGTTGATGATCTCCTGCAGAGCCCTGCTGGAAGTGACGGCGATGCCCAGCAATTTTTTTTGCTCCTGTAAAAGGTGCGTGTCGCCCAACAAATCCAAAACGCCAAGAAGCCCATTCATAGGCGTTCGGATTTCGTGGCTCATCGTTGTCAAGAAATTCGTTTTTACCGCGCTTGCCCTTTCCGCTTGTTCCTTTGCCAACCGAAGCGCTTCCTGCGTTTGGCGGATATCGGAGATGTCGGTCAATATGCACACATAATGCGTAAGTTCGCCTTCTTTGTCCTTCAGGGGGTTTAAACGCCACTCCCCCCAGAATGTCGATCCGTCTTTTCTGTACAATTGCATGTTGTACGCGCCAGACTTCCCCTGTTTTGCCGCTTGCATAAGGCTTTTGCTTGTGTCCTGGTCCGTGTACCAGCCAAACAGAAAATCGAAGGTTTTTCCGGACGCGGAAAGCAAATCATACCCCGTCATGTCCGTGAAAACTTTGTTGACATAAATGACGGGCCAACCCTCGGTCCGCATGTCACGGATCATGATCCCGACGCTTGCCGATTGAAGAGATGCCGCAAAAAGCGCACTATAATGTTCCGCAGCTTCGAAATGCCTGACGTTTTGCACATAACGGCGGGAGCTAGTATACAAAACGACGAGCAACAATAAACTCCACAATATAGCCCCCAGCAACAAAAGGCGGCGCCATACGTCATCGTCATAATTTAAGCTCGAATTGAGTTCGATCTGATCAACCAAAAAGTCATGAACTCCTTCGCTGATTTCCGATGACAACTGAATCATATGAATGGCCATTTCCTCCAGCTCGGCCACAACTTCGTCGTTTACATGGACTCCCTCTTGAACCGTTTGTTGGAATTCCGTGATCAATTCGCCGAATTCCGAAAACGCTTTGCTAAGCTCGATCTTCTCCGTATTTGACGGTCCGAAATTCAGAAAAAAAGCATCGAGCGCAGATAAGCTTTGGCGCGCGCCCTCCAAATCCTTTGAAACCATTTTATCTTCAAAAAACGGCTGTTTTGCGTTGGTCTGGCGTTTGCTTTCGGATAAAATTGCGGTCGCGCTTCTTATCAAGTCGTTGACGGCAGACTCCGGAAATTCCCGCATGCCTGCGTTAAATGTGCGCGAATTATATTCCTTTCTTGTTTCAACGACGAAAGCCGCCCCAATCAAAGCGACAAGGAAAAACGAAAGAAGGACAGAAAGAAATGACGCAGGATAACGTTGCATGGGAACAGCCTGAGCGTAGACTCAAGAAGTTAACTCTCTCAACATGAATAAAAAATTAATCCTTTGCCCACTCCCCGCAGACAGCCGCACGCATACAGGCCTTGGCCTTCGCTGCGCTTCCCATGGGTCCAGCGGAGCTTTATAGGTCAAAGGTTCTGCAAATATCGTCAATAAGCGTCTGGCTGCTGGTTTTGGGCCTGGACAACGCGACTTGGCCGTCCTTGACAACAAGTTCGGCGGGCAAGGGCCTCAGGTTGTAAATCGACGCCATCGAAAAGCAATAGGCGCCAGCATTGAGGATCGCCAAATAATCGCCCTCGCGTATTTCAGGCAATTGCCGGTCTTTGGCGAACTGGTCGCCCGTCTCGCAAATGTTGCCGCAAACGTCATACGTCTTTTGGGGTCCCGTGGGGTTGGAAACATTCAGTATATGATGATAGGCGTCATAAAAAACGGGGCGTATCAATTGAGGAAAGCCGGAATTCGTGCCCGCGATCAATAGGCCCCGGTTGTTCTTGATGGTGTTCACCTGAACGATCAGCAACCCCGATTCGGCCACGACGAATTTTCCGGGTTCAAAATACAAATCCAGATTGCGGCCATATCTTTTGCAAAAGTCCGAAAAAATCTCCGACATGCGGGAGCCAAGATCGACATAATCCACTTTTTTCTCGTCGGGATGATATGGCACTTTGAAGCCACCGCCGAAATCGACGAAACGCAGATCCGGAAAAAGGTTTTTTGCGTCGATGCTCAACAGGTTCCGCATACCTTCGCAAACCTTTTCGGCGTCGGCGATGCCGCTGCCCGTATGCTCGTGCAACCCCACGACGTTCAGCTTGTGCGCGTCGCAAATCGCCTTGGCCGCCGCCGCATCCTCAAGACGGAGACCGAACTTCGTCTTGTCGCCGCCCGTCTGAACCTTTTCATTTTCGCCCGCCACCACGTCGGAATTGAAGCGCAAACAAACGTCGCTTTCCGGCGCGATTTCCCCGAACCTTTTCAATCCCGACAAGGAATCTATGTTCATCAATAGGCCAAGATCGCTTACTAGGCGCATTTCATCGGTGGTCATGTTGTTGGCCGTGTAAAGCAGGCGCGCCTTGTCATAGCCGAGCTTCAGGGCCAGAAGGGCTTCGCCCGGGCTGACGACATCCAGCCAGGCACCTTCGGCTTTCAAGGCCTTAAGAATGTCGATGTTGTAGTTGGCCTTCATCGCATAAAGCATTTTGACGCTTGGCCAGTTGAAGTACGAACCAAGGGCCTTATACCGGCTGATGACCGTATTAAGGTCATAGATGAAAAAAGGCGTTTCGTGTTTTTCGCATAGAGTCAAAAGATCCTGTTTTTGGATCAGATACCGTCCGCTTTTGTAACTTACGGGACTATTTAAGCGTTCCAAACCGTCCATGGCGTTCATATGCTCCTTTCACGCGCGACAGCATTGGGCCGCCGAGGCAAAACAAATACACCTTTTTCGGGAAACAAGAAAAGGCCGATCGTCAGGAACCGGATGTGTGCGTTCTCAAGACACTTTTCTAAAAATAAGGCTGGCGTTGGTGCCGCCGAACCCGAACGAGTTCGACAGAGCCACGTTGACCTTCTTTTCCTTGGCCTTATGCGGCACTAGATCAATACCTTTGCAGTCCTCAGATACGTTGTCGAGGTTCAGCGTTGGCGGAACGACGCCCGTTTCTATCGTCTTAAGGCAGTAAATGGCTTCCACAGCTCCCGCCGCTCCCAGCAAATGGCCGATGGCCGATTTTGTGGACGACATCATAACTTTTTCCGCAGCACTGCCGAAAAGCCGTTTCACGGCCTTGACCTCGATCTCGTCGCCCAGCGGGGTCGAGGTTCCATGGGCGTTGACATAATCAACGTCGTCGGGCGCAATTTTCGCGTTCCGGAAGGCCGCCTGCATGGCGCGGAAACCGCCGTTGCCGTCCTCGGCAGGCGCCGTCATGTGATAAGCGTCGCCCGAAAGGCCATACCCTATCAGCTCGGCATATATCTTCGCGTCGCGTTTCCTTGCGTGCTCGTACTCCTCAAGCACGACCACGCCTGCCCCCTCGCCCATCACGAATCCATCCCTGTCCCTATCAAAAGGACGGGACGCCTTTTCAGGAGCATCGTTAAACTTGGTGGCCAAAGCCCTTACCGCGCAGAAACCGGCCATGCCGATGCGGCATATTGCCGCTTCCGCGCCGCCGGCCAGCATGACATCGGCATCGCCGAGCATAATCAGGCGCGCCGCGTCGCCGATCGCATGCGAACCTGTCGCGCACGCCGTAACGACGGAATGGTTGGGACCGCGCCATCCATGACGAATCGATATCTGGCCGGAAGCAAGGTTGATAAGGCATTTCGGTATGAAAAACGGCGAAACGCGGCGCGGCCCCTTTTCCTGCAACAAAAGGGAGGTCTCATATATCTCGTTGAGGCCGCCTATCCCTGAGCCGACCAAGACGCCCGCGCGATCCCGCGCTTCGTCGCCGGAGGGGACATAGCCGCTGTCCCGAACAGCCTCTTCGGCCGCAGCCATCGCAAAATGGATGAAGTAATCCATTTTCTTCTGATCTTTGGATTCAATGTACCGATCGGGATTGAATTGCCCGGATCCGTCGCCGCGCGGCACCTGCCCCGCAATCTGACATGTGAGATCGGAAGGGTCGAAATGCGTGATGCGCCCAAAACCGTTTTCGGAAGCCGTAAGCCGTCGCCAATTAACGCCCACCTCGTTGCCGAGTGGCGATACCATTCCCAAACCTGTAACGACAACGCGGCGCTGCATCTTTCTTCAAACCATAAGCCTACGAACCAGCATCAGGATACCCCGTCGCAGGGTTTCCGCAAGCCCATATCGGCAACCCAGATCAGGCTGCGGCCTTTTTCTGATCGATGAAATCGATGGCGTCCTTCACGGTGCCGATCTTTTCCGCAGCATCGTCGGGAATTTCGATATTGAACTCTTCCTCAAAAGCCATGACAAGCTCAACGCGGTCAAGGCTGTCCGCTCCCAAATCGTCCACAAAGCTCGCGTTGTCGGTGACCTTGGCGGCATCGACGCCCAAATGTTCGACGACGATTTTCTTCACGCGTTCAGCGATATCACTCATGTTGTATCCAGCCTTCTGTTGTTGACCGTTTGATGTTTCGACGAGCCGCCGCTTTAAAGCGCGCCCGCGGGCAACTCCTTATCTTTACGCGGAATCGCCCTTTCAGGAGGCATCTCTCTATTATGGCTAGAGACGCGTGTCCAGAAATTTAACCGAAAACCTTTACATTTTCGTCCCTTAACCAAACAGAATTTTTTCTTTTTCCATGTTTTTCAAAAAGATAGTTGGTTACAGAGACGCAACATCCTCAAACGATGCCCGTCTCTTTTGCCATCTTTTTACCCCAAGCCGAAACAAAACCATAAGCACGAATAGAGCCAATACGGTCAACGACAGCTCGCGCACGCTGTAGGCTACGACTTCTTCTTTTTTCCGGCCGAGATGCTGGATGACGTTCCCAAAAAAGTATCCCGCGCCGCAAAAAGCAACAGCCCAAACAAAGGACGCGATAAAGTTAAGCGTGGCAAACCTGCGCCATGGCAGACGGCTTAGTCCCACCGTGATGCCGCTCACGTTGCGTATGCCGTACATAAAACGGTAAGAAAGAATAAAGACGACGTGGTATTTTTCGAGCGCCTGTAGGACCTTATCCGTTTTCGGTTTGATTTTTGGAAATCTCTCAAGGATTCGCTTGCCGTAATAACGGCCCAAAAAGAAAAAGGCCTGATCGCCCAAAAAGCTTCCCATCCACGCCGCAGCAAACAAAAACCATATGTTAAGAAAACCCCGCTGAGCGGCCAAACCGGCAAAAACAACGAAAGTTTCGCCTTCCAAAGCCGTCCACACGAAAGTGATAAGGTAAAACCACTCGCGATAGTGCTGGATAAGGCTTAGGACTTCTTGCATGGCCGCATCACGCTTATCATCCAGACCTTAAGCTAACAAGCAACATTTATAAAGGATGTACCGGTATCGCCAACTATTTGAAGACTACATTGACGACTTCATACATTCTCGAACCCTTTGGCGTAAAAACCTCGACGCTGTCTTGAGCGGTTTTCCCGATAAGCGCCCGCGCCAATGGCGACATGACCGAAAGCAGGCCGGACTTAATGTCCGATTCGTCCTCGCCCACGATCTGGTAGCTAACTTCCTCTTCAGTTTCCTCGTCCACAAGCGTCACAGTCGCGCCGAACCTCACGATATTCCCGTCAAGTTTCGAAACATCGATGACATCTGCGCGTCCGATTTTGTCCTCAAGCTCAAGGATACGCCCCTCAACAAAGCTCTGGCGCTCGCGCGCGGCATGGTACTCGGCGTTTTCCGACAAATCGCCATGTTCCCGCGCCTCGGCTATCGCTTTGATAATCGAAGGCCTTTCGACGCTCTTTAATTGTTTCAACTCTTCTTCAAGGCGTTGATACCCCGGAAGGGTCATTGGAACTTTCTCAGTCATTGCTCACCTACGCTCAGCTTGTCTGTTCCGTGATTAAACGAATTGAGTCCGTTTCCGGAAAAAATCCCGAAAGCGGAGGCTTTCCGGCTTTACTCAGTTAGCGTCAGATTTCAGGCTTTCGCTGCCGTGCGTTTTTTCGTCGGCGTCTGATCCCTGTCGTTTTGACCAAGATACGACTGGAGGGAAGTAACTTCAAGTGTGCCTGTTTGCAGCGCGGCAATGGCCTCTACGGCGGCTTTTGCGCCTGGAATCGTCGTATAATGCGGGATTCCCCGCATCAGGGCCGTACGGCGCAGACTGAAGCTGTCCGCCAGCGTTTGCGCGCCGGAGGCCGTTGTGTTCATCATCAGGTCCACTTCGCCGTTGATCATCGCGTCGACGATGTGCGGCTGGCCCTGATAGACCTTGTTCACGCGCTTGACGGAAACCTGCGCGGCTTGCAACGCGGCGGCAGTGCCATCGGTCGCGATCAGATCAAACCCCAAAGCGATGAGCTTACGCGCAATCTCGATGATGGCTGCCTTGTCGCGGTCTTTCACCGACAAAAAGCACGTGCCTTTTTGCGGCAACCTAAGCCCTGCGCCGAGCTGCGCCTTGGCGAAGGCGCGAGAAAAGTCACGGTCAAGGCCCATGACTTCGCCGGTCGACTTCATCTCCGGCCCCAGAACGATGTCCACGCCGGGGAAACGCGCGAACGGAAAAACGGGCGTTTTGACCGCAAGACGTTCCGAAGGACGATCCGACGCGCGTTTGGTGTGCATGGCCGCCAGTTTTTCGCCGACCATGACGCGCGCCGCAAGCTTGGCGATCGGCACGCCAATGGCTTTGGCGACGAACGGCACCGTGCGGCTTGCGCGCGGATTGACTTCAAGGATATAAACGTCGCCGTCCTTGACGGCAAATTGGACGTTCATGAGGCCGACGACGCCTATCGCACGCGCCAGCATTTCCGCCTGTCGTCCGATCTCCTTGACGATATCAGCTGATAATGAATGCGGGGGCAAAGCGCATGAGCTGTCGCCCGAATGAATGCCCGCTTCTTCGATGTGCTCCATGATCCCCGCCACAAACACGTCGTCGCGGTCGGCTACCACATCGACATCCACTTCGATGGCGTCCTGCAAATAATAATCGATGAGGACCGGATTCTTGCCGGAAACGTTCACGGCATGCGTAATGTAGCGGCGCAAGCTTTCCTCGCTATGGACAATCTCCATCGCGCGCCCTCCCAGCACGTAGGACGGGCGGATCACGACCGGATACCCGATTTGGGCCGCTATCTTTTCAGCATCTTCAGGGCTGCGCGCCAAGCCGTTCGAAGGTTGCTTCAGTTTCAGTTTTTTTAATAGAACCTGAAAACGTTCGCGGTCTTCCGCCAGATCGATGGCATCCGGCGACGTGCCGAGAATGGGGATTTTCGCTTCCTGCAACGCATCCGCCAGACGGAGCGGCGTTTGCCCCCCAAATTGGACCATCACGCCAAGCAGTTGGCCCTTGCGTTGTTCCACACGAACGATTTCGATGACATCCTCCGCCGTGAGCGGCTCGAAGTACAAGCGATCCGACGTGTCATAATCCGTCGACACCGTCTCCGGATTGCAGTTGATCATGATAGCTTCGTAACCGGCTTCGCGAAGCGCCATCACGGCATGCACGCAGCAGTAATCGAACTCGATTCCCTGCCCGATCCGGTTCGGTCCGCCTCCCAGAATGATCACCTTCTTTTTGTCTGACGGCAACGCCTCGCACTGTGCGGGGTTCAGGCCATTGCCTTCATACGTCGAATACAGATACGGCGTAAACGACGCGAACTCGGCCGCGCAGGTGTCGATGCGCTTGAACACAGGCGTAATGTGCAGCTTGCGCCGCGCGGCGGCGACATCGGCTTCTTTCTTGCCTGTGAGTTGCGCGAGACGCTGATCGCTGAAGCCCATGGACTTCAAGCGCTGCCAGCCTACGGCGTCGCGCGGCAGGCCTTTTTCCTTTATCTCATGCTCGATTTCGACAATGCCGGCGATCTGCTCAATAAACCAAGTGTCGTATTTGCAGATGTCGCGGATTTCCTCGACCGACATGCCTCGCCGTAACGCATCGGCGATCACGAGAATGCGGTCCAATGTAGGCTTGGCCAGACGCGCATGCAGCGCATTGAGGTCGCCGTCCTTTTCGTCGTTCCAAATCTCGTTCAAGCCGTTCAGGCCCGTTTCAAGGCCGCGCAACGCCTTTTGCAAGGACTCCTGGAACGTGCGTCCTATGGCCATAACCTCGCCCACCGATTTCATGGCGGTGGTGAGCGTCGGCTCGGTGCCGGGGAATTTCTCGAACGCAAAGCGCGGAATCTTCGTGACGATGTAGTCGATCGTCGGCTCGAACGACGCGGGCGTGACGCCCGTGATGTCGTTTTTGAGTTCATCGAGAGTATAGCCAACGGCCAGACGCGCGGCGACCTTGGCGATGGGAAAGCCCGTCGCCTTGCTCGCCAGCGCGGACGAACGGCTGACGCGCGGATTCATCTCGATGACGACCACGCGCCCGTCTTTGGGGTTTATCGCGAACTGCACGTTCGACCCGCCCGTATCCACGCCTATCTCGCGCAGAACGGCAATCGAGGCGTTGCGCAAAACCTGATATTCCTTGTCCGTGAGAGTCAATGCGGGCGCAACGGTCACGCTATCGCCCGTGTGGATACCCATCGGATCTATGTTTTCAATGGAACACACGATGATACAGTTATCATTCTTATCGCGGACGACTTCCGTTTCGTATTCTTTCCAGCCAAGCACGGATTCTTCGATCAAAACTTCCGTCACGGGGCTGGCCGCAAGGCCGCTCGCCACGATCTCGGCGTATTCGGATTTGTTATAGGCGATACCGCCGCCCGTTCCGCCAAGCGTAAAGCTGGGACGAATGATCGCTGGCAACCCGACTTCGGCCAAAGCATGTTGCGCTTCGTCCATCGTGTGCACAATGGCGCTTCGCGGCGTGGAAAGGCCGATTTTTGTCATCGCGTCGCGGAATTGCAGGCGGTCTTCCGCTTTTTCGATAGCCTCGCGCTTCGCGCCGATGAGCTCAATGTTCAGACGGTCGAGCGTGCCGTCTTTGGCCAACGCCATCGCCGTGTTCAACGCGGTTTGCCCGCCCATCGTGGGCAACAGCGCATCAGGACGTTCTTTCTCCAAAATCTTCGCGACAAAAGCGGGCGTGATCGGCTCGATGTACGTCACGTCCGCAACGTCGGGGTCGGTCATGATCGTGGCCGGGTTGGAGTTGATCAAAATGATCCTGTAACCCTCGGCCCGCAAGGCCTTGCACGCCTGCACGCCGGAATAGTCGAACTCGCACGCTTGCCCGATCACGATCGGCCCCGCGCCGACGATGCAGATGGATTTGAGGTCAGTACGTTTAGGCATTGCGCATCATTTCTACAAACCGATGAAACAAGTAATGGCTGTCGTGCGGACCCGGTGAGGCTTCAGGGTGATATTGCACTGAAAACGCAGGTTTATCCTTCAATCTTAAACCTTCGTTGGAACCATCGAACAGGCTCACATGCGTCACTTCGGCGTTCGGCGGCAAGGTTTCGGGGATCACCATAAAGCCGTGGTTCTGGCTCGTGATCTCCACCTTCCCCGTCTGCAAGTCCTTCACGGGATGGTTGGCCCCGCGATGCCCGCGCGGCATCTTCGTCGTCTTGCCGCCAAGCGCGAGGCCGAGCATCTGATGACCAAGGCAAATCCCAAACAACGGAATACCCTTATCCAGCACCGAACGAATAACAGGCACCGCATAAACGCCCGTCGCGGCGGGATCGCCCGGCCCGTTCGACAAAAACACGCCATCCGGCTTTAATGCAAAAATCTTTTCGGCGGAAGTTTGGGCGGGAACGATCGTCACGCGGCAACCGGCGCTGGCAAGACAACGCAAGATGTTCCTCTTCGCGCCATAGTCGATGGCGACGACATGCAAAGGCTCTCCCTTGCTGTCGTCAAGCACCTCGTAACCAGCATCGCCATCGGGCTGCCAGTTCCAGCGGGTTTCCTCCCATGTATGAACATCAGCGCACGTCACATCGAGCGCGAGGTCCATGCCATCGAGGCCCGGCCACTCTTTCGCCTTACGCAATAATGCGTTGAGATCGATTTTCTTGTTTGGGGAATAACAGATCACGCCCGTCGGCGCGCCCTTGTCGCGGATACGCGCCGTGAGCGCGCGGGTGTCGATCCCCGATAAGCCGATAAGATTGTTTTTCTTGAGCCACGCGTCGAGATGCTCCACTGCGCGCCAGTTGGCAGGCTCGGTGATGGGAGCACGCAAAATCAACCCGCGTGCGGCAGGTTTAATAGTCTCGATGTCCTGTGAATTGGTGCCTACATTTCCAATGTGAGGAAAGGTAAACGTGATGATCTGGCCGGCATAGCTGGGGTCGGTCAGGATTTCCTGATACCCGGTCATCGATGTGTTGAAACAAACCTCGCCAACAGCCTCGCCGGACGCCCCTAAGCCCTTGCCCCATAAAACCGTTCCGTCCGCTAAAACAACTACCGCATCGGCCTGATCAGGTTTGGATTCAGGCCCGCCCATGCTATTTCCTTGCTGCATCGGCTGCGAGGTTGTCATATGCTCCGGCTATATAGTGGGAATCTCTTCAAACGGCCCGCACTATGCCGAGTCGTGAGAGACTTGGCAACACACAATTATCGACTTGAAAAAGAGGCACAAAATGCTACGCGACGACCTGAAAAACGCCCTTAAAGATGCCATGGTAGCCAAGGATCAGGATACCGTGAACGCCGTGCGGCTGATCATGGCCAAGCTTAAGGACGCCGACATCGCTGCGCGCCCCAAGGGCCTTGCCGACGGCATTCCGGACAACGAGATTCAGGCCATGATGCAAGGCATGATCAAGCAACGCCGCGAATCCATCGCGATGTACGAAAAGGGCAACCGCGCCGACCTTGTGAAAACGGAGAGCGATGAAATCGCCGTGATCGAGCGCTTTTTGCCCAAACAGATGTCCGAAGCTGAAATGAAAGACGCCATCACCAAGATCGTCGCCGACATCGGCGCGTCCAGCATCAAGGACATGGGCAAGGTTATGGGCGAACTGAAAAAGGCCTATACCGGCCAGATGGATTTCGCCGCCGCCGGCGCGATGGTGAAAGCGCAGTTGGGCGGGTAAAACGGTAGCGCGGGGTTCCATCCCCGCGCCAAAAAAAACGATTAGGCTCCCAGCGCGCCTTTTTTGACTTCCGGCGCGACCTTGGCTTCGAACTTTGTGAAGTTCTCGGCAAATTGCTTGACCAGCTTTTGCGCGGTGGCGTCATACGCATCTTCGTCTTTCCACATGCGACGCGGATGCAGAACGTCCGTATCGACGCCCGTCACTTCGGCCGGAACCATCAGGCCGAACGGCTCGTTGCGGAAAAACTTGCCCTGCTTGAGCGTGCCCGCCAACGCCGCGCGCACCAGCGTGCGTGACACGTTGATCGGCATGCGTTCGCCCACGCCATAGCCGCCGCCGCTCCAGCCTGTATTCACCAGCCAGCAATCGACGCCGTACTTTTCGATCATCTTGCCCAGCATTTCGGCATAAACCACCGCCGGACGCGGCAAGAACGGCGCGCCAAAGCAAGCCGAAAACGTCGCCTGAGGCTCTTTCACGCCTTTTTCTGTGCCCGCGACCTTCGCCGTGTAGCCCGACAGGAACTGGTACATCGCCTGTTCGGGGTTCAGCTTGGCGATCGGCGGCAACACGCCATAAGCGTCGCATGTCAGCATAATGACGTTTTTAGGCAACCCGCCGATGCCGCTTTCGCTGGCGTTCGGGATAAAGTGGATCGGATAGCTCGACCTCGTGTTTTCCGTGTGCTTGCCGTCGTCGAAATCGACCTTGCGGTGATCGTCCATCACGACGTTTTCAAGAATGGTGCCGAAACGGCGCGAGACTTCGTAAATCTCAGGCTCCATGCGCGGGTTCAGCTTGATGACCTTGGCGTAACACCCTCCTTCGAAGTTGAACACGGCATCACTGCTCCAGCCGTGCTCGTCGTCGCCGATAAGCGAACGGCCGCTGTCGGCGGATAGCGTCGTCTTGCCTGTGCCGGATAGGCCGAAGAACACCGCCACGTCGCCCTCTTCCCCGATGTTGGCCGACGCGTGCATCGGCAATACGCCTTGGTCGGGCAGGATGTAGTTCATCACCGTGAAGATCGATTTCTTAATCTCGCCCGCGTACGATGTACCGCCGATCAAAACCATTTTTTCGGTAAAGTTGATCAACACGAACGGTTTGCCTTGCGTTTTGTCCTTGGCCGGATCGGCTTCGACTTCCGGACAGTGAATGAGCGTAAAGCCCGGCTCGAAACCATCCAATTGATCGTGCTTCGGGCGGATGAACATGTTGCGTGCGAACAATGAATGCCACGCGTGCGCTGTGACGACGCGAACCTGCAAACGGTGCGAGGGTTCCGCGCCGGAATACAAATCCTGAACGAAGATGTCCTTGCCATTCAGGTATTCGAACACCCGTTTCTTGATACTGTCGAACTGCTCCTGCGTGTATTCTTGATTGACCTTGCCCCAATCGACGGTTTTTTCGGTCGTTGCGTCTTTGACGACATGTTTGGCATTGGCCGAGCGTCCCGTGTGCTCACCTGTCATGGCAACCAAAGCGCCGTCTTCGCTCAACACGGCTTCCTTGCGCGAAAGCGCCGCTTCATAAAGCAGCGGCGCGCCCAGATTTGCGTGAACAGCGCTAAAACCCGTCAGGCCGATTTGGCTTAAATGCTTTTCGATACGCATAGCGTCGCTTGTGCCGCGCATATTTTTCCTCCCAAACAACTGTTTTTATTAACCGGCTGGACAGGTTAAGCTTCGGCCAGCGCCCTTTCCTTATCAAAACCCGGCCATAAAAACAATTTGAAGCTAAAGACGGATAGGGATAACACTCTTGGTCGAGCCAAAACCAGCCCTAACCCGTAGATATGGTTAATGCCTCTCCCTCCCTCGTTCCTTGACGAACTGCGTTCGCGCCTGCCTTTATCGGGTGTCGCTGCCAAGCGTCTGCGCCTGCAAAAGGCTGGGCGGGAGTTTAAGGCTTGCTGCCCGTTCCATAACGAAAAAACGCCCAGCTTTTACATCAACGACGACAAGCAGTTCTATCATTGCTTTGGGTGCGGGGCGCACGGCGACATCATCGGCTTTACGATGCGTCTCGAAAACTTGGGCTTCCCAGAAGCCATCGAAGCGCTCGCGGCACAAGCCGGACTTTCCGTTCCGCAGGACACGCCCGTGGAGCGCGAAAGGTTCGACAAGGAAAAGCGCCTCTACCTGCTGCTCGAACGTGCGACGAAGTGGTTCGAAGACCAGCTTTTCGCGCCGCATGGCCGCGAAGCGTTGCAATATCTGCGCGGACGCGGTTTGTCCGAAGACGGGATGCGCCGTTTTCATCTCGGTTACGCGGCACAGGATAGCCAAGCACTCATCCGCGCGCTGATGGCGGATGGTTATAAAATTGACGAGATGGAAGCCGTTGGCTTAGTCAAAAAAAGCACGGAAAGAAACGAATATTTCAGCTTTTTCCGCAACCGCGTCATCTTTCCGGTCGGCGACCGTCGCGGCCGCACTGTGGCGTTCGGGGCGCGCATCATGGGCGACGGCGAGCCAAAATACCTGAACTCGCCGGATCACGCGCTCTTTCACAAAGGCAAGCTTCTGTATGGCCTATCGCGCGCGCGCGCGGCCATCGCGCAAAACCAGCCGATCATTGTCGTCGAAGGCTACATGGATGTGATCGCTCTCGTCGAAGCAGGCTATCAAGGCGCGGTCGCGCCGCTTGGAACCGCTCTGACCGAGGACCAGCTCGCCATATTATGGCGGCTCCTTCCTCCCCCCGACTCCCGCGATCCGTCGCGCGACTACACCCCGATCCTGTGCTTCGACGGCGATAACGCGGGTCGCCGTGCCGCATCGCGCGCCATCGACCGCGCCCTCCCCCTCCTCTCCCCCTCACACTCCGTGCGCGTCGCTTACTTGCCGGAGGGGGAAGACCCGGACAGTTTGCTCCGCCAGTCCGGCCGGTCGGGCATGCAGTCCGCTCTTGATCAAGCCAAACCGATGATCGATACGATCTGGGATCTCACTCTCGAGAACCGCCGCCTCCAGACGCCGGAGGAACGCGGCGCGTTCATTAACGCCATTAAGCATAAAGTCGGCGTCATTAAGGATGAATCCTTGCGCCGTCTGTATCAGGAAGACATCCAAAATCGGATTTCGGCGGCATTTAAGTCACCGGAAAGCTTGAATAAAGGACAAACGAGCCGCTTAACAGGCCCCAAAAAGACGTTTTTCAGCCCTCCGGCTCGCGTTTTGCCGCGCAAAAAACCACAGAAAGGGCGTCTTTTGCGTGAAAAGGTGCTTCTCGCGCTCATGATTAACTATTCTTCCCTCTTCGCCGAGTTCGGCGAAGACCTTGAACGGATTACCTTTTCCACGCAATCTCTGGAGTCCCTGCGGCAACAGCTCGTTACCCTTTTATCTACCGAGTCGCACGAACCCCTTGACGCATCCGAAGTTTATCGCCATTTGTCCGATGAGGGCGCGATGAAAACCGGACAATTGGGCTTGGCGGAAGCTTTATCCGAAGCTACTTATATACATGCTGCGTTCTCGCGCCCCGGACGTGATCCAGAAAAGGCGCGGCAGGGGTGGAAGTCTATTTGGAACAAATATTTGCAGGAGCAGCTTCAAACCGACCTTCAAGCCGCGAAGCGGTATTATGCCGAGGACTCGTCAGATGCTAATCTTACGCGACTTATGGCTTTACGAGCCCAGCTTGAAGCGCTCATGCACGAAACGTCTTCGAACGACTCGGGAAATGGAGACGTCATCGAAGACGAAATACGGGAAAACCTTCAGTTAGGACATTGAAAGCAAACGCTATGGCCAAAAACACGCGTAAAGCAGATAAAGCCGCCAAGCTCAAACCGGCGGCAAAAAAGACCACAGCCGTGACAAAGAAAAAAGCATCGAGCACGCCAAAGAAAACGCCAAAACAGGCAAAAAAAGTTGCTGCGCCCAAGCCTGCGCCTAAAAAAGCCGACACAAAAACCAAAAACAAAGTTAAAGCGGAAAAGCCAACCTTAAAACGCACGGCTCCGGGCGCTCCTGAAAAGACGACAAAAGACACCAAATCTGCCCAGCAAACCCTTGAGCCGAAAACGCCGTCTGCCCCCGCTCCGGCCAAAGCTCACCCGGCCAATCTTCCAAGCGACAACAAGCTTGTTGAAGAAGAAAAAAGCGACGCCCCCGTCATCGATACTGAAGCCGAAACTCTCAAGAAGCTGCTCAAGAAAGGCAAAGAGCGCGGTTACGTCACGATCGACGAAATAAACGCGGCCCTGCCCCAAGACGAAACGAACTCGGACAAAATCGAAGACACTATGGCGATGCTGTCAGAGGCCGGCATTAATGTCATTGAAGGCGACGAAGAAGAATCCCCCGCCAAGACGGCGGCCGCAGAAGGGGAAGCAAGCGAGGACGAATCGTCCGGAAACATCGACTCCTCCGATATCGGACGCACCGATGATCCCGTCCGCCTTTATCTGCGCGAAATGGGTTCCGTGGAGCTCTTGAGCCGCGAAGGGGAAATCGCCATCGCCAAGCGCATAGAAGCCGGTCGCGAAATGATGATCAGCGGCATATGCGAATCCCCCTTAACCATTCAGGCCATTCTGGGCTGGCACGACTCCCTGACCGAAGGGAAGATGTTGTTGCGCGACATCATCGACCTTGAGGCCACCTATGGCGGCGGCCCAAACAACGAAGCTGAAATGCTCAACGAAGGGGAAAGCGTCGCGGGCAGCGAGGAAGAGAACGAGGAAGAAAAACCTGAGGGCGCAGAAGGTGACTATGAAAGCGAAAGCGATGAGGAGAATTTGTCGCTTTCCGTGCTTGAAGAGAAACTCAAGCCGCAGGTTATGGAGACCTTTGAGAAAATTGCGGTCACTTATAATAAACTCTTCCGTCTGCAAACCCAGCGGCATGCGGCGCTTCAGAAAGGCGAAGCCTTAACGCCTCAGGCCAACAAAAAGTTCGAACAGATAAAACAAGAGCTTGTGGATCTCGTTCGCACGGTACGCCTTAACAATCATCGCATCGAACAGCTCGTTCAACAGTTATATACGCTTAACAAGCGTTTACTCGGCATCGAGGGACGTCTTTTGCGTTTGGCTCTCGACAACGGCATCAAGCGAGAGGATTTTCTGGCCCGCTACACCGGCCATGAGCTTGACCGGAACTGGCTCGAGGAAATTTACGACCCCAAGGCCGCCGCCAGAAAAGCCGCCGAAGAAAAAGAAGCTAGGGAAAAAGAAAAGGAAAAGAAGAAAAAGGACGGCAAAGGCAAAGGAGAAACGTCAGGCGCCTCTCATGTCGGCACAACAGCTTCCGACAAGCCGCCCTATGTTCCCCCGAACGTCAAGGGATGGACAAAGTTTCTTGAGCGCCACGAAGGCGAGACGGACCGGCTTCGCGCCGAAATTGCTTCCATCTGTGATGAAGCGGGCCTCCCGCTCGGCGATTTCAAACGCATCGTCATGACGGTGCAAAAAGGCGAGCGCGAATCCAACCGCGCCAAGAAGGAAATGGTCGAAGCCAACCTACGCCTTGTTATCTCCATCGCCAAGAAGTACACCAACCGCGGCCTGCAATTCCTCGACCTCATCCAGGAAGGCAATATCGGCCTGATGAAGGCAGTGGACAAGTTCGAATACCGCCGCGGCTACAAGTTCTCGACCTACGCCACCTGGTGGATCCGGCAAGCCATTACGCGCTCGATCGCCGACCAAGCGCGCACGATCCGAATCCCCGTGCACATGATCGAGACGATCAACAAGCTGGTCCGCACCAGCCGCCAGATGCTCCACGAAATCGGCCGTGAACCTACGCCTGAAGAACTGGCCGAAAAGCTCCACATGCCGCTGGAAAAGGTCCGCAAGGTCCTCAAGATCGCCAAGGAGCCTATCAGTCTCGAAACGCCTATCGGCGACGAGGAAGATTCGCATCTTGGCGACTTCATCGAGGACAAGAACGCCGTCCAGCCGCTCGACAGCGCCATTCTGGGCAACCTGCGAGAAACGACCACACGCGTCCTCGCCACCCTCACCGCCCGCGAGGAACGCGTCTTGCGCATGCGATTCGGCATCGGCATGAACACCGATCATACGCTTGAGGAGGTCGGCCAGCAGTTCAACGTGACCCGTGAACGCATTCGTCAAATCGAGGCCAAGGCCTTACGCAAGCTCAAGCATCCGTCGCGCTCCAGAAAACTCAGAAGCTTTTTAGACACATAAAAGGCCTCTGTGAAATAATGCACGTTAAGTGTATCCTCCAAACAATCCGGCAATATTGGGAGGATGGTAATGGGCCTTCGTTTCCGTCGATCAATCAAGTTGATCCCAGGCATCAAACTTAACATGAGCAAAGGCGGTCCCAGCCTCACGGTCGGGGGCAAGGGTTTTGCCTTTAATCTCGGGAAAAAGGGAACAAAAACAACCATAGGACTGCCCGGAACCGGCGCTTCCTATTCATCCTACAGCTCCTACAGAAAGACAGGCCGGACAAGGCTGTTTTGGATTTTCATATTCATCCTTTTGGCTCTTGCGGCATTCACTTTGATGCCAGCGAAGTAACTTGGAGTCCGCCATAATAAGAAAACCCCTGTTCGACTTACCTGCGATCGCGAGGCATGCCGAACAGGGGTTTTAAAGCAATGTTTCATCGCCCGAAGGGCGACAAACCTTACTTCTTCTTCTTCTTGGCGGTTGTTTTCTTCTTCGCCGGTTTCTTAGCAGCTTTTTTCTTAGCAGCCATTGTGGCCTCCTTAACTAGAGTAGAGTACGGTGATGTTGTGTCTAGTCCTAAGAATAGTCAACAACATTTTCTCGTCTGTCTCGACAATGCGCCTCGAAATATACATCATGACCGTCCTACGTTGCAGCGTTGCAACATCTCGTCGCACATAGCAAGGTCGATCCATGTTAGAACAGCGTCGCTCTCGCCAAACATCGACAGCACAGAAACAATCAATGTATCCCGACGACTCATTATGAAGAGACTTAAAAGATATCTCACGGTCTTCGTAAAAGAATTATGAAAAAAATTATGCCTGATCATCTTATATGGCAGCCTGTGAAAAACGGCAAACGGTCTGGTCACGCATAAAAACACGCCTGACGTTCTCCCCATCTTCGGGGCAATTTGATTTAGAGTCTTTGGGTTAAAATA
>CAZYPX010000002.1:0-47133 GCA_964649675.1 uncultured Rhodospirillaceae bacterium | reverse complement strand
GATGCTTTAGGCTGTATCGCGAACGACAAGACCAATAGCGGCAAGCTGGGCGATCTTGGCCGCTTTCTCTGCCACGAGATCGACGCTGCTGTCATAAGCAAGCCGATCTTTTGAGAAGAGAATGGGGCCGCGTGCGGCAACGATGGCAACCACATCTGCGGTTGTTGCGTCTGCGATTTCCAGTAATACGGCGCAGGCGTTTTCCGCACCTTCGTCGCCGACGACTTCGGCAACGGGGGATGCACGGTATTTGCCGGTTGCCGTGATTTTGCCGAGCACCGTGCCGATGGCATACGATGCACCGGACTTCAGCGTGACAATCTCGCGATTGTAGCGCGGCTCAAGCTCGTACTTCACGAGATCGCCGAGCGTGGGATTTTGAGTGAGGGCAGTCATGGATTAAGTCTCCTTCGGGTTTGAGTGTTGGAATTACGCCTTGGCCTTGTCAGCCGCCGCACGGGCGCGACGAATGATGGGACTGTCGACAGATGCGTTTGTGGGTGCTGTTGCCGCGACAATCCCCGTCGCGTTCGAACGTGCGGCTAGTTCATCGAGCACAGCGCGGCGCATGGCGTCGGGTTTCAAACCCTTGGCCATTGCCTCGGCCACATCGAGCGTTACGCCCAGCCTTGCGGCCTGCGCAGCGATTTGTGCCATTTCAGCGTAGTTTTCGCGCAGTTTCTGCGTCACTTGCGCTTCAATTGCCGCTTTATCGGGTATTTCAGGCGCGGGGTTTGCCGCTGGTTGCGTAGCAGTTGGCGCGGGATCCGCCGCCGGATTGGCCGCTGATTGTTCAACTTGCGGCGTTTCAACCTGCGTTTGCGCTTCGATCTTCGGTGCATCGGTATTCATAAGCTTGTCCTTTCGGTTGGTGTTGAGAGAGAATGACCGTGAACTGACGGAAGAGCCTAAGGCGGCGAGCGCCGTCTCGCGGCTCATCACGGCATCGGCCAAACGAACATCGAGCGCGGATGCGCCGCGATAAACGCCCGCTTGAGTGCCGCGAACAGCTTCGGCGTTAATGCCGCGATTTCTGGCGACGAGCGCGACGAAGGCGGTATAGAGGCCATCGACATCTGACTGGATTTCTTCGCGCACGCGATCCGATAACGGTTCATGCGGATTGCCGTCCACCTTGCGATCACCTGCGTAGATGAAGTTCCAGGCAAGTCCGGCTTGTTCATCTGCGCCGCTTTCGTCGACGTGGACGGCGACGACACCGATGGAGCCAACTTCCGCTGTTTGGGTCAGGACAATTTTATCCGCGCAGGATGCGATGGCGTAGGCAGCGGATAGCGCACTTTCATGCGCCAAGGCCCAGAGCGGTTTGCCGTATTGCGCCTTGAGCGCCGTGATCTTGTCGCACAGGTCGAACAGCCCGCCGACCTCGCCGCCGGGAGAGTCGACCTCAAGCAAGACGGCGCGAACGGCAGGATCAGCGAACGCTGTTTCAATGTCTTGTTCCATTTCCGCATAACTCGTTAGGCCGCTGACACTCGTCAAATAGCTGGATCGCGTCACAAGCGTGCCAAACACGGGCACAACGGCGATGCCTTCGGGTGTAATTTGGATTTCTTCCTTATCTTCCGTGGCATCTCCGGCAAAAGCCAGTGGTTCGGTTGCTGCGCCTGTAAGGCGCGGCCCTAAAACCGAGAGCAACACGTCGAGCTTGGGGCGCGCCAGCATCAACGGTGCGCCGATCACACGCGCGGCAATATGAGGTAGATCGTTCATCATGCTTGTTGTTCTTCCTCTTCCGACAAGGCGTCCGGATTGTCTTGCTGCTGGCGTGGTTTCGGCGCGGGCAACGCGGGCGTTTCCTGAAACGAAATGCCTAATTCAGCTTCGCGTTTGCGTTCCGCTGCGATTTCTGCGTCCACCTGCGCGATGTCGTAGCCGCGCTCGGCGATGGCTTGCGTGCGGCTCTTGAGACCCGCTTTGATCTGCTCGATCTCGGCGTTGGCATCCTTGAGTGGGTCGACCCAATCCCACTTGGGCGGCAACCAGTCACAGGCGAGATACTCGGCACGCTTGGCTTCGTAATTACGGATGGTCAGTGCGCCTGACAGAACGGCCATGTCCATCCAGCGTTCCCAGACCCTGCGGCACAGTTGCCAGACCATGACCGAGTGCTGCCAGGCACCAACGCGCCGTCGGAACTCCAGAAGCGCCATGCGCGAGTTGGAATAATTGGCTTTCAGCATGTCGCCTGAGACATAGGCGTAAGGCACGCCTGTCGCCGCCGAGATCTGCAGAATGGCGCGGTATTGAAACGGCTCATAAGTCTGGCCGACATCGGCGGGGCTGGAAGTCTGAACCTCTTCGCCGGGCTCCAGCATTGTAATCTGGCCGGGCTGCACGTCCATAATGCGCTCGCCGTTTTCATTCTCTTCCTCAGCCGTATCAAAAGGTTCTGCCGGTGCGGGTGTCGTAATGAAGAGCGCGTACATCGCCGCGACTTTTTTGCGGTCAAGTTCCGCGTCGTCATACTGATCGAGCAGAAACATCTTCACAATAGCAGGAGCCAGCCGCGACACGCCACGCAATTGCCCGGCATCGCCTGCATCCATCAGGTGCATGACATTGAGAGCCGGAATGCGCACCGTTTCGTTTGTCAGATCCGGCTGGGTCATATCGCCCGGATGGCGGCGGTAAAAATGATAGGCGATGCGCTGTCCATTGCCGTCGAACTCGATCCCGCAGCGGATGACGTTGCCATTGGCCAGCACCTCGTTCTTGGTGATCGGCAGCATTTCGGTTGGCAAAAGCTGCAACTGAAGCGGAACCGGCAGCCCCAGCGGCGGCGAGCAGGGTCGGAAGACAAAGAACGTCTCACCCGTTATGAACATCTCCCGCGCGGCACGGCGCTGCAGGCCATAGAAATCCGTCAGGCCTTCCGCATCGGCATAATCCGTCCAGCGACCCCACGTCTCCATGACGCGGTTCTTCAGGCGTAAATTGCCGACCTTGCTAGATGGGGTGATCCCATCACCCACGGCATTGCCTGTCCAACTTTCGGTTGCGTTTGTGGCATAGCCGTTGTTGCGGACGAGATAACGCGCCCGCGCCGTAATCGTCGGCCCGGCATTGACCAATAGCGAGTTGAGATGAAGGCGCGAGGGCTGGAACGTGCGCAGGCGCCGATTGCCTTGCGACGCCTCAAACCCGCCTGTCGCGAGCGAGCCAAAGGCCCCGCGCCACCGGCGAGTTATGTTGGTCAGCATTCCCATCTATAGTCCTTTGCTGCCCGACGTCAGGATGCGGCGGCGTGGCTTGCCGGTTTCGAGAACGGCGATGCGCTTTTCAAGGTCTGTGATGGCCGAGGCCATTTCGGCGTCGGTCGCGTAAGAGACGCGCCGACCCTCGACATCGATACTGCGCACTCCGCGCCAGCGGGCGGCGAGCAGCGCCTCAAGGCGGGTTTTCATGTCATCGAGGGTCATGGGGCTATCTTAAATAGGATGATTGAAACGTCCGCCGCTTCGACGGCAGCTTTCGGCGCAAAACGCCAGCGCTGCGAGGCTCTTCCGCAGAAGCTTCGGTGATTTCGTGTTCCTCAATGGCGACCTGCGTCTCAAGTTCTTTCCAGCGAGCTTCCGAGAAGCGGTCTATCCCGACATTCCACGCGGCCGCGCGCGCGTAGACGCGGCAATCCAAGGCTTCGTTCCGCTCCCGCAGCTTTTGCCACTCCAGTTTCGAGAAGCCGCGTTTGGTTTTGACGGTGACAAGCTGTTCCGCCGTAAGCTGCCTAATCCACTCGCTGTCGATGCCTTCGGGCAAATGCACCGTGCCGGGAGGGAACAAAACGCCGCTTGCAAGTTCTTCTGCTGTGGGCCGGGCAAGACGCAAAAAACGGTACGTTTCCGTCTTGAAGGTCGATCCCGCGACCACCCAGAGCTTTGCGCCGCGCCGGATCTTGCGGCCGCCTTCGCTTACGTCCACGTAAGTCGGGCCGGTGACAGGGCTGGCGCGATTGAACCCTTCTGCGCCTTTGACAGCCATGACCTGCATGCCGCCCATTCTGCGCGTCCACGCATAGACGGCGGGTGCTTCATAGCCGGAGTCGACGGCGAGCTTGGCAATCGTCAAATGCGGGCCGTTTTCATGCGGCCAGGTTTGCGAAAGCAATTTGGCCAGCGCTTCCCATGCGCCGGTATCATCTGGACCGCCGGGTATGACGATGTGGTCGACAAGCCAGCTTTCGAGGCCACGCCCCCATGCCCAGACATCCACCTCAATACGGTCTTTCTGGATGTCTGCGCCTGCGGTCAGGAAAAGGCCGCGCTTGGGAACAGTGCCCAATCGATACGGCTCGCGCCTTTCGCACAGGATCTGCCAGTCCGGCGCTTCGCCACTTTCAACCCACGTCTCGCCCAGCACGCTGTTCTTGAAGCCCTTCATCGCCTCGTCATTGCCTTGTGCTGCTTCCCAATCGCGGGCGATACGCTCCCAGCTCAACCAGCCGTGCGGCGAGTAAAGGCTTGAAATGTGAAAGCCGACAGTAAGCGGATCGGCGCTAATTGCCGTGGCCTGCCATTCGCCATGCTCCAGCATGGATGTCTTGTGACGCTCCTCTATCCGCGTTTCGCAATGCTCACAGTGATAGACGGCAGTTTCCGGTTTGCCTTTCTCCCAGCGCAACCGTTCAAACTGCAAAATCTGTTTGTGTCCGCAGAACGGACAAGGCACGAAGTATTTGCGCTGATCACTTGCCTCAAACTCGCGCTCTATGCGTGATATTCCTTTGATCGTGGGCGTCGAGCACAGGAACACTTTGCGCCGCCACGCGAAGGTGCGCGTGCGGGCTTCGGCCAGCGCAACCGGATCGCCTTCTTCACCTGCGGATGCGGGGTAAGCATCGACTTCGTCCAGAAACAAATACCGCGCGGGCATCGAGCGCAGCCCGACCGCGCTATTTGCGCCGGTCATAACCAGAATGCCGCCCGGAAACTCTTTCGACAGGATCGTATTGCCGCTATCCCGCGAACGGGGCGGCGCAACACGTTCCCGCAGGATGGCGCTTTCCTCAATCAGCGGATCGATACGCTGCTGGCTGAAGCGCCTTGCAAGCTCGACCGTTGGCTGCACCGCCAGCATTGGGCCGGGCGCATGATGAATGACGTAGCCGATAAAGTTGTTACCGCATTCCGATCCGCCAAGCTGCGCGCCTTTCATCAGGACGATGCGCTGAAATGGCGAGGATGGAGACAAGGCATCCATGATCTCGCGCAAATACGGCGTCCGGCTTGTGCGCCAAGGCCCGGCTTCATTCGCCCCTCGCGGCGAAAGGATGCGGTTTTCGTCAGCCCACGTCGATACGGTATGATCCGGATCGGGCGTAAGACCGTCTGCCCAGCCGCGCAAAATCTCGTCCGCGCCATCGAACGAGGCGATGCTTTCCTCGATACCGATCATGGGCGCAGCTCGATTTTGACATCGGCCAGCTGCTGTAGGTGTTCGCGCACGAGTTTTTCAAGCGCAACCTGCACCTGATGCGTGTCAGCGCCGATCTCAGCAGCAAGCGCTGCTGCCACCCGCGTCGGCCACATCTGCCATGCGTCGCGTTCCTGGCGCGCAAGCCGATAGATCAACGACACGGCTTGAGCACGGTCGACAAGCTCGCCCTTGAGCCTTTGCAGTTTGACGCGCCGCTCTTGCGCTTTCAGAACCTCATTGGCCGTGCGGGCCTGAACGAATGTGGTGCCGCCTCCGGTGTTAGCCTGTCCTGACTCGCGCAGCGTGTCGCCGATAGCACGGATTGCCGCTTCCGGCACCGCTTTGACCTTCTGCGCTGCCGAGGCCTTTGTGCGCACCTGCGCGGGATCCGTTTCTGTGGCAAGGGACGCCAGCGCTTTGTCTGGGTTGATGGTGCCATCGCTTTCAAGCCGGATGCGCCCTGAGGCTATGGCTTTTTGCACTGCGCCGCGACTTTTGCCCCACAGGGCGGCGAACTCTCGTTGACTGACTCCCATGCATCATTTCCTGCGCCCCATCGTCATGATCATTTGATGATCCGTTTGGCGCGAACAACGCCATTAGATGATCCCTTATTCACTGGATAATCCGCGCGAATGAAGCGTTCATCCTGACGAAAGGAGAACGCACATGTCGAAACCCAAAACTAAAAAACCCGGCAAATCTGCTGCACCCAAGCCCAATCACGGGCTTAAGGGCGCGATCAAAACCAAAGCCCAAGGCAACGGCAAACCGATCGATGAAAGCAAACTGTCCGAACCCATGCAGGCAGGACTTGCCGCCGTCGCGGCCATGAAGCCGACAAACGATGCGCCAGCGCGTGAGACGAAGCTTACAAAAGTTATCGAACTGTTAAGTCGACCTGATGGCGCAACGGTCGACCAGATTATGGATGCCACGGGTTGGCAGAAACACACGGTACGCGCCGCCATTTCGCACGCGCTTGGAAAGAAACGTGGTTACCAGATCGTTTCCGAAAAGCCGAAGGGCGGCAAGCGCGTGTACAAAATATCCAGCGAAAAGGAGAAGAGCGATGACAAATAACACCGGTTATCCTGTGCATCACCTCAAAAGCGGTGACGGGCAGGCTATCTTGCTTCGTTATAAGCTGACCCTTGAGGACATTGACCAAGCCGTCAAACTTTATAACAGCGATGGCAATCTCCGGATCCGGACAGTGATAGGCATAAGCGATGATGGCCTGATTGGCAGCGAAAAGTCAGGATGGCAGCCAAACTTGCCGGATGCTTTCACAACGGGTCTGGTTATGGTGCCGTGGATTCAAATGTTGGAGCTTCTTGGGCGAGTTCCTCAAAACTCGACGGAAGCGTTCCTCGATAATAAAGAAACCAAGCAATAATATGATCCATGTGCGCCGAATGATTATCAAACAATCATTCGGCGCTTTTCTTCGCAATCAGATGATCCCTAATTGAGTTGATAATCTTGCGCAGCAGCGCGTTAATGACCATGTGATTGGAAGCAATTTGTTTAAGGAGCCCATAATGAAAAACGCAATTCAAAACGCCATCGCCGCCAACCTTGCCGCCTTGTCAGAGCGCCTTGCAGAAGCGGCAAAACTTGCCAAAGAAGCCCATGAAGCAATGGAACAGGAAAACCAGAACCTCGCTATCGGCACAGTCCTCGATTTCGAGAAACGTTTACCCGAAGCGCAAGCGCTTTTTGCTGCTGCGATGGCACTGCATCGGAACACGATGTGAAGGAGGCTATTATTATGTCCGAAGAAATTTTTGTACGGTTTGCCCGTAAGCCTTTTCGTTTTGATGAAGTTGAATCTGCTGCCAGAGACACAGACGACTTGGGCAGCCGCGTTGTCATCGCAAAAACCAAGGCGCTGAGCGCAGAGGAATACGATGCCTTCACAAGCACCATGCTTCAAGACCGCGAATGGCTTGCTGGCAAAGGCGGGTACCGCAACAATAAGCGGCAAGTCATCGAAATAACTGCGCCTGATCGCAAAACGCTTTACGTCGATCCATCGGGATCGAGCTACGGACGCTATGTGGGTTTGCGCGCGCCAACGCCGAGTTGCCGCTACCCGGAAGTTCGCGTTTATCTTTCAGGCCAAGACGGAAATGCCTTCGCCATCCTCGGCCATTGCCAGCGCGCCGCGCGCAAGGCTTATCTGCCCGATGATGAAATCAAAGCTTTCATGACTGAAGCCAAAAGCGGCGATTACAATCACCTGCTTCTTACATGCATGCGCTGGTTCGATTGCGCCTAAGACGCTGAAACCAACTCAGCTTTTTTACCAGTAAACTCCTCCCACCGCTGAACAATCACATCGCAGTATTTGGGATCCAGTTCAATTAGCCGCGCTTGCCTCCCGGTCTTTTCACAGGCGATAAGCGTGCTGCCGGATCCGCCAAAGCAATCCAGAACGATGTCACGGCTCTTACTGCTGTTGCGGATTGCCCGTTCGACAAGCTCGACCGGTTTCATGGTTGGATGCAAATCGTTCTTCGTTGGTTTGTTGACGAACCAAACATCGCCCTGATCGCGCGCGCCGCACCAGAAATGATCCGCGCCTTGTTTCCAGCCGTAAAGGATCGGCTCGTACTGACGCTGATAGTCCGACCGGCCAAGCGTAAATGTGTTTTTCGCCCAGATGACGAACGTTGACCATTTGCCGCCTGCCGCGACGAAAGCTTTCTGCAACGTGTGCAGTTCGCTCGATGACATGCAGACGTAAATCGCGCCCTTGCAGACGGAGATCATATTGACGCAAGCATCATAGAGAAACTTCTCAAATCCTTCGCCAAGATTGTCGTTCATGATCCTGCGGTCGTTGCCGCGCATCTTGTCCTTGGCCGCATTTCCATAATCGACATTGTACGGCGGATCCGTGAAGACCATGTCGGCCAGTGCGCCATCGAGGACTTTCTTGACGTTCGTCAGCACAGTACTATCGCCGCAAAGCAAACGATGATTGCCGAGCACGTAAATATCGCCAGGCTTTGTTTTAGGTTCTGCAGGAATTTCAGGGACGGCATCGTCGTCCGTATTACCCTCGGTGCCATCGTCTGTGTTTAATAAATCGTCGATCTCATCATCTCCAAATCCAAGGAGCGATAGATCGACATTCTCTTCATGCAGCCGCGCCATCTCAGCGGCGAGCATGGCTTCATCCCATTGGCTGTTTTCAGCAATGCGGTTGTCGGCAATGCGATAAGCACGGGCTTGAGCCTCTGTGAGATGGCCAAGGCAAATAACCGGCACTTCGGTTAAACCAAGCTTTCTTGCCCCGAGAAGCCGACCGTGACCAGCGATAAGGATGCCGCGATCATCGACAAGGCAAGGTGCATTGAACCCGAACTCTGCAATGCTGGCCGCGATCTGCGCAATCTGCGCCTCGTCATGCGTCCTCGCATTTGCCGCATAGGGCAGCAAGCGGTCGAGCGGCCAAAGCTCAACGGTCAAGGTCATGCGGCTTTGCTTTCTTGGGTCAGATCAATGCCGCGCGCGGCGGCGGTCTCTTCGAAACTTGTCCCTGTGCCTTCAAGCGTGAGAGGCGCATTCGGGAATATCTCGCGCCACCGGCGCACGGCCACGTCGACATAAGCGGGTGCAAGTTCCATCGCTCGAACAGCGCGGCCTGTTTGTTCGCCAGCGATAATTGTGGTTCCTGATCCGCAGAAAGGTTCATAAACAATCTCGCTCTCGGCGCTGTAGGCTTCCATGATGAACGCTGGCAAGCGCACGGGGAACACGGCAGGGTGTTCGGTTTCAACCCCGCGCGCCTTGTGGCGCGTGATGCGGATCACGTTGTCGGGTATCTTGTTTTCCTGAACGGGCTTTTCGGCATGCGTCCATTTGCCAACCGTGCCGTCTTTCTCGCGCAGACCGCCTTCGTCCTCGTGCATGATGTGCCCGGCCCATTTGCAGGGCACGATCTTGTTGGCCTTGCGCGGCGTTTTGTTGAAATGAAAGATAAACTCAAAGCTGGGAGCAAGGCGTCCGTTCCAATCGCCCGGTAATCCCGGCCCTTGATCCCAAACGTACCATCCGAAGCGCCGCCAGTTCTGCTCGCGCATCCACGCGATCCAGTCTTGCCAGTACGGTTGCCATTCGCCGTCCTTGTGGATCTGGCCGAGATTGACCAAGACCTGTCCGTCCTCGCGCATCGGCAATGTGGCAAACACGCCTTGCATCAGCTTATCCCAATCGCTGATCCCACCGGTGGTGTAATCGCGCTGATTGCCATAAGGCGGTGACGTGAACAGCAAGTGCGCGTGCTGCCCGGCCATCAATCGTGTGATGGCAGACGGTTCCGTGCTGTCTCCGCAAAGCAAACGATGTTTGCCAAGCAGCCAAACGTCGCCTTCACGGGAGACAGGATGCTTTGGCGGCATGGGTGCCTGATCTTCACCGCTGCCTTCGCCTTGGCTGTTATCATCAGGCTCGTCTTCAAGGGGCGCGAGAAGACGGTCGATTTCCTTTTCGTCAAAGCCGGTCAGCGATAGGTCGTACCCGAGGCCGTTAAGCGCGTGCATTTCTGCGGCTAAAATCTCATCGTTCCATCCAGCCTGAAGTGCCAGCTGGTTGTCGGCAATCACATACGCGCGACGCTGGGCCGGAGTCAGGTGATCAAGAATGATCACTGGGACTTCCTCAAGCCCAAGCTGGCGCGCGGCTTCCAGTCGCCCGTGGCCTGCAATGACCGTGCCGTCGCTGGCCACGAGCAGCGGGTTGGTGAAGCCGTACTCCACAATGCTCGCGGCCAATTGCGCCACCTGTGCCGCGCTGTGCGTGCGCGGGTTTCGCGAATACGGCGCGAGTTTGTCCGTTGGCCATATCTCGACCGCGCCGGGCAACGTGACGTTGGGCATAAAGTTCCTTCAGGTGGCTTCTGGATTCCTCTGGGTGGCTTCCCGCTTTTCAGGGCTGTGCCTAGAAAAGTACCGCGCTCTTGCCGCCAGCATACGCTGAGGCCCACGGAGGACCCGCGATTATCAGGCAACAGCGCGGCTGTGCGGCAACACTGTGAGAGGTCTGACAGTGTCGGACAGTCTTCAACGAAACGAGCAATCTGTTTTGCTTTTTCCGCTCACAACCTTTTCGGTTATTGCTGAATGTGAGCACATGTTCGAACAGTGTCCGATAGTGTTCAACGAGCGTCGATCATCTGTAGCGCGTTTCTTGCGCCGAACCTTTCCGGTTATTGCTGAATCTCACGACATGTCCGAACAGTGTCACTCGAATGTTCATGAGATTGAGCAATCTTCGGATCGATTGTCAGCATGCATCCGATCACAGGTTGCTGAATGTGCGGATATGTTTCGACAGTGTCAGATGACAGTTCGTGAAAGTCGGCAATCTGTGATGCGGATCGCGCCGTGTTCTTGTACGATGATTGCTGAGTGTGGAAACAGTGTTCGACAGTATCTAATGACCGTCTGCCGTTAGCCGCGCGTGGTTCTCCCGATCATGCCAACAAATATGCCAAAAACTCCGTAAAGTGCGCACAACTAAAATGCGCACGACTTTTTTCAATGATTTGAATCGCTTAACCAATTTTTGCGCATTTTTCCTTAACCGTTTCGGATAATTCGCTTGTACGGAAACTCGAATTTCTCCGTGGGATTAGCCAGACGATGCGCAATTTTGACGAGCGCAATGCGCCAGTCGTGCTGCAGTTTACGCACTGACCAGCCGGAAAGCTTGGAAATTGATTTCCAGCGTATGCCGTATGCACGCAGCCACACGAGTTTAACTTCCTCGACTTCAAGCCACATCAACCAGCGCAATGCTTCGTCCATCTCGGTAATGTGCCGAGGTGATGGCGGGCCGGGATGGATGTGAGCATCATCCCAACCGTAAGCTTCTATTGCTTCGCGTACGATGGACGGCCACGTACCGAAGTATCCTTGCACAGCGATTTTGGGTAAACGCTTGAGCGTGTGCGCAGCCTGTTCCAAACGATCAGCGACATCGACAACGGTGATGACCTTGCGGCGGTTCATGGCTGCGCTCCGTACATACCAACCTTGAGCATTGCGCGTGCCCATGTGCAGCTATCAATTTTCGAGAATTGTAAAAGGGCAATGCGGGCTTCTTCAGGCGTTGTGAAACCGTAACGCAGAAGCAATTCACCGAAGACGGCTTCGGGCGGCATTTTCTGCGCGCGCATCCATGTTGACCACACCGCGCCACTTGAGCATGTTCGCTCTTCGGCGGGTTCGAAGCGATCTCGCACACGCACGTCATAGACGCGCCCTGTGTGAGAACAGTTCCAGGTTATTTTTGCATCACGCGCTTTGATCAGGGGTGCTGTCATCGCTAAGCCTCCTTTCGTTGTGATTGGGAAATTGGAGATGGATTGGTGGCAGCAGGCCGAACCACTTGCGCAACTCCCTCGACCGTAGGAGGAGAGAACGCCGTATGGCGTCTCTCTCTCCCGTAGGGAGAGAGGGGTGGCGTGATTTCTGCATTCCTGGACAACCTTTTGAAATGCAAAGTGAATTTCCAAGAATCCAAGAATGCAGCCAGGAATAACGCGTAATTCCTGGAATCATGTGTAACCCATTGATTAAAAACGCAAAGCCAGGAATGCAGGAATAACGCGAGGCCAGGAATTACGTAATTCTTGCCAGGAATCACAAAAATTCGGCCAGGAATTACGGCCAGCTTGGATACGTTATTGGGGGAAAAATTCATGCTTCGCTCTCCCCGTGGTAGACCCAGATTTCGGGGTTTTCGACCGGCAGAATTGCTCCATCGCTCGGCTGCTTGAAGTGAGTGGGTAAATACGGGATCAGGACGTCTGTGATCTCGCCCGTCTGCGGGTCAACACTTGACTCTGAGCCGGGCACTTCCATGCCTTCGATGCACATCATGCCGAACTTGCTTTTGACGGAGAGATCTTCCTTGTGGAATTTGATAAAGCCCTTGGTGGTCAGAACATCAATGCGATCATGAATGGAATGTCGACCGCCGAGGCCCGCCTTGTTTTCGAAGGCTTGGCAAAACTGTGTGGGACTGTAGAGACGACCTTGCCTTCCTTCGTCGTAAATGAGTTGAAGAATTACGTCATGGCGACGGCGGCGCTCATTATCGAGTTTCTCGCCATGCTCTTTGTTGACCAGACGCTTCGAATGATGCGGGACTTCGCACCATGCTCCATCGACTTTATCGATGTATTTTGAAGGGATGGCCTTGCCGTTGCGCAGCTCGAACATAAGCTCACGCATGGTCTGCTGCTCGTCAGGCCGAAACATGATCGCGCCGGTGGTGTAAAAGCTGCGCAGACTTCCGGCACCGCTGAGTGCTTGAAACGGGTCTTCCTCCAGCATCCTTTTGGTAATTTTCCGCGTGTGGTGGGCAAGAATGATGCCCGCATCCGGATTGACCAGAAACCTGAGTTTCTCCACGCGATCCTGCAGGAACGCGAGCATGGCGGTGTTGTCGTTTTCGTTGCCGCTTTCGCCCGGATCGAACACGTTGCGCAGCGGATCGATAGCAATGATATCAAGCAGCTTCGGATCAAAGAATTGCAAGATGGCATCTCGCACCATCTCGACGCCTTTTTCGTCGAGGATCAAGCGTACCTGCGGCGTGATGACTAGATTTTCCCGGACGAGCGGCAGAAAGTCAGGATCGAACTTCATCTGCTTCAGCCGTTCGCGCAGGTAATAATAGCCAATCTCGGCTTGCAGATAGAAAACTTTGAGCGGGCGCGGCGGTTTCATTCCAAGGAACGGAATGCCTGCCGCCATGTGTACGAGCAGGTTTAAGCCGAAATCCGTCTTGCCGACTTTTGGCGCACCGCCGAGCACGAAAAGACCGCCCGGCGTTAAGATGCGTGGCGCAATCAGGTCGTCCGGCATAGGGCTGTTGTCATCAAGGATGACGCCCACCGGATAGGCTGGGAGCGGGACGTTGGGAGGTGGCGCGACAGTTTCGCAGTTGGCCGTGTCGATAAATGTGCGGACGTCCATGCTTTCGCCGACGGCATCGGCGGCGTCCCAGCCTTCGGGTTTGCCTTCAGGGATTGGTATGATCCCGACGCTGGCCGCTTTGGCGGCGAGCGCGGCTTTGGCGGCCGCATGGGCGAACGACATGCCAGGGGCATCGTTATCGGGCCATATCAGCACATGCTTTCCGGCCAATGGCGACCAGTCAGTTTTTTCGGGAGGCGCGTTGGATCCGCACAAGGCACTTGTGACCGGTATGTCTTTGTTAATCAGGGCGTCAGCAGCTTTTTCACCCTCGGTCAGAATGACGCGTTCGGCATTGGCTATGCGATGCAGGTTATAGAGTGGGCGGTTTGTCTTTGGCGCTTCTGATTTTTTGGTGATCGCGTTCCAAATTCGGAAGCTCTTTTTGCGTTTGCCGTTTTCCTCATACTCATGCCGGTAGACAACGAGTTGAATGTCGCCTTTGGCGTCCGTGTAATTGTACTGGGCAACAGGAGGGCCAATATCGGGAGATTTGGCTGACTTCGATTTTGATGGTTTAGGTTCGCGTTCCGCAAAGCTCAAAAAGTCGGCGATGTTTCTAATCGCGGTGAGATAATCCTCGCGGCGGACAACCTTCCAAAGATCAATTAAGTCGCCGAACTTTTGCCCGGTGGCAAAATCTTCGCCCACGCCCATCTTGTTTTTGCGCACGCTGATCTTGAGGCTCTCGCCCGGCGCACCGTAGGTATCGCCGCAATAGAATTCTTCGCCGACGTATTTGCCATTGGGCAGAAGGTGATCGAGGATTTGGCGATGGCAATCTGCGATGCGTTCTTTCAGGCGCACGACATCGATCTTGGCGTGCTTGTCGGTGTCGCCTTGTTTACGGGCATCATTGAAATCCATCTCATGCGCCATGCCAACACCGCTTGGCGTAGGGACAGAATTTGCATTCGTAGAAATCGGGATTGGCGGCGATACGGGGGAGAAGAATGCCAGCATCGGTGGCTTGGAGAATGTTGACGGCTTTATCGCTGACGCTTTGGGCCAGAGCGCAATCGAAGGGGACGAGTTCGTGATGAAGCTCTTCCGTGTCTTTGTTCAGGGCCGTGAACAAGGCAGGGTTTTCCGCGAGATCGGGTATGTAGCCCTGATAAAGGGCAACTTGCGCGGCATAGAGCGGTTTGGAAATCGCAAGCCCACGCTTGACGACATCCTGCCAGTTCTTGTCGTTGAGAGCTTTGTGCTCCCACAGCATGGGATAAGAGAGGAACGATGGCCCCGCCAAGATGACGCCATCGATATGGCCTTTGATCCTGCCTTTAGCGACAGAGAATCCGAATTGCTTGCCGTCCGCTTTTTGCGTGCGCAGATCGAAACCAGCGGCGCAAAGCCATTTGATCGAAAGCGCTTCGAATTGATGTCCGGCATCGAAGATGCGCAGTGTCTTGCCATCGAAATCTGCGCCAGGGTCTTTCGGTGCACCGGCATATTCGTATTGGACGCGCCGTATGCAAGCATTACCGAGCATCGACGCGCCCAAATAATCACGGCGTGGCTGCTGTTCGCGCTCGGCCAACAAGGCCGCATCGATGAGATCGTTGATCCGGTCACGAATGGGGATCGAGCGAGGGTCGACAGCAGGACGATCAGAGCCATGATTAAAATCGAGCATGCTCAAAACGGCACCTCGGGGCTGCCTTTGCGCATCTCGTTTTGATAGGCGGTGACAATGACTTCGATCAGCGTAAGGATATCTTCCTTGCTGTAGGCTGACAGGGGCTTGTTCATACCGATCTCCGCCACGCATTCAGCGAGCGGTCTGAGGCAGCCTTGAATAGCCGAGCGTTCAAAGTCCGTCATGTCAATCATGCCGCCGGTCTCCTTGAATAATTTTGCGTAGCTGTTGAGGCAGCGCATGCTGCAGAACCTGCGCGCAGGCTTTTTCGGTTGCCTGATAAGCGCAGGCATAAAGCCGAAGCCGCGTTGCTCGCGATAACAAATGGCGCACCATTTCACGGGTTCTCCTGTTCATAGGTCATGATGGCTTGTCCGATGATCGCCGCAATTTGCGGGACGATGGCGTTGCCGAGCGCGCGCAACCTGTCCACCCGATGGGGTATCCCATGAGCCACTCGACCCACAGCGGGTTCAGACTCCCACCAACCGCTGCATTGAGGGGCAAGGAGTTCCGGAAATGCTGGGAAGGCCCGCCATTGTTGGAGGCGTCCTGGACTGTCGGCGTCGGCAACAGGCGCAGCGATTTGTTGACGGCCCGACCTAACTCGTTTCCGCTCGGCCCGTTGCTTTTGCCGTCCGGACTGAAGCCGTGGGGAGTCGGCCAGAGGCGTCGCTTTTTGCCTATTCCAGCTCGATAGGCCATCCCCGCAAATTCTTCGAAATTGTCGCATTTTGCCGCAAGCGCCGTCACGCTTCCGTCGTTTGTGAAGCCCCTCACGTTTGGCGTGGGCCACAACACTTGCGCCGTCAGACTGCCTCGACATCTCGCGCTGCGATCGCCCATTCGTTTCAAAAACGTCTCCGGTCTCTCGCTGCTTTCGTTCGCCCGTGGCGTGAGCCACAATCCAGAGTCGGTCGCGCCGGTGGGGGGCGCCAACGGCGCAAGCTGGAAGTACAAACGGCCAGACGGTGAAGCCTTCAGCTTCCAGCGATGCGGCAACCTCGTCGAAACCGAGCGTAATATGCCCAGCAACATTCTCGGCAACGACCCATCGCGGCCTGCAGCCTCGAATAACGCGCAGCATTTCCGGCCAGAGGTGTCTTTCATCTTCCGCGCCAGCGCGTCGTCCTGCCATGCTGAAAGGCTGGCAAGGGTATCCGCCGCAAACAACGTCAGCTGTTCCCCTGTATTTTGCGCCGTCGAGCTTTCGCACATCGTCATGGATGGGCACGCCGGGCCATCGCTCGCGCAGGATTGTTTGGCAGTACGACTCGATTTCACAGAACGCGACGGTTTGCATACCTGCTGCTTCGAAGCCGAGGCTGAATCCGCCGACACCTGAAAAGAGGTCGAGCACATTCACGCCGCCTCCCTGTTACACACGGCGCTCTCGACAAGTTGACGGATACGGCCTTTGTTAAACCGGAAGTTCAACAGGCATGACGCGCGATACTTGGTCATGCTAAAATCGAGCCGTGCCTCTTCACCGAGGAGGGCGAGTTGCTTTTCGCTTGCAGGTTCGTTGAGCCAGCGGCGGGTCTTGTGGGCGCTTTCGCTGCTTTCGTGTTCGTTGAGAAAGTCGTCGGCCACAGCCATCATGACCGTGCGTTCTCCTGTGCCGAGCAGCTGTACGGCCCGTTCGTAACCGCCCACGGCATGCCAGTAGCCGCCGAGCCAGAAGATCGCAGCCCATGCCGAGAAACCTGATGCCATCAAAGCAGCGTCATCGCCGAACAGATCGATCCACCGGAAATTACTCCGCTTGAGCAGGTCGATCTCGGTAAGCGTGAAATTCTCAAGCGGCAAGGAAGGATCAACATCAATGCCGGTGTCTCCCGCCTCCGAAACGGATGCAAACTCATAACCGCACAACGCGCATTCTCGCGCGGAAAGCGGGACTGTGGCCTCGCATTCAGGACAGGTTTTCGTCGGCGCTTCACCTTCGACAGTCTTGCCATCGAGGTTAACGTCTTGCTCAAGGCTTCCATGCATCAGGGTCGATGTGCCGAAGTCGAGCACGATGCAGTCGGTCTTGATGGTATGCGGATGCTCTTTGGGATCTATCGTTCGCAAGCCGCGCCCGATCATCTGAATCATGGTCGAACGATAGGAACTGGGCCGCAGAAGGATGACGCAGGAGGTCGGCGGGTAATCCCATCCTTCCGTCAGGACTGCCACATTGACGATGACGCGCGCGCTGCCTTGCTGAAAACGGGCGAGCGTCAGGCGTCGATCGCAAAGGGCCATATCGCCGTGGACGAGTACAGCCTCAATGCCAGATCGTCGGAACGTTTCTGTCACGTTTGTGGCGTGCTCGACCGTAGAGCAAAAAACGACCGTCTTTCGATTTCCGGCTTTTTCCTTCCAGTGTTCGACTACAGCACTGGTGACGACCGGGCGATCCATGATCTCCGCAACTTCGGCCATGTCGAAGTCCAGAGCCGTCTTGCGCACCTTCTTGAGGTCGTCCTGCACCCCAACGTCGACCACAAACGTGCGAGGGGGGACGAGATGCCCGGACTTGATGAGTTCAGAAAGGCGGATCTGATCGCCGACATTGTCAAACACCGGGCGCAGAGCTTTCTTATCTCCTCGATTGGGCGTAGCAGTCAGGCCGAAGAGCAGGACGTTCGGATTGTTGGCTTTGGCCTTATCGATGATCCGGCGATAGCTTTCAGCGGCTGCATGATGGGCCTCGTCGATCACGAGCAGATCAAGAGGCGGCATCATGCAGAGGTTGTCGGATCGAGCGAGTGTCGGCACCATCGCGAATGTCGCACGTCCACGCCATGATTTACTGTTCGCGTCGTAAATCGAGGTCGTGATGCCCGGATTGACCCGCGAGAACTTTAGAACATTCTGGGAGGTGAGTTCATCGCGGTGGGCGAGGATTGCGGCTTTACCGCCCGTGTCACGCAGGATATCTCCTGTTGCCGCCGAAAGCATAATGGTTTTGCCTGCGCCAGTTGGCGCGACGCCAAGCGTGTTCTGGCGCTCTTTCAGAGCCTTGACGCAATTTTCGACAAAGATTTTCTGACGCGGCCTAAGCAGCATTGTCGCACCACAACAAAAGATCGGGAAAAACGGCGAGCTTCAGGCCCGCCGCGAAGAAAGGCTCAGCGGGCCCACGAGGGCATGGCTCCGCCTTGCGTTCCTGTCTGTTGCTGTTGAGGGACCGGATTTTGCTGCATCGGCTGCTGTGCAGGCATGGGCTGCTGGCCGTAACCGGCTTGTGCACCGAACATCACCGATGCGTATTCCGGGTTTTTGCGCGTCAGCACGAGGGCAAGGCGGTTTTTGTCCGGATAATTGTCCTTACCTTTTTCAATGCCGATCTTGGCGACAAAATGCAGGCCATTGAATGACCCGAAATCCTGTGTGATGCGTTTCTGGCGTGTGGCTGGGCTGTCATCATCAGGATCAAGACCGAAAGCGCTGTCCAGCATGGCGCGAAGGGTCGCCTTTGTGATGCCCCACGCTTTGGATTGACCACGCTCATCGACTTTGCCGCCGGAAATCGTCATGTTCTGCCAGAACTTGCGGTTGGCATATGGGCCTTCGAGAACGGTGAACTCAAAGTTCAAGTATTCGGCATCCGTGCTGTTGCTTTTGGTGACCCAGCCACCTTGTCCCTGGCGACCCGGACGAAGCGTGGCGACCACTTTGGCGATGGTATTGGCTGGTATTAAATCGCCGACCTGTTGTTGCCCGGCGTCGTTGAAATCCATTCCTTGTGTGTTATACATTTTTCACTCCTGTATCGGTTTTGCGGCTGGTGTGGGGGTATCGGCATCGGTCGGCTGTGGCCTGCAAAACTCCAGCCGTTCCGATGCCGTCTTGTTAAGGGGTTGCCGGATCTTCTCCATGAGCCGACCCAGATGAGGCTCCTCGATCATGGAAAGTCGTCCACTGCGGTCGCCCGCCGGATAACCCCACGGATTGAGCGCTTGGCAAACGAAGGCGCGGTATGCGCTGCCATCATCCACTTTGATTTCCGCCATCGTCACCACCTGATCGACAATGCCCGGCAACTCAAGCCCGGTCTTGCTGCCATCGATCTGCGGGGAATAAATGCGGCGGTTAAAGTCATCGGTCTTTTCATCGAGAATGCCGACGAGCCACACGTTCTTGCCGCGCGTGTGCTGGAGATGCGTAAGCCAGCCGATCATCTCGCGGCCCAACAATCCATAAGCGCCGCGCGTATCCGGCTTGCCCGTTTTTTCGCTGACAGCCTCCGGTTGTCCCGTGCACCACTGAAAGCACAGACGAGCGGCGACTGTGATGCTGTCGACGAAGATCGTGTCATACTTGTCGAGGGCCGAGGCATCGCCGAACTGACTGCACACATGATCGTAATGCGCTTGGCTGTAGGGCTGGTTGTCACGCAAAGCTGGATTGGGGCCGCCGATATAGGCCGCAAAGTCGCGGCATTCCTGCCAAGTACGCGGACGAATGGTATCGCCCGGCCAGCCTTCAACAGCGAGATCGCCCGCTTCAAGATCGATGAAGAGCGTGCTGGCCGCATCAAGCGTCCACAGCAAGCTGGTTTTGCCAATCTTCCACCGCCCGAAAATGCAGCCCTTGATGCCGCGCTTTTCGGCAAGCCTTTGATCGGCAGTAATGATCTGGAATCCTGCCATATCACTCCTTTGTTTTGGGTTTAAGAACATAGGTCGCCCGGCCCGGCACAACCGTGCGGGCGGGGGAGAGAAGTTTCTGGATGTCGGGAGGCGCAGCGGCGTATTTGCGCTCGTCAACCTTGAACTCGGCTTTGGCGTAATGCTTGGCGGTTTCAGTCGGAAGAGAATCCAGCGCGGCGATTAGTTTGCTTTGATCCCATTTGACGGTCTTGCCGACTTCGGCGGCGACATCGAAGCCCATGTCTTCAAGATGAACGACGCCAGTGTCCTTGCCAGCTTCAAGCCGCTGCTGCTTGGCAATGTCGCCATATTTGCGATCAAGAGCACAGGCGAGTTTGTCTTTGCGGAGTTTCAGGAGCGTTGCGTCCTTGTCGAGCAGGTCGATCAAGTCTGCCAGTTCCGGTGCGGCCAGACCGGCGATGTTCGCGATGTCCATTTCATCAAGCGCTGCGGGATGGAGATTGCGACGGATCACGCGATTCCTCCGAAATTCTGTCCGTAATAGGCAATAAGCGCAGCCTCAGCCCTGCCGTCGTCGCGCCGGGATGACCAAAAATGCGCATGGTGCGGCATGAGTTGGCTTGCCCGATAACGCGCATCATCTTTGTTGCCTGAAACTTTGAGTTTGCGCTTCCACGTCACGGGCGTGACGAGCGTCATCGGAAAAAAGTTTGCAGCCACGATCCCTTTAATCGCGCCATACGTTTCGCCAAACGAAAACATGCTGGCGACTCCTTGCTTTGGCATGGAGGCAACGCGTTCGATAAAAAAATGAACGCGCGGTTTGTTTTTCGTTTTATCGTCTATAAGGTAAGCAAGAGCCGTCAGGTCGAGAACGCGGCGCGCCCCCTTGGCCTTCTTGATTACGAGGATTGGCATGTCCAGCACTGTCATCTCTTCGTTTGATCGAAAGGAGACTGCGCCTGAAAGGCCCGGATCGATGCCGACGAAGAGAGTCATTCGGGAATCTCCACGCTGTAGAGATCCTTGTGCTTCACGCGACTTTTGGTGAGAGCGACAATTTTGTCGGCAATAGTTGGGCGTGGACGGCGCAATCCTCTGGCGTATCTGGAGACGTTGAGAGCTGCGCTTGTGCTGTTCATACCAAGCATCCGCGCGAACTCGGCGTAGGACAAATTTTTCTCAGTGAGGTAATCGGCTAGTTTCATAGCTCATAGTACCTATCCCAAATGGCCTTATAAAACAAGATTAATGTGGCCTATTCGGATGATGGCGTGAAACTATTTGCGTTAACCATCCAGAGCGGATAGGATGCCTCATCCGAATTGGATTGGGTATTCATTGGGTATCAGGCATGAACAGATTGAAAATCGTTAGAGAACTGGCGGGTTATACGCAGGAGCAAGTCGCAACGGCGCACGATGTCACGGCTCAGACGATCCAGCGCTTTGAGAAAGGAACGCGCAACGTAAGCCTCTCTTGGCTGGAAAAATTGGCACAATTTTACAAGGTCAGGGTCTCTACTTTGGTCGATGATGTCGTCGAAGCCGAAATCGATGAGGCTCTCATGCGGGAGATCATGGCTTACACGTTTAAGCGATGTGAGGGCGAAAACGTAGATGTCAATAAGCTCGCCAAGGTCGTAACCAGAACCTACAAAAAATGTCGAAAGATGAAAGAAGCCCCCAAACTAGCCGAAATCAGGGAAAAAGTGGACGATATGCTCACTTGCGCCATTGACTAAATCTCTCAATTTATGCCGTTAAAATCCATCAAGAACCCTATCGCTTCATCAAAGTAATCTCCCGGTAGTTCCTTCAAGTCCTCTATTTGATAGGCCGTGATGAAAGCAGCGCACAGGGTAGCAGGACTGCAATGGAGTTCTTTGGCGCGGCTAATAATGACGCCCTCCAGGACCTTAACCTGATGGTTATCAATTGTGGTGTACAGACGTATGGCAAAGGGTTGTGGTTTGGAGGAAAAGAGATCCTCTTCTTCGGCCATTTCCTCCCATACGATGGGGATTATTTCTTTGTAATCGCACATAAAAATCATTCGTAGAAGAAAATGGGCTACCAAAATTCGGTTGAATATAGGAACGATAATGCACGTTAAAAGCGAGAAAATCAATTAAAATCTTGACTTTTAGTATCAAATAGTCAAACTTTATGTATTAACAATACGGTAACCATACGATGACATTCACTGCCGATCAACTCCGAGCCGCCCGTGCGCTTTTGAACATCTCGCAAGACGAACTCGCGAAAGAGTCCGGGGTTGCCGTCACATCCATTCGTCAGTTCGAACTGGGAGCCACGGCAAATCTTCAGCAAAAAACGGAAAACGCTTTGCTTTCTTTCCTTGGAGAGAAAGTCGAATTTGTCGGCGCGCGCGGCGTTGTGCTGCGGGAAGCGGATCAAGTGGTGCTGGAAGGTGAAACGGCTATAGCCCAGATGTTCGAGGACATCCATGCGCATTTACGCGGCCAAGAAGGGGCGGAAGCTTTATTCCTGTGTGGCGATACGCCATGCCTCTTTTCTCCGGAGCTAATTCGGCACAGCAATGGCCTGCAGGAAGCCGGTTTTTCCTATCGATCCATCTGCCAAAAAAAGAACGAGGCCGCATTCACGCGTATTGTCCCCGCGAATTTCACGCCACTTCCTCTACAAGCCGTCTATGGCTCGACAGTCGCGCAGATGATCAACCATAACCGCATACTTCTGGTGCGTTCCCCCATGCTGGCAAAAGGCTTGAAACAGACCTTTGAACTGCTTTGGGCTTTTATCCCCGCATCAGATACAGAAACATCTGATGACGTTGCAACGGACGACGATGCCTTAAGTGCGTAAACCAATCCAATTTGGATGTTTGACAGATACGCGCCTATTTGGATAGGTTCTTGGGATGAAAAGCGGCCATTTGCCGCTCCATAATCTCAAGGAGAATTGTATGATCCCCGTTGTTTCCCAGCTGCATTTAGACATGGCCCACCATTGCGTCCGGCAAACCCTCGCGCTTGTGCGCGAAGGTCGCAATGATGAAGCCCTTGAAGTCGCCAACCTTGCCGTCGAGTCCTATGACAAGGCCGTTGATAAAGCGGTCTCGGCCAGCAAAAGCATCGATCTCGAAATTTTTGCGATCCTTGCGATGCTTGTTCCGCATTCATCCGAACGTTCCGGCTCCAACAAACAATCAGCAGCCTGACCGGCATGAGCTTGTTTCCCGAAATCTGGCGTCGCTTCATCCGCGCCCTGCGTCAGCAGTGGCGCTGGTGGCGTACAAACTGGTCGGGGAGATGATGGATGGATCAAACCCCGCTTGTGTTGACCGTCGAACAAGTTGCCGAACGGCTCCAGGTCGAGCCACGAGCTGTCATCCGGCTTCGCAACCAGAGAAAACTTGCCTTCGTCAAAGTAGGAAGCAAATTACGTTTCCGTATTGAAGACGTTGAAGATTATTTAAGGAGATCATTGAATCCATGCTGCGAAAGCAAAACTTGCCGTGGCTCGGAAAAGAACCCAATCAGAAAGTCTGGTATATCTACTGGCGTGACGAGATCACGCGACGCGTCAAACGACGCAGCAGCGGCACTTATGATCGCGACGAAGCTGAAGAAATCATCGGCACTTTCATAAGAGAGGGAGCGCATAAGCAACGTTCTTCTCCTGGACCGATAGATACGCCTGATCGCTACTTTATCGCGTCTGCATTGCGCTGGTACGCACAGGAAAAAGGCCTCGAAATTGCCAGCGGCGAGTTTGTCGGCATTGCCATTGAATATCTCATCGACTTCTTCGGCCCTCGCACCACCGTATCCACGATTACGCCGCAGGTTTTGAAGCGTTATGCACGTGAGCGCAAAAGAAAAACACGCGAATTCAAATTATCCGATGGCACAGTCAAAAAAGTTGCTAACGACAAGCCAATTTCAGTAGGGACAGTCCGTCGCGAACTATCAGTACTTTCGGCAGCACTTAATCACGCGGTATACAACGGGCGTTTGACGTCAGCCCCGAAAATTGTCTTGCCGCCTTCTGCGCCGAACAAAACTCGTTATCTTGAGCGTGATGAAATTGAGCGGCTTCTCAAGGAATGCAATGAACCTCACTTGAAGCTGTTCGTGCTACTAGCCCTAAACACAGGTGCAAGAAAGGGAGCGCTTCTGGATTTACGCTGGCAACAGATCGACTTTGCCAACCGAATTATTTTCCTCAATCCCGAAGGACGGGCACAAACTAACAAGCGTCGCGCTGTTGTGCCTATAAATGACAGGCTTTATGACGCACTTATCGAGGAGCAATTTGCGTTAAAGCATAGGGCCGAAGAACGAGCAAAAAAGAAAAAGCCGCCCTATCCACCGTGCAACCATGTGATTACCTTCCGTGGCGCTCCAGTGACGGACATCAAGACTGGCTTTCGAAATGCATGCCAACGAGCCGAAATATCGTGCGTTACGCCGCACACGTTGCGCCACACGGCGGGAACTATCATGGCCTTGGCAGGAGTCGACCTTTTCCTCATAGCCAAGGTTCTGGGTCATTCTGTGCAGAAAACGACCGAGCTATACGCGCATTTCCGGCCGGACTACTTGCGCGGGGCGGTGGAGGCGTTGGGGCGCGCAACGCCTCTCAGCAATTAATGGAATGCCAAATTACTCCGTTCATCTATATGCGTTACGGATCAACGCAGCCCCCAATGCTGACAGCCCGCTTCCGCATGTCATTGAAACATTAGCGGGAACTAGTTTAACACTGTCGACGATTTCTAAAGCTGCAGATTTCCTGTTATGGGCGTTGCATAACGGGACGATATACCACGAGCTATCAAGAAAATTGTCTTTTTGGACGTGTGCCCCGACGTCGGGTCTCTGTATACATGATTTTTCGGCGCAATAAGCTGGGATCGGTTGTCCGCTATATCTCTTCCAATGATCTAACCACGACCCACATGAGCAGGAGTTGTTAGCTGTGCCGTTAATGTTCTTTACTTTCATGCTTGTTCCTTTCGTGACCTGTGAAATTCCGGAGGCGGAATTAATGAGCTAATACAACCCCCTCTATATTGATGTCAAGCATCAATTACGACAACAAAAAGAGCGTAAGCGACACTTACGTAACCAAAGCTTTACAATGGATTCCAGCTCGATCTAGACTACGGGTATGACTACAATCATCAAAACTAGGGTGGAGCCATTTTATGCGGAAGTCGGACAGAAGATCCGAAGCTGGCGTGCTGAGCGCGGGATAACGCAAGAAGTACTTGGCCGTTCGCTAAATCCTCCGATGTCGCGAGTTTCTATAGCTAATATTGAATCAGGGACACAGAGGATTTACGCCCATACTTTATTCCAGATTATCGACGCGTTGAAAATTGAGATCGTCGATTTGCTTCCGAAAAAAGCAATTTTAGGTTCACAAAATTTGTCCGATATCACAGATGAAATTGCATCCAAGCTTGGAATTTCTAGGACGGAAGCTAAAAAAATTGCAACAAAGACAAAAATTATTAACGTAGAGAAATAACCATGAGCATTCAGACTGCACGAACTCAAGCAAGTCTATTGGTTGATTCACTGGGGATCAGAAAGCCTCCTGTTGACGTTAAAGAGGTAGCAAAACGGCTTGGGTTACAGGTGCATTTAATGGATTTGCACGAAGAAGTCTCAGGCATGTTAATAAGCAAGCCAGACATGTCTTGCATTGTTGTACGAAAACAGGATGGAGAAAGCCGACAAAGATTCTCAATTGCACACGAAATCGCCCATTATTATCTTCGGCATCAGTTTGAACCGGGCGAACATGTGCATGTTGATCGTGGGCATCTCATAAGTCACAGAAACAAACGATCTGCAACAGGAACAGATCTTAAAGAGATAGAGGCAAATCAGTTTGCAGCTTGCCTGCTTATGCCTTCTAAATTGGTTCGAGAGCGTGTTGCTAAATTTAAAACCGGACATATATACGATGTACACATTTCCGCCTTAGCAAGGGAATTTGGTGTAAGCGAACAGGCAATGGCCATTCGGCTGAACATTCTGGGACTATTATAGAATTTCAGCCTAAATCTTCTCGTTAACAATCATACGACTCGTGGTCTGTCCCATACTCACGATTTCTCAACATTAGACAGCTAGCCTTTGAATGGCTGGTGGGTGTGATAGAGATTGAAACTGCGGCCCGACGAGGTTGGCTGAAAGGTTTGAGTACTGCCTTGAGCCTCTAATGGGCATCTCGATTCAATTGAGCCGTTTAGGTGCCGTGCGGCGACTTCTTCTGGAAGACATGCAACACGTAAACCGTATCCGCAAAACGAACCGTGTAAACTGCGCGATAGTGGTTGCCTCGCTAGCTTTCCACAATCTCATGAGGAAACCACCAATCAATTCCATTAACATGAATTGAATCGCGACCTCGTCTTTTTTTCGGACGGAAACTGCCAGCAGAAAGGCAGTACGCGTAAGCCCTTGAGACAAAAGCAATCATTTGTCTCATGCTCTGTCTCATGTTCACGAAAGTGCTCTCTGAATTAACCAGCTAAGTCTTTGAAATAGCTGGTGGGTGCGACAGGGATTGAACCTGTGACCCCTACCATGTCAAGGTAGTGCTCTCCCGCTGAGCTACGCACCCACTGTTCGGGACCATATCCGGAATTTTAGCAACCAACTCTAAATTCCAAAAACCTATAAGCTTCACATGCGCCCATCAAGCCGTGGCTTTTTCGCAGGTCGATGCTTTAGCCTGTTGTTTCTCGTAAAAGGAAAACGACAGCAGGGGGTGTAGCATTCCCAGAGCCATGACGCAACGGCCCTCTATCTCCCCGCCCCTTCCTACAACGACAAACCTTTAAAAAGAGGCCGCGGACATGCCGCGGCCTAAAAGTTCAGGGAGGAAACGCCTTTAAAGCGTTGCGGTCAGCGTCACAAGACCCTTTTCCGCACTGCAAAAATACGTTTCTTTTAACTGACCATGCAAGAAAAAAATAATCCCTTTAATATCAACAAACTAGGCGCCTTCTTCTTGCTTGGGGGGTGCTTTTTGCTGTTTCTATGCTGCGGCGCAACAATCATTCGTCGTCAGCCTCTTGCGGTTGATCCTCGCTCTCTGATCTCTGCGTCTTATGCGGCCTTCTTTGTTTTTTGGGGCGTTCCGCCTTTTCTTTTTTTGAAGATCAGGTTGCGGTATGTGCTTCCGTTTCTTCGCTTATGGGCTTCACCGCCTCCCCCTCCACCGCGATCGGCAACAGCTCACGAAAGATTCTCAAGGCCTCCTGATCATCCATCAAAATTTGTTCAACCACACTGACATAACGCATTTGCGCGGCGGATTCCCCCAGCTTGACAGGGTCATGCTCCCACGCGAAGCGAATCATGGAAGGAATCCTTTCCCTGATCTCGGAGCTAAGGTTGTCATAAAGTGTCATAGCCATATTCAGACGCATCACGGAAAGCGCAGGTTCATAAGGGGCTGTCTCCAGTGAAAGCGCCAGCGCACCCGAAGCGAAAGATGACGCGCCTTCGCCCATGAAAGACAGGTAAGACAACCGCGCCCATCCGAACGCATTGGCAGGAGCCCGCTCTAAAGACTTCGTCTGCCAGAAAACGGCCTCTTTGGTGCTTTCGGTCGTTAATGCAGAATTTGTCTGTCCGCGCGCTATATAGGCCATGGCAAGCTCATCCATGAGTTCCCCTGACGGACGCAGAAAAACAGCGCGTTTTCGTGTTAAGATATAGGTATCAATCTCTTGAACGGCGGGCCTGCCTTCATTCAAAAGGGCTTGACGAACATGGTGGCTTTTCAACTGAAAGAGCCGCGCTCCAAGCGCAGGCAAAGCCAGCACAAGAAGAAAAAGCGCCAAAGCGGCCAAAACCATCGGCAAAAAACGCGGCGCGCCATGCTTTCGTATGTTGCTGAAACCGGACGGCTTAGTTGGTGTAGTAGGCTGCATATTCTTGATGGTAATAGCCTTCACCGTATTTTGCATGCTCGTTCGTGTCCACTTGCGTAAGCACAACACCCGCAAGCCTGCAACCAAAAGCGCACATCTGTTTCAAAGCCTGAGCTGCCGTATCGCGCGGCGTGGTGGCCCAGCGCACCAAAAAGATCGACGTATCGACCACACGCGCAATCATGGCCGCGTCGGCAACGGCAAGAATAGGCGGCGAGTCGATGATGACTAGATCATATTTCGGTGCAAGCTCACTTAACATCTTCCGCATTTGTTGCGAGGCCAGAAGATTTTGTGCGTTGGCCGTTTTACCAACGGCAGGTATGATGTCGAGATTTTTCACAACAGGGTCGCGCTGTAATACGGCCTCAAGCGATTTCCTTCCGGCTAACAGGCCAGCAAGGCCGCCATTCTTTTTGTTGAGATTCAAGATGTCCGCAACGCGGGGACGACGCAAGTCCGCGTCGATAAGTAGGATCTTGTTGCCGCCCTTGGCCAGGGCGCGGCCCATCGATAGACAAAAGCTTGTTTTGCCTTCCTTGGGCATCGAACTGGTGACCATGACTGTTTTAGGAGGGTTGTCGACGTTCGAGAAATGGATGGCCGTACGCACGGTGCGGAGCGCCTCGGAATAGGCGGAATGAGGTTTGTCGATAACGTAATCCTCGACCGAACGAGCGCTTACCTTGGCAAGGCTTGGCACAATCCCGATAACAGGAAGGCCGCTGACTTCCTCCAGTTGGCTCACGCCGCGAAAACCGCGATCGAAATACTCGGTGAGGTAGGCCGCCAGAATGCCAAGCGCCGCGCCAACGATGCCGCCCACAAGGACAAAAAGCCATACAACCGGAAAAGCCGCCTTTATCGGCGGCTCGGCGCGCGCAATAATGCGCGCGTCAGGGGTTTGAAGGTCTTTCTGTTCGCTGGTCTGTTTAAACCGGTTCAGAAAATTCTCGTACAGCGTGCGATTCGCCTGCGCTTCGCGCTGCAGCTGATTAAGCGTGATGCTGTCCCGCATCTCAACGCCGGCGCGTTCTTCAAGCTTGCGCAAATCGGCCTCTAGCTGGCGTTCCTTGGCGCGCGCGACATCGACTTCGTTGCCGAGGCTCAGGACGATTTTATTCACTTCTTCAGCAATTTTGTTTTGAAGTTCCCGCCTTTCGGCCTGGGCATTGATCATTTTGGGATGAAGGGCGCCATAACGCGACGCCATTTCCGCCTCGCGGCTGCGAATTTGGGCCTCCTGCTGGCGAAGGTTCTGTATCAGGGGCGATCCCAAAACGTCGGCCGTGCTGTTAACGCCGTCTTTTGATTTCAACATGTTTTGAATGCTGCGCAGGCGCGCTTCGGCCTGCGACGTTTCGCCGCGCGCTGCCGTCAGCTGGGAATTAATGGATTCCATCTGACGCGCGGATATTGTTGCGCCATCAATATCGATCAGCTTGCTTTTCTGCCGGAATTTCTCAACATCCTTCTCGGAAGCCTCCACCTTGACCTTAAGCGCGGAAAGCCTTTCGTCGAGCCATTTGTTGGCGCGCTCCGTGGCCTCGTATTTGGTCTCAAGCTGGTCTACGAGATATTCCTCGGCCAACGTGTTGACGATTTTTGCCGCCTTTGCCGGATCTTTGGAATCGAAGGAAATGTTGATGCTGTACGAACGGCCGTCATTCACCACTTGAAGCCGCTTTTGCATGTTTTGGATTATTTCCGTGCGCATGCGGGCCGCCTGCTCCTCCGTAGGAACGGAGCGACGGAAAAAGTTTAGAGGATTGAGCGCCTGCGCAAGGCTGCGGGGTAAAAACTCGTCGTCCTTGTCCAGATCAAGTTTTTTAATGACGCGCTCAAGTATCGAGCGCGAAGCCAAAATGTCCATCTCGCTACGCACGACAGCGTTCTCGGCCGGCAGGCCCGACACGACAGGGCCGGTTTCGATAATCTTGGTCTGGCGGGGATCGAGCATAATGACGCCTTGCGCGCGATATTGCGGCGTCATCAGCAAAGCGATCAACAATGCCAAAGCGGCGGCGCTGACAGTAATGCTTATGATAAGATGCAACCGCCTTTTAAGAAGGCGCGCAGCCTCCCGTAAGTCCATATTGCGGAAGAAAGGATCCATCACGGACGCGTGAGACAGCCCCGGCAGAGCCGCGTTGTCCACCATGACAGATGGCGTTTTAGATGCCGACATAGAGGTGTTTTCCTTTCAATATGGCCTTAAAAATATAAACCGTCCCTCTTAAAAAAAACGAAAAAAGCGTTAAACAATGCTTACTTTAAAAAAACCTTTCCGGAACGCGAACAACGTCTCCAGGCATTACAGGGGCATCTTCGCGCGCTTTAACCTCTTTTTTCGAAGGGTCGTTGGCGTGAACGATAACTATATCCCCCTTGTCGGCACGGTAAGTATAGCCCCCCGCCATGGCTACGGCGTTCAATACGTTCATGCCGTTGACATAGGGATAACTTCCCGGTTTGGCCACCTCGCCTAAAATAAAGAACGGGCGATAGTTCGATACCTGAACGCTAACGCGCGGATCGCGAAGATAACCCGATGCCAGCTTTGTGCGCACGGTGTCCTCAAACGCCCGTACCGTCAATTGAGCGGCCTGAATATTCCCGATCAACGGAAGCGCAACGACACCTGTGCTGTTGACCTCGTAATCGCCGGACAGGTCGTCTTCTCCATAAACCGTGAGCCGCAAGCGGTCGCCTACGCCCAGAACATACTCTTTTACCGAAGATGGATCCGCCAAGACGACAAGCCCTTGTTGGGGCACTTCAGCCGGAGACTCGCCTTGGTGCTGTTGGGGCATATAACGCGCACGCGGTGATTGGGCGCACGCCGTCCCCATCACCGCAATAACGCAGAGACCAACGAATAAAGCCGCCAAAAACCTCGCCTTCATACCCTACCCCTTTTTTCCTCTATAAGGGCGACGATTGGCGCACCGCAACGTTATAAATGGGCACCCAGACGCAAGGACACGATATGACGGCTGTAATCGGAAGCCGAATCGTCGCCCATACGCTTGTTCCAACCGTACAAAAGATCCGTGTAGAAATTGCGGTTGATCAGATAACGCACGCCAGTCCCTGCCGCGACATTGTCGTCAGAGCGCTCGCCGATCCCGTTGTAATCGTCGCGCGTAAAGGCAAAGTTACCTTCAACAAGGATATTACGACGCAGTTCATGCGTCAGGGTCGCCGAACCGCCCGTGGCCTTGTAGCTGTTGAAGCCATCAAGCGTCGTTTCTTCAATTGTGCGGCTCGCCTCAAGAACAAGAGACGTCAGGCCGGTAACGTTCCATTCAAAGCGGCCGCCGAATTTAACGCCGTCATTGATTTCGTTCGTTCCGAAGTTTGCGTAGTCTTGCGACATCCAACCAACGTAAGCGTCAAGCGACGTAATACCGCCAAAATCCGCCGTGGTTCCGGCGACGGCGTAATAGCCTTGGGATTGGCGCGGATGGTTGTTGTCGTAAACGCGCCAGTTATAAACCGTCTTGATGTAAGGCTTGAAGTTGGCCGTCAAGTCATACACGACCTTGCCGCCCAACTCATGATACGTGCGATCACGCAGGCTTTGGTCAATGAGACCAACCGGCGAAGGCGTATCGTTGTAGAAAAAGCGGGTCAAATCGTATTCGCCTTCCACCTTCACTTTGCCAACGCCGCGATAGGCGGTAAGGCCGCCCTTGGCGACGTTAAACGTCGTGGGCTCGCTGCCGCCGGCGTCATTGGGCGACGAACGCGGTTCGGACAGGTGCTGATAACCCAACCGGCCGGACAGCCATGTTTCGCTCATGATGTCGTAACGCCCTTGCAACCCTGTCACGAAATTCGAAATGTCCTCGTTCGAATTGCCCGTGTAAAAGTTCAGGTCGCCGAAAGCCGTGGCGGCAAAAGCATGACGATTCCAGTTCGAAAACGCGCTGACAGCAGGACGCAAGGAAATGATATGATCGTCCTTCTTGTCGTTGCGCGTGGCAAAAATATTCGAGTCGTAGGCATAACCGGCCTCAACGGACGGGTACACGTCGAACGAACGCACCGTTACGGGAACAGGGTCATACTCGGGACGCGGATGTTGCAGGACCGACTGCGCCCGCATGGGACGAGCCTCCACTTGAACAGGATTGCTCAGAACAATCGTATTGTCGGGATTGAGACGACCGCCAAACATGCCCTCGGGACCATAAGCATAAGCGCTGGACAGCGCCGTCGTCGCAAGCAATACGCCCCACAAGGCTCCCTTAACCTGACTATTTACGACTTTCATGTGCATCTCCTGATTCTTGAACGCGCTATTGTTGAAGGACTATCCTGCTTCCCCTCGAAAGACAACTTTACCCCGACCTCAGTCCGGGCTTGCCGGATTGATAGGCGGAGGAACAGGTTTTATGTTGTGAGGAAAACGTTGAGGACGGAACCCCGGGCTTTGGGCCAAAAGAGCATCGTCTCCCGTCTGGCACTGCGAACGCTGTGCATCAATATCAGCGAAGAGCTTCGGATCAACGGCCACGATGGCCGGGGTCTTGGCGATATCTTCCGCAGAATCCAGAATGGACGCGACAGCTTTCGCGTCTTCGATCTTGCGCGGATCCATCGCCGCTTGAACATCGCCCACATTCGCCTGCGCTTCGGGATTGCAAATCAGCAATTGCTTGTCGGCAATCAGCTTGACAAGCTTGCGAAGATTTTCCGCAACAGGCTTGGCGTCAGTCGGCGTAATGCCCGGCGCGATCACGGACGCCGTCGTCATGCTGCGCGCGGCGCCCTGCGGCTTGTCGACAACGTTCCCAAGAACCTTCTTGAGCAGCGAGTCTGTCGCCGCTCCCGTCATGTTCGGGTTTGACCTTACAAGCGTCTGCACTTGCGCATAATCGTTGTTTGCGATGGCCGTGACAATTCGGTCAGCGACCGTGGCCGCCTGAACAGGCGCGCTTAACGACAAAACAACGCCAAGGATAAATAAACTTTTGTGAAATCGACGCATATGATCCCCCGAAAAAAATAACGGCCAAGCCCCTTAATCAGGCTACCTCAGACTTGTAACCTATACGAAACGGCAAAGCTTTCGTCCATGTCTTTTCATTGTTTTCACGGGAGCGCAACCCTGATTCTCAAGGAATTTGTGCATTAACCAACATGTGATGCTGTTTTGATATAGTTAACGCCCCTGCTCGCCGTAATAACGCGGAGCGAAGAAAAAGGCGTCCGTGAGTTATCGGGCGCCTTTCTGGTTAGCCTAAAAGAACACGTTAGGTTAATTGGACTGAGCCAATTGTGCCGTAGCCCCAAGATCAGGACAGCTGGAGACTCGCTTGATCCACGCCACGTTTACGAACGGAGCATAGCCGTTCATTTCCAGCCATTTGTTTTGAAGCGTATAAGCTTGCTCTTCTTTGGCGTTGGAGCAAGGCCATTTCCCACGGGAAAAGTACTGGGCGTGGTGCACAAGTTCGTGCACCAAAAGGCTCACCTGCATAGGATCTTCGGGATCCCAACGGTCACTGTTCAGATAGATTTTGCCGGCTTTGTAAAGAGCCTGGGGCCGACCAGCAACCCGGGCAGCCATACCCCCAAGAATGTTAAAAAACTGGCTTCGGCTGGCAATAACCTCGGGCATAATGGGCGTCGTCGTGCCCATTTCCCTTTCCACCCACTGCATAAGCGGGACCACAAAAGCAGGCTCAATGCGCACGCCGTCCTCAACCTGAGCCTTGGCAGAGAAAGCAAAGGGAAAAGAAAATATAAGAAAACAAAGAAAGTAAAATAGCTTTAACACGGAAATCACCACGATCTTTCGTAATGATTTCAGCGTACATCTTTGCGGATAATGGCCGCTTAATTATTGATATAATTAGATATTTTGCATTTTATGCTAAATTTTAGCAATCGAGCTTTTTCGCTGTTTTTACGCTATTACTTTCATTCCTTAATTATTTTCAAACAACTTTTTTTCATCGGGCCTGAACAGGTGGCCTCAATACGCTCCATCCGCGCCAAACCAGCAGGAACAATGAGGCAACAATCGCCCCGTATCCAATGCCCTCCAGACCAAATACAGGGACAAAAACGGCCGTACACCCAACCGCAGGAAGCAAGAACAGGAGATTGCCAAGCCAAAGAGATTTATCCTGATGACGGGCAAAAAGCACCCAATAAAGGGTTTCCGTGTTTGCGCGGATCCATGTGCCCGCAAGCATAAGCCATAAGGCTCTGCTTTCCGACACCAGTTCGGGCCTGCCGAGAAGGTGGCCCAGCATCGGAACGCCAAAACCGACGCCAATCGCGACGGCCGCCGCGAAAATGGCCGTATGCAATCCCGCCTGCCGGACTTCTTTCCAAAAACCTTCGGTGTCGCTCTGCCTGTGCATTTCAATAAGGCGGGGATAGGAAAACGACAAAACGCCGCTGTGCACCAATGTCAGAATTGCGAAAATAAAGGAAAGATAAAACGTCGCAACGCCCACCGCCTCGATACCGAGGAATTTCATTACAATGAAACGGTCAACATACATGCCAGCCGACAAGCCCAACGTGCCGAGCCATATATAGAAGCTTTTTCGCAACCCCGACTTCACCCATCCCCAGTGGATAGGCTTGTCCCACGTCTCACGCCACGGAAGCACGCGCCAAAACCACACGGCCAGAACCAAGCTCGCCGTTACGCCGAGAATCCAGCATTTGAAGACTACGCCGACATTTCGGTAGTCAGGAAAAGCAAGCCCCAGCAACACGACCGGAAAAACCCATGACGACGAACGTATAAAATAAAGAAAATTCGCAAGAACAGGCCGCCCAAGCGACGTCATGTTAACGTGCACCGCCGACGCCAAATTTTCCACCGTCGAAAGCACGAAAATGTAAACAAGGATGTCTTCCGCGACATCAAACGTCCCCATCAACGCAACCATCTTCATGATAAACGCCAAAAGAAGATAGTTGAGCAGCATGAAAATGGTTTGGTCGCGCATCTTGCCAAGAGCATCGAGAGGTTGGCGTCCGACAATATCCCGGGCGACTATGTAATCAAGCCGCACGCCTAACGCGCCGTTGAGGATCATCACGGCGCCGAAAACAAGCCCATAAACGCCAAGATCGGCCAACCCTAAGTAACGCCCCATATACAGCGTCAAACCCATTTTCGCCGCCAAAGAAAAGGATCGCAGCACAACGCTTACCGCCTGACCCAAAAAGCGGGCTGACTCTTTTTTCATGATTCCCGCTTTCTTCTTCACGCTTTCCGCCTTTCGATAAACATTTCATAAGGCCTGAAGAACCGAGACCACAATTTCTGACGCATATGTCTTGCGTCTTCGTAACCGCCATATTGCGAGGCGTGCGCATCGAAGGCTTTCTTTTTCACGTCGTGCTCTGGCCGGGTCGCCACACGGCGCATCTTTCCCGCCAACGTCAGGGGTAGCATGCGCGTGAAAAAACCAAGGGGCGCAAACCAAATGACGTATTCATGCACGAGCATCCGCCGTCCGTCGACAGCCATGGCCTCGGCAAAGGCGGCGGCCACAGCCCTGTGATCGCCGTTGCTGTCGCAACCCGCCGGAGAAAGGACTTGAACCGGCTGAAATCTCCGTATTTCCCTTAAAAGATCTTCACGGATGGATCTAATGTGATCTCCGGCTTCCCTGTCCGGATAGCCAAGAAAAGCGACATCTTCCTTTGGCACGCCCAACCTTGCACACGCCTCAAGCATTTCCTGCTTGCGCCGCGCGGGCAAGGACTCCTGTGTCCAGCCGCCCTTTTCTTCGGATGCGCGGCCGTCCGTCACCGCAACAACGCGCACACGGCGGCCCGCCTTGCGCATTTGCGCGATCGAGGCGCCACACCCCAAGGTCTCATCGTCGGGATGCGGCGCAAGAACGAGACAGGGTCCTTCGATCCGCGCAGGAAACGTATCGCGCGCCAACAAAGCGAGAAGTCTCCATGAGGCCTTGACCACCCATGTACGCAAAACAATTTGCCAGTCAGAACGCATGAGCCTTAGGCCTCCGCCACGCGCGCGCGGAGAAACTCGGCGCGACGGCTTTCAAGATATATAAGGGGAGACGCCAAATAAAACAGCACGCTGCTGAAATGACGGAAATAGCTGCCGTAGTCAGGCTCGAAGATCGTCAGCACGGCGACATGTGACAAAAACAGAAGCGGCAAAAGGCGCTGAGGCCCCTGCAAGCGGCGCAAACCAACGACCATGAGCGCCCCATAGACAGCCACATTCGCGAACAAAACGGCTTCCTTGGCCGTTATCGCCTTAAGAAAGGGGAAATTAAGCATTATAAAAGCGTAAAGATAGTTGCCGATAAAATGCGCCATATTGTCGGACGGAAACGGATTGAGAAAATAGGTGCGAACCTCCGAACTGCTCCCGAAATCGACCAAAAAATTCACCTCGTTGCGCGCGTTGCCGAGCAACATATAACCTTTTTCCGGCATAACCAGCATTGCGGCGATAAGGGGCAGGACATAAACCGCTCGCAACAAGATCGGCGATTTGATCATGACATAAAACCACAGAAAAACGCCAAGAATGAGAAGATAATAATCGCGCACCATAAGGCCATAGAGCGCGTAAACGACTGTGATCACAACGACCGATTTGGATTCACTTCGCGCGCCGAGCGCGTATTTCCACAACAAAAAAGCCATCAACACCACAAGCGTCTCCTTGGTCGGCGCTTGAAGATTGAGGGCGATGAACGGGACTAAAACCAACGGCGCCAAAAGCATGCCGCGAAACGTTCCAAGACACATCACGATACGGTAAAGGAAAAACGCATTGAGACATCCCACCAAAGCCATCACGACAGGCTGCGGGAGCAAGCTGAAGACCTCAACCATAAAGGCGTATCCCTGCGAGGGCGCGCCGCCTTTGTTGAGGCCTTGGATGACTTCCTGAATATACGCGGCATCGACCAAAGCTTTTTCAGGTAACAGGCCCCGAAACACGAAATAAACCGCCAGATAGCCCAGCACCCACGCAAAAGCGTAGATGCGCACGATATCTCTGTCAGGGGTCGAAATTCTCATAGAAATCGCCTGCGAACGCTGTTGCTTTGCCCGTTCCTTAATGCTTATTAAACGAACGCTCATCGTCAAAAAAGGTTAAAAGCCGACATGCTATTACTTTCAGGCCCCATAGCCGTGTTCGCGATTGAATTGCTAAGGGGCTATGGTTCTGAACTTTATACGATCCAACTGGTTAACGCGCTTGCGGCCAAGGGAATCTCTGTTGACCTTATTGTGCAATTGAAGGATGACGCCCTCGTTCAGAAAATCGATCCCCGCGTCCGTTTGTTGAGCCTTAATTCCCGAAACCCTCTCAAAACCATCCGATTTCTCCGTCACTACCTGAAGCAAACCCGTCCTGCCGTTCTGTTCGGGGTCATGGAAAAGCCGTCTCTCCTCGGCATCGTGGCGAGCGCGTTGGCGGGCTACAAAAACATTGTGCCCACGATCCATTTTGACATCAGCGCCTATGCTTTAGGGGAGTATAGCGTCCGCAGAAAATTTCTACGGCTGCTTATCGGCTTTTTCTACCGTTATGCCAAAGCCGTTGTAGCCGTATCGTCAGGGGTCGGGCGCGCGCTGCAACATACCGTCGGGCCGCGTATGCGCGTTGAGACCATCCTGAACGGTTTCGATCTTGCGCTCTTGCGAGAACGCGCGGTCGAACCAACTTCACATCCTTGGCTCGCCTCCAAAACGCTGCCGGTCGTCGTTGGTTGCGGAAGACTCGTCCCTTTAAAGGGCTTTGATACGCTTATCAAAGCCTTTGCGCGCGTCCGCGCCGCCAAACCCTCGCGCCTTATCCTTTTCGGCGAAGGCGAAGAGCGCCCCAAGCTTCAGAAGCTGATCGATGGGCTTGGGCTCCAGAACGATGCCGTTCTGGCGGGTTATATGCCTAACCCTGTCTCATGTATGGCGAACGGCGACGTTTTCGTATTGCCGTCCCGGACCGAGGGATTCGGCAACGTCCTTATCGAAGCGTTGGCCGCAGGCATCAAAGTTGTCAGCACCGACTGCCCATCCGGTCCGCGCGAAATTCTGGATGACGGGCAGTTTGGAAGCCTTGTTCCCGTCGATGACGACAAAGCCTTGGCCGAAGCCATCCTCGAAACCCTCGAAAATCCTGCCGATGATAAGTTCCGCGCCGCCGTTCAAAATTACCTTGATCGGCGTTTTTCCATCGACATCATGGCAGACCACTACCTTGCTCTTGCGCAGAGCATCCAGTCATGAGGCGCTTCTGCCTCGCTTGTCTTGCCTTGTTTGCCGTCTTCCATACGGAAACTGCAGCCGCAGGGCGCGCCAAGACCTTTTTCGGGGAAGGCCTTGCCGTCAACATCAAGCTTGAACGCATAACCAAAGACGAAATACGAAAGCTTGCCGGTCTCGGCTTTCGCAATGTGCGAATCGGCATTAATTGGCCCGAAGTTGAAAGGCAACGCGGGCGCCATGCATGGAACCATAGGCTTTACCGCGAAAAGCAAGGCGACGATATCGACGAGACGCCCGCATTCTCCTACGACGATATGATCGCCTTCTTGCGGGCCCACGACGTTCATATGGCCACAACCCTTTTTTACGGCAACACGCTTTATACCGGCGATCCCGTAACCCTCTCTTACGGCGATTACAGCTATACGATACCCGCCGCGCCCCGGACATCCGATGGCATCTCCGGATTCGCGGCGTTCGCGACGGCCACGGCCAAGCATTACAGCGACCTTTACGGAGCGGAAGCCTTTACGTGGCTCATCTGGAACGAGCCTGAAACGGATGGGGGGTTTCCCCCAAAAACGGATGGAGCCATCGTCGGCCATTTCATCACGACCGTTTGTGAATCCATCAAGAAGGCCGTCCCTCAGGCCCGCATCATGGCCCCCGCCGTAAGCGTAAAAGACGGCGGGGCTTTCCGTTACGATTTCATGCGCTCTCTTTTCGAGAAAACAAACCCATTGACGTGCCTTGACGCTTTCACCGTTCATCCCTACCGCCCTTCGCCGCCGGAAACCGTAGCGAAAGACTACGCTGAGCTCAGGAGCTTTCTGAAGCCTTGGCAGCCCGATCATCCCGTTCCTGTCGCCGTGGACGAATGGGGTTACCCTGTTCCGGCGCTTTCTCCAACGCAACGACTCGCCTGGCGCGACTATTCTCTCGAAGAACACGCCGCCATCCAGTTACGCCTCTACCTTGTCAACCTTGCGGAAGGCATTCCCTTCACCGCGATTTACGAATGGCGCGACAGCGGCCCTGACCCACGCAACGACGAGCATGTGTACGGCATGAACACATTCGACGGGCGCGAAAAACCGGCCATCGCCATGTGGCGCCACATTATGCCTAACCTGAAGGGGCGAAAACTGGCCGCTGCCACGCGCGCTCGCCTTTGCGGCGGCAACGCGCACATGATGCGCTTCGAACCCCGTTACAAAAAGGAGCAAGCCTTGACGCTTGCGTGGACGGAATCGTCGCGCTCAAATATCCGTCTTGCCGCTCCAGGGGGAGATGTCACCGATATCTTTGGACGCAAAAAAAACCAAGAGACAGGCATGCGTCTAGGCGGCATCCCGCTTTTGATCGAGACGGCCGACGAAGAATTTCCTCGCCTCGCCTGCGATCATAAAGGCGCATCCAGCAACGATTGATATAGATGGCGCGTCGCAGAACCCGTTTTTTCACGCGTAAAGTTTTGGGCATGGCGGCGAGCACTCTCTTTCATGTTTTGGCGATGTTCGTGGTCCGTAGCCCCGAAGCTTTTGATGGCTTCGGCCAAATGCGCGGCTTCGGCGCCTCTGGCCAGAAACCCCGTTCTGCCTTCCACGATAGCCTCCTCGACACCGCCGACATGACGCGTAATGATCGGCACGCCGGCCGTCAACGCCTCCAGAAACGAAATCGGCAATGTTTCATAATCGCTGCTGCACAAAAGGGCGTCAAACGCCGCCATCAACCTGCGCGCTTGGCGATACCCCAAAAGCCGCACATTACCCCGAAGTTTATAGCGGACGATGGAGTCACGAACCGCAGGCATGAGAGAACCTTCGCCGATCATGTTCAATGTCAACGACGGATAATCCCGAACGGCCTCGGCGAATGCGTCAATGGCCAATAAAGGGTTTTTTTGGCTTTCCATCCGCCCGACGAATCCAAGCGCCGTCTCGTCCGCCGCGATGCCCAATTCCTCGCGCGCTTTTTCGCGGGGCGTTTGCGCGCCAACCGTCGTGCCGTTGGGTATAACCTTGACTTTCCGCGATGGGATGCCCAACGACAACGCATGCCTGCCCTCCCCTTCCGACACGGCGACAACGGCATCGCAAAAAAAACTCAAAGAACGTTCGATCCATCGAAAAGAAACCGGTGAGGAGGGGGCCATCGTGATAAAGCCGTGGGCGGTATAGACCTTGCGGGCCTTGGGAAGGAGCGTCCCGACAATCCTTGTCAAAGCGCCGGCTTTCGAGCTGTGCGCGTGTATCACGTCGAACGGGCCGAGCGCGCGCAGCTTTTTGTAAAGCTTCCAGCCATCCGTTACGTCATGGGGGCCCAGATTACGACGCATGGAGGCGAATTCCAGACGCACACGCGGCATCGCGGAAAGCGTGTCCACAAAATGCGCCTCGCAGCGCTGCGTACCTGCAACCACCGTGACATCATCGCCTTGCGCCTGCATATACTGCGTAAGATCGATCACGACTTGTCCGGCGCCCGTACCTGCGGATTCTATAACATGGCATACTCGCACGAGCCCTCCTCCTAAATACGTAAGCGTGACGTAACATCACACGCGATCTAGCGCTACGCAAACCTTCCTGTCGATATCCAACAAAGCGGCAGCGTTTTCGATCAAACCCTCGACAGGAACATGTACGCCGAAAAACAACACTCCGGCGCCCAGAACCAAGACATAAAAAACCTTTGGCTTTGGGGGCGCAGGCATGTCGCGCCCCACCAGAAAAAAACCTCCGGCACAAAAAATGGCGCCCAAAACAAGCCCCATCACGACTTCCTTGAGCGAATGCATCCCCAAAACAACGCGCGAGATGGAAACTCCGGCTATCAACGGCAAAACGGCCGCAAATGGAACAAGACGGGAAAGGCCGGACAACGGCAAAGAAGCCACGACAGCCAAAGATCCCAGAACGATTGCCGCCATGGCGGCGTGCCCGCTGGGCGAATACACGGCCATAGCCTGCTGTTGGCTGCACCCAATGAACAGCAGCTTAAGAACGAGCACCGCTGCGGCGACGCAAACCGGCCCAATGACCACGTATGCCGCCGTTTTGCGCGCGCCGTTCATAAGCAAATAAATGGAAGAAACAGCTATCATGGCGACAAGAAATCCATTATCGCCAAAATGCGTAATGATATCGAACGCCTCTTTGATGGTATCCATGCTTCGCCTATAAAAAAGCCCCCACGCCCTGTAAAGGAGTCGTGGGGGTTTTAAAAGAGTTAAATAGAGAGAAGCGCCTAAAAATCTCTTTAAACCCGCGTCATCAATAGAATATCATGATTGAAAAAATAGTGCGGCAAGACCCCGCAAGCCGCCAACCTCCGCAAAGGCGGCGCGATGGAAAAGGGGACTTTTTCACGCATTAATTGGGCCAAAGGCAGCTCGGCTTTGGCCATATCCGCGCCATCAAGCGCAATCACAATGTGATCGACCCCATAAACGGCGCATAAATTTTCCCACGATTCACCAGCTTTAGCGAAAGCTTCATTGACGTCTTTCACGTGGGCTTTAACCTCATATCCAAGGGCTTTATGTGATCTGATAACCTTTAAAGCATCCTCGGCAGCGCGACCATTGCCAACCAGCATGGCGCGTATTTGCCAAGCCCCAAACCGGCGCTGCAGCGTCCTGTAAATCTCCCGCAAAGCCAAAATGACGGGAACGGCAAGCATCCATCCAAGCATCAACCATAGCCGCGAAACATCCTCTTTAGCGGCAAAAACGATAAAACCGTCAACGAGCATCGCAAAACACAGTGCGCCCGCAACGCGCCTTGCTTCCGTCCTTGCGTTCGTGCGCACGCTATAGTGGCCGGCGTTTTCGAACCACAAGATTATTCCTGCGGCCAGCAAAACGAACTGCGTCACGTGGAAGGCATCGAAAACGCTGTTTTGCAACCCTTCGGGCCGCCCAAGCACATGAATGTTGATGGCCTGCGCAACGCTCCAAGCGCAAAAGAACGCCAAAACAAGGCCCAGAACGTCCGTGGCCATATACCATCGCAAAGCCCTTGCGACATCGGCCCGTTTATAGAGCGTTTGCCGACTGTAAGGCGATCCCTCCGTAACGGGCCGCTCTTCGGTTGAAACAGCGATTGTCGGTATTTGGGATTCGCCGCACAGGGCGTTGCTTGGCGACAGGACCTCGGCGTCGTTTTCTCTTTTGCTGATCGTTATGCCGGAAGCCATGGGAAACTCTATATGTTATCGTGCAATAATACGAGAATTAACCACTCCATTTCGCGTATTAACTAATTATTAGCAAATTGACGGCCAAAAAGCCAGCAAAGGTTTACTTTCGAGGACGTTAATTCGGGAAGTTTGGCAAAAAAGGTTAAAAACACGAAAAAGCGTTTTAGCGCGCTTTGTAGAAAAGCACATCGGCAAACAGTCCGCAAACGATGGTTAAATTTTGCCCGTGAGTTCGGCGTAAATGCCCAAAGTTTCCGCGCCGACAAGTTCAAGCGAAAACTCCCGCTCGACAACGGCGCGCGCCTTGCGCCCGTAAAGAGACCTAAGATCCGGACGGCGAATCGCTTCATGGAGAGCCGCCGCCAAGGCCGCGGGGTCGCGCGGCGGCACCAGCCATCCGTTCACCCCGTCTCTCACAATTTCCCTGCATCCCGGCACATCGGTCGCAACAATGGCCCTGCCGCTTGCCGCCGCCTCAAGAAGGGCTTTCGGCAATCCTTCGCGATAGGAGGGCAAACATACGATATTGGCCTGGGCGAAAACGGCGGCCACGTCATCGCGCCAGCCCCAGCATTCGACAAGACCTTCCTCCTGCCAAGACAAAATATCCTCTTCGTTGAACGAGGCGGGATTCAGCGGATCAGGTTCGCCGACAAGGGCAAAACGTGCGGCAACGCCGCGCTGCCGTAGTATGCGTGCCGCATCCACAAACTCAAGAACCCCTTTATCGCGTAGCAACCGCGCTGGCAGAACGACCAACGGCAAACCGGCATTATTCTCCGGCACCGCCGGATAAGAGGAGGGATCGACGCCCGATCCGCGTATCAGGCGAATCAGAGCCGGATCGATCAGGCCTTCTTCCCCGAACATGCGGACATCGTCGGTGTTTTGCAAAATCAAGCGAGCGTTATAGGGCGACACGGCGTATTTCAACACGCGCCGCACAAGCGGCTTCAGCCATCGGGCCTTGCGTGACGACGATGAAAAAACGAACCCCATGCCGGCCAAAGCGTTCACGACACCCTTGACGCCAACCATCCGCGCCGCCAGAGAACCGTAAACGACCGGCTTCATGGCCACGTGATGGACAATATCCGGCTTTTCGTGCGCATAAATCCGCTTCAGCTCCAAAAACGTTCGGGTTTCGCGAAAAGGGTTCCCGCCCGACCTGTGAATATCCAAAGGGTAAAGCCTTATACCCGAGTCCCTGATGGTATCGGCATCGTCGCCCACGCGCGTGACGAGGCTGACATCATAACCTGCTGCAAGAGCCGTTTGAGCGAGCGGCAAACGGTGGGAGACGAAATACCAGTCCTCCGTCACAAAAAACATCAGTTTCGGTTTGCGCTCTGTCATGCAATAGCGCCCGATTTGTAATGCTCAAGCCACCCCTGGAACATCAAGACATCCCACAAATGATATTGCCAGTTGCGTGAGCCGGAAAGATGTTCGGCCCACGCTTGGCGGATGGGCGCAGGATGGAAAAAGCCTTCCTGCTTCATGCGCGTTTCGTCGAGCAAGGCTTCCGCCCAGTCTTTCAACGGCCCGCGCAGCCACGCGTCGAGCGGAATGCCGAAGCCGACCTTGGGTCGTTCCACCAATTCGCGCGGCACATGACGGTAGAGTATTTGCCTGAGCGGCCATTTTGATTGCCCACCGCACCGCAAGATCGACAACGGCAACGTCCACGAAAACTCGACAATACGATGGTCAAGCAGCGGTACGCGCGATTCAAGACTCACGCCCATCGAGGCTCGGTCGACTTTGACAAGAATGTCGTCAGGCAGATAACCGATCTGATCGAGACACATCATGCTTTTGATCGGGTCGTTCAAGCCCAAGGCCGAGAAAGGCTCGGCCAACGGCGTGGGATATTCATCGCCGCCGATGACGATTTCCGCCGTGTCTTTCCAATGCGAAATCAACGAGCGGTAAAGCTCATCGACCGCAGGAAGGGCCAATACGCCCGCCAGTTTATGCGCCCTGTCGCCCACGTTTTTGGGACGCACGCGCTCAGCCAACACAGCCAGAAAGAATCCCGCCACCTTGTTGATATGTTCCGGCGGCACCGCCGTGATCATTTTCGCGAACGCCTGACGCACAGGCTGCGGCATCATCGACACGCGAGACCAGATTTTATCGGCCAGCGCATAGCGCAAATAGCCCGAGAAGAGTTCGTCTCCCGCGTCGCCCGAAAGCGACACCGTGACATGCTTACGCGCCAATCCCGACACGATATACGTCGGGATTTGCGAGGAATCCGAAAACGGTTCGCAATAGAGCGTCGGCAATAGCGGGATTACGCCCATCGCCTCCTTGGGCGTGACGTACATCTCCGTGTGTTGCGTGCCGAGGTGCTGGGCCACGGCTTTGGCATACACGGCCTCGTTGTAGTCCTTCTCGCCGAAGCCGATGGAGAACGTGCGCACGGGCTGGCTGCTCATGGATTGCATGAGCGCGACAATGGTCGAGGAGTCGATCCCGCCCGACAAAAACGCGCCCAAAGGCACGTCGGCCATCATCTGGCCTTCCAAGGCTTGCCGCAGCAAGGCTTCCGTTTGATTGACGGCTTCTTCGGCCGTCCCCGTGAAAGGATTGGCTTGGCCTTTCAGCGCCGCTTCGCGCACGTCCCAATATTTCTTGAGACGCGGCGTTTTATCGTTTCCGCCATAATACAAAACGGTTGCCGGAGGCAGTTTAGCGACGTTCTTGAAGATCGAGTACGGCGCGGGAATATAATTGTGCCGCATCATCAGCGCCAGCGAACGGCGGTCGATCTCGCCATACCATTGCGGGTGGCGGTAAAAAGCCTTTAGTTCCGACGCGAAAACGAAACTTGATCCAACCTGGCCATAGTACAGCGGCTTTTCGCCCATGCGGTCGCGCGCCATAACGAGCGTTCGTTCCCGCTTGTCCCACAGCGCGAACGCGTACATGCCCACGCAACGCTTCAGCGTTTCTTCGGCCCCGAACGCGATGAGCGCGGCCAGCAAGACCTCGGTATCCGAGTGGCCGCGCCATGCGGGGGCGTAGCCCTTGTCTTCCAGTTCCTTGCGGATGACGGCATGGTTATAGATTTCGCCGTTAAAGACGATCACATAACGCCCGCAGGCCGACATCATCGGTTGGTGTCCGGCGGGCGACAAATCAAGAATGGACAGGCGGCGTTGAGCCAGCCCTATGCCCTGCTCCGCGTCGCACCATACGCCGCGATCGTCGGGACCGCGATGCTTGATCCCATCGGCCATGGCAAGGAGCATCGGTTCCGACACCGCACCCGACGCACCTACAACGCCCACAATCCCGCACATGAAGAACCGACCCTTCGAATCTTAAACCATGGCAAGAAAACGCCATCCGCCCATCAACAGCAAGAACATATTTGAGTGGGTTAACCTGTCGTTGACGCTACCTTAACCAACATTGTAACTTACGAATCCCACCTTGGAGTCCCCATGAAAATCGTCGTCATAGGCATCAACCACGCCGGTACGTCGGCTTTGCGCACGCTTTTGGCCCAGAGCGGCAAGCACGACATCACGGCCTATGACCGCAACGACAATATCTCGTTTCTGGGATGCGGCATCGCGCTGGCCGTCGGCGGCATCGTCAAAGACGTGCAAGACCTTTTCTATTGCACGCCCCACAAGCTGGAATCCAAAGGCGCGAAGATTTTCATGAACCATGAAGCCGTCGCCATCAATCCCATGCGGCGCACGGTTACGGTGAAGGATCTGGGATCGGGCAATACGTTTGACGACACATATGACCGCTTGTTCTATGCCGCAGGCTCGTGGCCCATCGATATTCCGGGCATCCCTGAAGCCCACAAGAATCTTGAAAACGTCGAGGTTTGCAAGCTTTTCCAGCATGCGCAGGAACTGATCCAAAAGGCCGACGATCCCGCCATAAAATCCGTGGCCGTGATAGGCTCAGGCTATATAGGCATCGAACTGGCCGAGGCCTTTCACAAGAAAGGCAAGCAGGTCACGCTGATCGACGTCGAGACGCGCATTCTGCCGCGCTATTTCGACCGCGAGTTTTCCTCCGCGCTTGAGGACGACATCCGCAAGGCGGGCGTGACCCTCGCGCTGGGCGAAAAGGTCGTGGATTTCGAGGGTAACACAAAAGTCGTCAAGGTCATCACGGACAAAAACGCGTATCCCGCCGACCTTGTCATCAAATGCGTGGGCTTTAAGCCGAACACGGGACTTTTGCCAAACGCCCGCAAAACCAGAAACGGCGCGCTGATCGTCGACAAATACATGCGCACCAGTTTACCGGATATCTATGCCATCGGCGACGCCGTGGCGATCAACCACGCCTCGCTTGGCGAACCTGTGAACGTAGCTCTGGCCACCAACGCCGTGAAAAGCGGCATCACGGCGGCCAGCCACGTCAACGGCAGCTGGGACGTTAAAATCGACAGCGTCGCAGGAACGAACGCCATCTGCGTATTCGAGAACAAGCTGGCCAGCACGGGCATCAGCGAGGACTATGCCCGCCAACTGAAGCTGGATGTGGGATCAAGCTATATTGAGGACGACGACCGCCCGCTGTTTATGGGTTCCGCAATCAAAGTGCGCATCAAGCTCGTGTTCGACAAGAGGACTTTGAGGTTATTGGGCGCCCAGATCGGTACGCGCGGCGAGATCAGCCATACCGAGATCATCTATTATCTGGCGCTCGCCATTCAGCAGAAGCTCACGTTGCCCGAGTTGGCTTTCGCGGACGTTTATTTCCTGCCGCATTTCAACAAGCCGTTTAACTTCGTGCTTGAGGCCATCATGCAGGCGCTGGGGTTGGAGTATTTTAAGGAGTGATCGGGATATGACCGTTGCCATGTCTGCATAGGCCCCGTTTCCTGCTTCATCTTTGCCAGATCTAGAAGTCTGTTGAAAATCTTATGGTGCCCCCGGTCGGAATTGTAAAAACACGCTTGTTGCGTGTTTTTATCCTCAGCCTAACGGCCTCGGACTTCGCTCCGCTACGCGCCAAACGCCTTTGGCGTTTGGTGAACCTGTCGGCTCTTCAGCTCAACCAAAACCTCATAAACACAAAGTACCCT
>CAZYPX010000001.1:0-76265 GCA_964649675.1 uncultured Rhodospirillaceae bacterium | reverse complement strand
AAGAATTTTTTCTGGAATATTAGCCCCTTGCGCCATGCAAAAAAACAAGCTTATGATTCGGCCATGCAACAATCAGCGCAAAAGGCTTCGGCCCCCGTGAACTTCACCCTGCCGGACGGCAGCGTAAAGTCCTTCCCCGCCCCCGTAACCGGAGCGGATCTGGCCGCCAGCATCGGAGCTGGCCTCGCCAAGTCCGCCCTTGCCGTCAAGGTCAATGGCGAGCTGCGGGATTTGACGCGAACGTTGGATACGGACGCAAAGGTAGAGATCGTGACGTCCAAGTCGCCCGAAGCGCTCGACCTCATCCGCCACAGCTGTGCGCATGTCATGGCCGAAGCAGTTCAGGAACTTTTTCCCGGCACCCAAGTCACCATCGGCCCCAGCATCGAAAACGGCTTTTACTACGACTTTGCGCGCAACGAGCCTTTCTCGACCGAAGATTTCGCGAAAATCGAGGAAAAGATGCGCGAAATCATCAAGCGCAACGAACTCATCATGCGCGAAGAGGTCTCGCGCGCCGAAGCGATTAGGCACTTCGAGGCCAAACGCGAACACTACAAAGTCGAACTGATCAGGGACTTGCCCGAAAGCGAAACCATTTCAATGTACGGGCAAGGCGCGTGGCGCGATTTGTGCCGCGGCCCGCATATGCCCTCGACAGGTAAGATCGGCACAGCGTTCAAACTGACGAAGCTCGCTGGCGCGTATTGGCGCGGCGATTCAAAAAACGCGATGCTGCAACGCATTTACGGAACGGCGTGGCGCGACGAAAAGGAGCTGAACGCCTACTTGACGATGATCGAAGAGGCCGAAAAGCGCGATCACCGCAAGCTGGGCAGGGAACTCGATCTCTTTCATTTCCAAGACGAAGCGCCCGGCTCGGTGTTCTGGCACCACAAGGGCTGGATGATGTACCGGATGCTCGAGAACTACGTCCGCCGCCGGATTTTGAAGAACGGCTACACCGAAGTTCACACGCCTCAGCTTTACGACAGCTCGCTGTTCAAGGCATCGGGCCACTGGGACATGTACGGCGACAACATGTTCAAGCTCGCGGCGCGCGCCAGCGAAACGGCGGAAGGGGAAGAACCGAAGATGCTGGGCGTGAAGCCGATGAACTGCCCCGCGCACGTTCAAATCTTCAAGCAAGGCATAAAAAGCTACCGCGACCTTCCGTTGCGTATGTCGGAGTTCGGCTGTTGCCACCGCAACGAGGCGCACGGCGCGCTGCACGGCCTGATCCGCGTACGGCAGTTCGTACAGGACGATGCGCACATATTCTGCAGCGAGGACCAAATCCAAAGCGAAAGCGTCAAGTTCTGCGAATTGCTGCGCTCTATGTACGCCGATCTCGGCTTTGAAGTCGCGCGCGTGCGTCTGGCAGACCGTCCGCCGATCCGCAAAGGTTCGGACGCCGTGTGGGACAAGGCCGAGGCCGCGCTGCATAACGCGCTGAAAGCCGCAGGCTTGCAGTACGACATGAACCCGGGCGACGGCGCGTTTTATGGGCCGAAGATCGAGTTCTATCTGCGTGACGCCATCGGCCGTGAATGGCAATGCGGCACGCTGCAGGTCGACTTCAATATGCCAGAAACGCTCGATGCCACGTTTGTGGGCGAAGATGGACAAAAGCACCGCCCCGTCATGCTGCACCGGGCCGTGCTCGGCTCGATGCACCGTTTTATCGGCATTTTGATTGAGCACTATGCGGGCAAGTTGCCGTTGTGGCTTACGCCGGTTCAAGCCGTCGTCGCGACGATCACGAATGATGCGGATTCCTATGCCAACGACGTGGCCAAGGCGTTGGATGCGGCGGGTCTGCGCGTTGAAACGGACCTGCGTCCGGAAAAGATCAACGCCAAAATCCGCGATCACAGTTTACAAAAGGTTCCTTTGATCCTTGTCGTCGGCAAGAAGGAAGCCGAAGGACACACGGTGGCATTACGCCGCCTTGGAGGCGAGGCTCAGGAAATCCTGAAGCTCGAAGATGCGGTCAAGCTGATCGTCATGGAATCGACGCCGCCGGATTTGCGCTAGAATTTTTTACCGGTGTCCCACAGAAACTGGAACTGTTTGAGAAAGCTTTCCGCCAGCGTTGGATTGCGGATCAAGACGACGCGCAAGGGATCGGTCAGCTTTACGAGCGCCACTTTGTCGGCATAGATGTAGTGCGGCGTGTGCGTGTTGAGCGCGTCAAGCGGCACAAGACGGCAACTCTCGGACGGCCACGTCGTGTTGTCTTCTATCTTCGCGAACAGCCCACGCATGCTTATGTTCTTCTTGACGCGGCTTTCATAAACTTCTTTTACGCGCCCGGGAAACAACTCCTCCCAGATGTGGTGACGCATCGCACTGACCGATAATACGCCGCCATCGCCCATCGTCTCCTCGATATCGTTCCAAAGCCGTTCAACAGCCTCGCGCCCCTGCCACACTATAACGTCGAACGGTTCCGCCTGAACGCGAACCCCCGGATCATCAGAAAATTCGACCCCATGCCTCTCAAAAGCGTTTTGAATGACACGCATCGTTCCAAGACGCGGATTGCCTGCGCCGCTCTCGATCTGGGCTATTGCCGCCAACGAAATGCCGCTTGTCTTGGCCAAATCCCGCTGCGTTCATCCCAAAAGAGCTCGGGCGGCCTTGATCTGCGGGATTGTGATCATTACAGATTGTCCATTGCTCATGGGGTGTTCTATTGCCTAAATATAAAAGTTAACTCTACTATACAAAATCAAGGCTATAATCCCAAATATTCTCTAGAAGTAAAAACCCTTTTTTTTCAAAGGCTTTTTAGGGGTTTTTGATGGCTGTGTCTTTGGGCCCTCTCAGGAACGGCTCTCTTACACCCAAAAACGTCGAAAAACAATCATGGGTGCCTCACTTTTACGTAAAAAAGCCTTTAACCAACGCCATGCAATGAGAAATTCTCCGGCCCACATTTAACGTTCCTTACTTGACCAAAATAGCGTAGACCGCCTAATTATAGATCTGGCCTTGGACGCGCGTATCTGTACATCATGCTCTGGCTTTTGGGGCTAATTAAAAAAACAAGCGTTTTTCGGTCATCAAGATATAGACAACAACCAAAGGAGATTTTTCCATCGTTCGTCCACAACCAGCCCGGGATCGCCAAGACGGCTTCCGGAAAGATAAAACGGATGGCCCCCGCATTAACGGCGCCATCGTCGCAAGGCAAATTCGTGTAATCGATGCGGCAGGAGAAATGCGCGGCGTCATGACGGTACGAGAAGGCATGGCCTTGGCCGAAGAAGCCGGACTTGATCTCGTAGAAATTTCGCCCAACGCCGATCCGCCCGTATGCAAGATTCTCGACTCGGGCAAATATAAATACGAGATGCAAAAGAAAGCCGCCGAAGCGCGCAAAAAGCAAAAGGTGATCGAGCTTAAGGAAATCAAGCTTCGCCCGATGATCGACGATCATGACTTCAACATCAAAATGAAGAACGCCAAATCGTTTCTGGAAAACGGCGACAAGGTGAAAATCACGCTGCGCTTCCGCGGCCGCGAGATGTCGCATCAGGAAATCGCGCAAACCCTGCTTAAACGCGTCCGCGAGGAACTGGATGCCATCGGCAAGGTCGAAAGCGAACCCAGCTTCGAAGGCCGCCAGATCGTCATGATCCTCAGCGCCAAGTAGTCTCAATAGCGAAAAAGATAAAGCGGCGTTCCGCTCCTCTGCGAGAAGGGGGGGGGGGGAACGAGGGCTTGCGCAAAAAGCCCCTGGTTTTTGCTGGTGAAACGGCAACAATCAAGCAGAGTCAGGGTCTGCGCCTATCAATGAGCTAGGCTTTGTGAAGCGTTCTGCTTTTATGTTTTTTTCTGCGCGGCCTTAAGCGAATACATACAACCGCAATAATCCTGTTGGTAAAAACCTTCGCGTCTTGCGATGACGAAGCGACGATCAGCGCCGCCGTTTTGCCGCCAGTTGTAATCCCAAAAACGCAAGCCTGCATAAGGCTCAGCCGCTTTGAGACCGCAGGCGTTCACCTGATTCAGGTTTTTCCACCGTGAAATGCCGAGGCTGGTCGCCAGCGTATCAAAACCGTTTTCGTGCGCATAAAGCGCAGCGCGTTCTAGGCGCATAGAAAAGCATATCGTGCATCGGGCTCCTCGTTCGGGTTCGTTTTCCAAACCCTTCACGCGAGCCAACCAGCAATCGTTGTCGTAATCAACGTCAACAAAGGGCACGCCAAGTTTTTCGGCAAAGCGCTTATTCTCGGCCTTGCGTTTTTCGTATTCATCGCGAGGATATATATTGGGATTGTAGTAATATACCGTGAAAGCCGTTCCCGTTTCATGAATCGCGTCGATAATTTCGCCGGAGCAAGGCGCACAGCAGGAGTGAAGCAAAACCCGTCGTACGTCAGACGGAAACACCAAAGGTTTACGACCCTTTTCTGCATTAAAGACGCTGGAATTCATCGAAAGCCCTTATCAACCCAAGCGGCCAAAGACTACCCTTTTGCATGATTAAGGGCTTGCAGTTGCTCGCGCATCTGGGACAAAAGGGCGTCAAGCTTTCCTCCATCCCGATGGATGATCGAGGCGTATTCCTCGCGTTGGGAAACGCTTTGGCTGACGCCTTCGATCACAACATCGACGATGGCCAGCTTGTCATTGTTTTTGCGCACGCGCCAATCCACGGCAGTAGGCGGCGCCCCCGTGCGAAGGTGGAGTATTTCGCTGGAGACAACATAGTCGCGTTCGCTTTCTTGCCGAACGCCTGTCACCATCAGATCCTCCCCTTTATAGGAGGCGAGACGCTCAGCGTAGATCTTGACAAGAAGTTCCTCAAAGAGGCGCAAATACTCCTTCTGCTTTTCGGGCGCGGCCAAATTCCAGGCTCGACCGGCCACAAATTTTCCCATAGTCGGAACATCGAACGAATCGCGCAAAATGGTGTGATATTCGATCTTACGCTGTTCGAGCGTAAGGCGTTGATCGCTTAAAATTTTGATGGCGCGATGGCCCAAGTCCTGAATATACCGACCTGCCGGACTTTTCAGGGCTTCCTCGTTTCTGATGGATCGAGCCTGGTTGGCAGCGTCCGTTTCAGCCGCTTGAGGATATGAGGCGAAAGAAGCTGCGGTCATGGCCAAAAACAGGCTGAAAAGGACTATTTTTCGGCATGTGCGCATTGTCATCCTCCTTTTTTCAGAGCGAAAGCCCAAGAAAACTGGATCGATTATAGCACAAAAGCAAGGAATGGGTGTTATCCGCAAACAAAAAAGCCTTCACGCATATAAAGCCTGCGCCGCGTGTAAACATACGGCTTAAACGGCCTTTTTAATGGCGACGACCGCGTTTAAGCCACCAAAGGCGAAAGAGTTATTAAGGGCAATATGGATTGGCATAGCGCGCGCTTGGTTAGGCACAACATCAAGATCGCATTCGGGATCAAGACCAAGGTAGTTGACCGTTGGCGGGGCTTTATCGTCGGTCACCGCCATAACCGTGGCTAGCATTTCCAGCGCGCCTGCCGCCCCCAAGGCGTGGCCGAACAAGGACTTGCTTGAAGAAACGGCGAGCTTTTTTGCTTTGTCGCCGAACACCTGTTTTATCACCGCCGTTTCGGTGAGGTCGTTGATGCGCGTGCCTGTGCCGTGCGCGTTGATATAATCGACGTCATCGGGTTTGATTCCGGAATCTTTAAGCGCGTTTATGACCGCGCGAGCAGCGCCGTTCACATCGGGCGTTGTGAGGTCTTTAGCATCCGAACTCATCCCAAAACCAAGAAATTCGGCATAGATCTTTGCGTCGCGCGCTTTGGCGGACTCCAAGGTCTCCAGAACAAACATCGCCGCGCCTTCGCCGATGACCATTCCGGCACGATTGATCGAAAACGGGCGGCAAATGTCCGGAGCCATAACCCGCAGAGCTTCCCATCCTTTCAGGGTACCGAACGTAAGACACGATTCAGCGCCCCCGGTGATGGCCATATCGAAAAGGCCCGAGCGCATCATGTGCAGGGTCACGCCCATAGCATGAATGGCCGAAGCGCATGCGCTTGCAACCGTAAAGCCAGGACCTTGTATGCCAAGCGCCATGCTGATTTGGCTTGAACCGGCGTTCGCCATAAGGCGCGGAATCGTAAAGGGGTGCACGCGCGGAGGCCCGTTGCCCAGAAGCTTCATATAGGAATCTTCCAGCGTGTTCTGGCCGCCTACGCCGGTGCCCGTTATTACGGCCATGCGCTCTGCCTTTTCGGGCGTAAGCTTCAGGCCGGAATCTTCCATCGCTTGCATGGCGGCGGCCACGGAAAGCTGTGAGAAGCGATCAAGCAACGATGCTTTCTTCGTGTCCATATAACGCGTGACGTCAAAATTTTTAACGGGCGCGGCCGGAAAGCGCACGTCGTCTCCGCGATAAGAAAATACGGCGCTTTCGATGCCGCAAACGCCGTTGAATAAATTATTCTTGAACGTAAGAACATCAAGGCCAATGGGGCTGACAACGCCTAAGCCCGTGATAACGATGCGGCGGGAGTGATTCATCGAAACCGTTTCTCTTAAGCTTGTTATGCGCTTTTCTTGTTCGCAAGCTGTTTTTCAACAGCCGTAATGACATCGCCGAGCGTTTGGAATTCCTGCGCGTTGACGTTGGCGTTGAACGGCATCTCAATTCCAAGCTTGTCTTCAAGAGCAAAAATCACTTCGACCATGTCAAGCGAGCTGATTTCCAAGTCGCTCAGCTTGGCTTCGGGCACAAGCTTACTCCGGTCCACCATGGCCTTTTCGGCAACTACATCCAGAATTTCGTCAATTTGGGACATCGCGTTTCCCCTTGATGCTTCCTAAAGGCAAACTAGTCGTTATTGGCCTGCCGCTCAAGCTTCTCGAGACGCTCAGCCAATAATTCGATCTTTTTAACCAAAGACTTGGAGCGCCCAAGGAACAATTGCTCCTGCAAGGCCCTTTCGCGCGGCTTGGCCGGCATCCCGCCTACGATGGTTTTGGGCGGAACATTGGAGGCTATGCCGCTCATGCCCATGGCGATAGCGTCATCTCCTATCTTCACGTGATCCGCAACGCCCACGGCGCCGCCGAGCACGACTCTGTCGCCGATCACGGCGCTTCCCGCGATACCTACGCGTCCGCACAGCATACAGTTTTCGCCAACCGTAACGTTGTGTCCTATCTGAACCTGATTGTCGATTTTTGAGCCGTTGCCGATACGGGTAGCCGTAATCGTGCCACGGTCAATTGAGGTGTTGGCCCCGACTTCGACGTCATCGCCCAGAATGACTGTGCCAAGCGAGGCAATGCGGACAAGTTGATCGTTCGTCGCCACAACCTCGCCTGTGGCTTTGGCGGCCTCGACGCTGCCTATTTGGGGCGTTACAAAACTAAAGCCGTCCGCGCCGACCGACGCGTTAAAGTGAAGGATGTTTCGTTTCCCGATTTTGACGCGCGCACCGATCTTTACGCCCGCATGAATCAGGCATCCGTCCCCGATTTGGGCTTCTGGGCCTATATAAACATGTGGATGCACGATGCTGTTCGCGCCGATGATTGCGTCGGCCCCGATGTAAACCATGGGTCCGATGGACACGTTATCAGCAAGCTTGGCGCCTTTCTCGACAATCGCTGTCGGGTGAACGCCAACAGCCACTTGTGGCCTTTGCTCGAACACGCGGGTCAACGCTGCCATCGCGAAGCGAGGCCGCTCCACGACGATAAGTGCCGCGAAGGCTTTCTGGTTCACGGCATCCATATCGGCAATGACAGCGGCCTTCGCGAGGGATCCGGCCAAAAGAGGCAAGAGCGCTTTGTCGGTGGCGAGAACGAGGTCTTGAGCCCCCCTAACCTCAGCAGGGTGAACAAGGCGTTCGACTTGATGAGTACCGTCGCCTATGAGATGTCCGCCGAGAGCCTCGGCCACAACTTGCATGGAATAGCTTTTTTTCATGTTTTTGGTTTAGCCCGTTTACAAGGTGAAAAACAGGAGGTTGCATACGGCTTGCCTTACAAGGTCCGCAAGCGTACTTTACCCCTCATAATGTTGAAAACAAGGCGTCTTTTAAAAAAAGGCCGTTTTTATGGATCGTTCATGGCGCGGATCATAGCAAGAGCAGTTTTTTTCGGTCTAGGGGTTCTGATTGCCTCGGTCGCGCCCGTTTTAGGCCAGCAAAAGAGCGAAGATCTGAGGGCGTGGCCCATCTTCGAGCAAGATGGAACCTTCGGTTTTTGCCTTGTCGAAAAGAGTTATGCCGATGGGCGCAAGCTTGCTTTTGCCTTTGCGCCGTCAAACAAGCTCAACATTGGGCTTGTGATTCCTGACGCAGGCTTCGTGGCGAACGCCCAGTACGATCTGACGCTCTCTCTGGAGACTTCACAGAAAGAACAGAGCGGAAAATACGAACGGGCCATTCGTTCCATAGCCATCGATGCCGACTCCCTCATTTTACAGATGGGAAATAATCCGGCTTTCACGGAATCTTTGATCAAGGCCAACCGGCTCAGCGTCGAGGCGGCCGGCAAAAGACTGGATTATTCCTTGAACAATATGCGCGGGACAATAAATGATTTACAAAAATGCACCCGCGACAACAAAAAAAAGACGAAAAAAGCCGTAGCTTCTGAAGACTTGCCGGATGCGCTTAAGGCTCTTTTATTCGAATCCGGCCTTAAAAATGTCGTGCCCCTTAGCCTCGAAGGTTTGCCTGTCGACCGAAGGCCCGCCGATTACATGTGGCAAACGGGGGCGCTTAAGGGTGGCGTGCGCGAACGCCTTGTCGTAAAAGGCAAAAGTCTGAGCGATCTGATCGGCCTTTATGTGAATGGCCTGAAAAAAAAGTGTGCAGGTTCTTTTGACGTCGAGATTGGCCAAGAAGAGCAAGCAGGCGACCTTGTTATGCGTGTTGTTGATGTGCAATGCGTGGCGAATTCAAACAAAAAAAGCGCGGGCGAAAACGGCATTTCTGGAGCCCTTTTATTCTATATAACCCCCTCACACCGCTTTACGGTCTTTACCCATGAGGGCAAGGTTGCCGACATGCAAGCGGCGATTGACGTCCGCGATTCTCTCAAAAAAACGATCAAGAGACTGGCTGAAACGGTTTTTCAGGAAAGCCGTATCGAGAACAAACAATCCCAATAAAAGCAGCAACGTTTTTTTACATAAAACGCCTAACTGCACATTAAGACAAAAAGGCGTGTTCGCAGCGTGCTCCCAAAGCGCGTAAGGACATTTTTCCTGATATTTCAGCGCCTTGCCGCGAGGCGCAGCAAAAGCAAAAGGTTTTGCGCGATTTTAGGAAAAATTAAGAGAGCTAGGCCTATGATAATTAATGAATTCGAAAAGCTAACCCTTGAGGGCTCAACGGTAATACAGAAAAAAAATTGCGCATTTTACCATAAGAGCTGTAAGCACAAAAATGACAGACCACACCCCAACCTCTCTAGCCGATATCTTGGCCGCTTCAGGCCATATCGCCTATAGCTGGGATCTCGTCAACGACTCGCTTGTCTGGATGGGGCCGTGGCAAAAACTTTTCGGAGATATCGACGCACCGCCGCATAACGCGGAAACATTGGCACGGCATGTTTTGCCTGACGACCACTATCTTGTCTTTAACGACAGCTCCCCGGAGTTTGATCGCGAATATCGCGTCCTCTTGGCTGATGGACGTGTTGTGTGGGTTTGCGAACATGGTTCGACAGACCACGACAATGGCCGCTCCGTTCGCCAGAATGGTCTGATACGCATTATTGACGGCCCCCATCAGCGTCTTTTGCCTTTGGCGGCAGCGCCCAATGAGAGAGACCACCTTACCGGACGATTAAACCGGAACGGACTTCTAACGCAGCTTAAACGCATTCTTGAGGGGCCTCAAGAAAGCAGGCAATCCACCGCATACCTTGTTATCGGCATCGACGATATGGCCTTTGTAAACGAAGCCGTAGGCACCAAGCCCGCAGACACTATTTTATGCGCCGTCGCTGACCGTCTTAGCAACCTGAGTCCTTTCAAAGCCATTGTAGGGCGTTGCGGCGGTGATACCTTCGGCATCATTTTGCCGGGACTTGCTAGCGGAACCCTCGATTTTACCGATCGTGTTCTCCAAAGCTTTCGCGATCGCCCCGTCATAACGGCGGTATCGTCCATCCACATCACGGTTTCCATCGGTTTCATGCATATAAACGGCTCGAAACTCGATGCGCGCGAGGTTATGATCCGCGCGGAACAGGCGTTGCGTGAAGCTCGGCAAAAGGGCCGCAACCAATTTGTCGAATATCAGGTGTCGCCCGGAAGATCTCAAGAAAACCGCAATGTTCTCGAAATAGCTGAACGCGTTAAACATGCGCTGAAAAACGATCGCTTAAAGCTGGCTTTTCAACCGATCATTGAAACCGAAACGGGACAGGTTTTGTTTTACGAAGCCTTGGCGCGCCTATACCGCGACGACGGCCGTATTATGCCCGCCGCAGAATTTATCCCGATTGTTGAGCAACAAGGTCTGGCATCGGAGCTCGATCGCCACGTCCTAAAGCTCGCCATTCGCGAGCTGGAAGCCTACGATAGGCTGCAGCTGGCCGTAAACGTTTCCGGATTGACGGCGGCGCAGGCCGAATGGCCAAATTACATGAACAAGCTTTTGTCTTCAAAACCTGAAGTGGCAAAACGGCTTATTATCGAGATTACGGAAACGGCTGCCATCATGGATGTCGCCGAAACAAAGCGACTTGTGGAATCCCTTAACAGGTTAGGCAGTCAAGTCGCGCTTGACGACTTCGGGGCAGGGTCGACCTCGATTCGCCACCTTCGTACGCTTTCTTTGTCCATCATGAAAATTGACCGTGAGCTTCTTTTGAATCTGATCGGCAATAACGAACAACAGCATCTTGTCCGTATGTTGATCCAGATTGCGCGGGGCCTTGGGCTGAAAACGGTCGCCGAAGGTGTGGAAACCGAAGACGTAGCGCAATGGCTGCGTGAGGAAAAAGTCGACATGATGCAAGGCTATTATTTTGGACGCCCTTCACTGGAGCGGCCCTGGCTTGACCTGAGGGGGGCCGAAGCGCCCGAAGGCAAAACGCAAGGCATGCTGGGATCCGGCTTGTCTGGCGCGAGCAATGGCGGGGCTCTTGCGCAAGTTCATATTGGGTCGTTTGTGCATATCTAGACTTAGGAAAGTCCCCTTGCGCGGGCGCCTAGAGTGCCGCAGTGCTTGCGATTTTGCTGCGAGCTCCGTTGTGCATAAGCAAGACTTTGGCCGTCTGTAAGGCCATGGCCAAAAAAACAAGAAGGACTACGCCAGCCGCCACAGGCCACATGGCGACAACCGGCCCGAGGCCACCTATGTGCAAAATGATGTGCGCGGCCAGGGACAGGGCCGAGCCTGCGCAATAAATCGTCAGAGAATGCTGCCCGCAAAGAGAAACCGCCTTAACGATTCTGTTCTTCCAAAGGCTCGCGCTGGCTGGAACCAGACGCGCGGCGAGGAAAGCCAGAGCCATAAAATGAACGATACGCACCCATGACAAGTTGGTTTTGTTATCGATGGAAAGAAACGCGGTGGGCACAAGCCTGTATTCCCTCAAGGAAGGAATATGCGTCCATGGGGCCACAGCGACCATACTAGCGAATACGATGATGAGGGACAGCCAGAGCAGGCTGTTTGATTGAAGCACTCGCGGAAGACGGGCGCGCTCCTTATACGTCACCATGCCGGCGACAAACAAAACTTGCCAGGCCAGAGGGTTGAAAAACCAGACCGCACCTTCCGGATAATTCGATAAACTGTGGTTTGTCAGCGTGACAAAAAGCCACAGTGATAGGGATGCCAGAAGGGCAAGAAGAGAAGATGTTTTTGTCAACGCCCACGCTATGGGAAACAGGAAGACCAGAACGATATAAAGCGGCAAGATATCCGTCAAATTTGGCATATATCCGAGTTTAAGGAGTTTTTTGATGGCTATGTCCGTTTCGACAAAAAACGGTGAGAAGTTGAGTTGTTCCATGATCGATTTGCTATCCGTAAACTCGCCCGCGAAAGCAATAATGGCCGAAAGAGCAAAGACAAGAAGCACATGAGCGCAAAACAGCTGCCATATGCGCTTTAAAACCCGCAAAAGACCGATGCCTATCCCCCCTGTCTCGAAATAACGGCCTAGAGCCAGCATAGCGCTGAAACCGGAGATGAAAACGAAAGGCTCGGCTGAGTCCGCAAAGCCCCAGTTTCGCAAAGTAACCGACGCTAAAAAATTGTTGGGCACATGGTTGACATAGATCATGAGCAGAAAAGCGCCACGCCAGAAATCAAGGGAAACGATGCGTTCGGGTTTCTGGGGCGTAGACATGAAAAATGGAATCATCCATTGCATTTAACGGTAAGCGGGATGTCTTCTACATAATTGCGCCAAAGCTGGCCACTAAAAACGCTTTGGGCGGAAGGACCTGAGCTTTTGAAAAGGCCAACATCTTTCTCGTGAAAGGCTGGAAACCTTTTCTCTGGTTTTGCGCAGAACAAAGCGGGAATATCAGGGCACTGTGCGTGCAAAGGACTGTTCTGGCCTTGCGCGGTCATGTAAGGTGTTTTCCGTTATAAGCAACGCATAACGCATGATGTAAGCTGAACGCTCAACATGTTCACGCATCGTGAACTCCCTGAGGGCGATCAGGAAAGGCGAATCTCTGTCTGTTACTTTTCTGAAGGACGGGCTATGCATTGTCGTGTTCAACAACAGGGGGGGTGGCGACAAACGCCCTTTTTGCCTTGGGATCAAAACCGACAGAGACATAAAAGCGCTCGATTTCTTCGTCTTTACGGCCCGTTGACAGCATCACTTTATAACAATTTTTCGACCACGCATACGCCAACACATATTTCAAGAGACCGCCGCCAAAGCCTCGTTTTCTGTGGTTTGTGTGCGTCACGATGTTCTCCATAACACCATAAGGCCGACATCCGCGCGAAAGGTTTGGGATAATGGAAAGAATGCAACAGCAAACCAACACGTCGTTTACGAATCCGCCAAAACATGAACATATATCGCTGGAGATGATGCAACTCCAAACCCCTTCAACTTGCTCCATAGGCGGCAAGGGAGCATCGGTTTTATTCAGGTGTTTGTAAAGTTCCAGAAGAGGTGGCAAATCCTGATGGCTTAGCTGTCTTATCTCCAAGGACCGCTCCTATCCAGTTGTTTTCTCATGGTAGCTGGTGTCTTTCCTCAACTCATCCTTTCCTCCTTAATTATCAGCAAAAAACTTCCTTTCATAACGTAATTGCATACAGGGCATGTTTTGGGTTATAGAACGAAACATGAACATTTTAGACGGCTTGGGCCAAGGCGAATCCAGCTTATCCTTTTGTTTGCGTTGGCTTTTTCTTGACATGAACAGTTTTTTCGCTTCGTGCGAGCAGCAGGCTGTCCCTGCCTTGCGTGGTCAACCCGTTGCGGTCGTGCCGATGATGGCGGACACCACCTGCGCCATCGCGGCCAGTTACGAAGCCAAGGCTTTCGGCGTCAAAACCGGCACGATGGTGCGCGAAGCCAGATTGATGTGCCCACACCTCAAGCTCGTTCAGGCGCGGCCCAAGCTTTACGTCGAATATCACCACAGGTTTCTTGAAGCGATCGAAACGCTCATCCCTATCGACGATGTTTTATCCATCGACGAAGTCGCGTGCCGTCTCGACCGCGTACAGCGTGAACCCGATGAAGCGCGTAAATTGGCGTTCGCGCTGAAGGTCGCTATCCGCCAGCGCGTGGGAGCCTGTTTGACAAGCTCCATCGGCATCGCGCCGAACAAGCTGCTCGCCAAGCTGGCTTCGAACATGCACAAGCCCGACGGCCTTACGCTCTTGCCGCTCAAAATCCTGCCACAAGCCATTTTACGTCTCAGCCTCGAAGACGTTCCCGGCATTGGCGCGAACATGGCTGCGCGCCTGCGCGCGGCGGGCATTCCCGACATCGCGACGCTATGGACAGCGGATGCCGGACGTTTGCGCTCTATCTGGCGCGGCGTGACGGGCGCGCGTTTTCATGCGCTTTTGCACGGCGAGGATTTGCCGAGCCCCAGCCACCCGCGACGCAGCCTCGGGCATCAGCATGTTTTGCCGCCCGATGAACGGCGGCTCGATCTTGCCGCTCCCGTGATCCGGCAATTGCTCGTGCGCGCGGCGCAACGTTTGCGCGACGAAGGCTTTTACTGCCGTCGCCTGATCCTCGAGGTGAAATGGGTGCAGGATCTCGGCTATTACGTGCAGGAGAGCCGTTTTCAGGAAACACAGGATACGGCGTTTTTGCTGAAAGTCATGCTGCCGCTGTGGCACGCCGCTCCGTCGCTGAAGCCCTTGCGCGTCGGCATCACGCTTGCTGACTTGAGGCCGCGCGAAGCCCACCAGCCCGACCTGTTCGACAGCCGCGCGCCGGAAGCACTTTCGCTCGCCGTCGACAAGATCAACGCGCGCTATGGCAAAGGCACGCTGGCTTTCGGCGCGTATTTGCCTTCCATGACCAGCAAAATCGCCTTTTCCCGCGTGCCGAAGATGAAGGAGTTCGATGACAAAACTCCTTGAAAAGAACCGAAGCCAACACGGCTTTATCCTTGTCTTGCCCTTCAAGGCCTTAGTAAAACTATGATAGAATATATTCTAGATCACATCAAACCAAGGGGAGAGCTATGTCGATAATGTGCAAAATGGAGGGGTGTCAGCATATAAAAGGGCTATGTGGTCATGAGAAAGCAATGATTTTTCTTTTTGTGGTCTTTCTCGCCTTGTCCGGCCACTTCCTTTTCGGATTGTATTAACGCTTCCTCTATAACAAAAGAGGCCCTGTCTTGTACGCAAAGGGGTCCAGGGTGAGGTTTGCCCTGGGCGTTTTTGCCTGTGTTTTGTCGTTGGTGTTTTCCCGAAAATGACGCTTTTATGACTCCTGCTGCAACCATCCTCGTCGCTCTTGGTTTGTCGATGGACGCTTTTGCCGCATCCGTGGCCAAAGGCGCCGAATTGCGTCGCCCCAAGCCAACCGAAGCTCTTCGAATAGCCTCAATTTTCGGCGCGGTAGAAGGGTGCATGCCAATAGTGGGGTGGTTTTTCGGGCTTATGGCCAGCTCGATTATCACGATGCTCGACCATTGGATCGCGTTTTTCATACTTACGGCTTTGGGTGTAAAAATGATTGTGGAAAACATGGTGTTTGAACACAAACAAGAACCCAAGAAGCATAAAAAACAACTGCTGCTCGTAACCGCATTTGGGACAAGCATTGATTCCATGGGGGTGGGCGTTTCATTGGCGTTCATCGACGCCAACATATGGATCGCTGCGGTGACTATTGGTTTAGCAACGTTCACAATGTCCGCTGCCGGCGTGACGATCGGCCATGCTATCGGAAAGCGGGGAGGAAAAATCGCAGGTGCCTTTGGTGGCGCCGTACTGATCGGCATAGGCGTCATTATCGTACTCGAACACACAGGCGCGATCTGACAAGATTCCTGCGCTTGCTTTTCGCCGTTTCGAAGGCTTATCTGTATAAGCTTCCCCAAACAAAGGCCATTCCTATGAAACGTTTTTGCGAGCTTGACGAAAGCGAAGTTCTCGCCCTTGCTATCTCCAGCGAGGAAGAGGACATGCAAATTTATCTTAGCTTTGCCAGCAGGTTGCGTGACGAATATCCCGCAACGGCGAAAATGTTCGAGACCATGGCTGCGGAAGAACAAGGGCATAAAAACCGCTTGCTTGAACTCTTCCGCAGGAAGTTCGGCGAGCGCATGCCCTACATCACGCGGCAAGACGTGCGGGGCTTCATGAAGCGTCGTCCGATTTGGCTCATGAACAACCTTCGTATCGATGCTGTTCGACGGCAAGCGGCCATGATGGAGGTTGAAGCCGCCAATTTCTATAACCGCGCCGCGCGTCGTTCGACGGATATCGACGTGCGCAAATTGTTGGGGGATCTAGCCGCCGAAGAGGTGGGACATGCCGCGAAAGCGGACGCCACGGAAAAGGCGCTTGTCCCCGAAGATGCCCAAAAAGCCGAAAACAGCGTGGCGCGACGGATGTTTTTGCTGCAGATCGTGCAGCCTGGCCTTGCCGGATTAATCGACGGATCCGTTTCCACAATGGCGCCTATCTTTGCTGCGGCTTTTGCGACGCGGCAAACGTGGGATGCTTTCCTTGTCGGCTTGGCGGCCTCCATAGGTTCCGGCATCAGCATGGGCCTCACCGAGGCCATGTCGGACGATGGAACTCTTACGGGCCGAGGGCATCCGTGGATACGCGGCACGGCTTGTGGCCTTATGACAACCGCTGGGGGGCTTGGCCACACGCTGCCATACCTTATTGCCGATTTCTGGACGGCGACGGCCGTTGCCGGCGTTCTTGTGCTGTTCGAATTGTTGGCCATTTGTTGGATTCGCTGGAAATATATGGAAACGCCGTTTACTTCCGCGCTCGTGCAGGTCGTCTTGGGGGGCAGTCTGGTGCTTCTCGCGGGTGTTTTGATTGGGAGCTCATAACCGCTGCTATCCCCTTGGCTTATGCGCCCTCCGTGCTTCCTGCTGATCGACGAACGTTGTGATTTGACCGATACGGCGTTCGCGTATAAGCGCCCGCACAGGTTCTCCTAGGCTTGCGCTTTCCGTGACGTACAATCGCGTTCCGACCGAGTGGGAAAGAAAACTTTGGTGCATGACCGCCGTAAGGCCCGAAGCCAGCAATGTCGGCGCCATCTCGCCGATGGCTTGGAAAGCAAGTTGCAACAGACCATCCAGCGCTTCCTCAATGGAGCCGGCATGCATCGTTGTAATCACCAGATGGCCGGAATTCGCTGCGCGCAGCAATTGGTTGGCTGCCTGAGGCGTGCGCACCTCGCCGACCATAATGTAACGGGGATTCCATCGCAACCCGCGCTTCAAGTATTTTGCCCAATCGTCATCGTGTTGAGCTTCGACCTGGTAACAGAGGCCCGACTCGCCATGACTTCCGTCCAGCAGATATTCCACAGGATCTTCTATGCTAAACGCCAGGCCGCCAAAGCGATTGAGATAATCATAAAGCAGCGCGCTGGCCGTGGTGGTCTTGCCTTGACCCGTCCCTCCGCAAACGAGGACGAGTCCTTCGCGCCTTCCCAATTCACGGAGCAATTGCGTAATGGGGATGGTGAAGCCCAAACTTTCGATCAAGGGCGGCCTATCCGCAACGCGACGCAACGCGACCCACGTTTCACCCCGTGTGGTGACAATTTTGCTCGCGCGCAGACGTAAGCCATCATAAAGGATGCTGGCTTCCTCGCGGCCCTCAAGCGCCATTTCCAGTTCGTGGCGCAATTGGCGAATATCGGCTTGATATGATTGCGGCACATGTCGCGTAATTACTGAAAAGGCGTCGGGTTCTATGACTTGGCAGTAACTTGGAAAGTCACGATACAGGGAAACGTACATATCCACGAAATCAAGATCATGGAGCCATGTGTTTTCCGGGTCATAGGCCTCGCGTTTATCCGGCTGTGTCATTCAGGCCTTTATCTTTGGTGCCAACAAGACGGGTTCAGTATTGCGGCGATTCTGCCTGTTGGCAAGACGCGCCGTGTGAGTCTAATATTATAAAAAGGAAAAGCGTCCCATGACGCTCTTTTTGAACAGGCCGAATTCATCAAGCACAAAGCCCCGTCCCGTATGAAGAAAAATCGCATGAAATCTCCTTGCATCGCCCTTTTCCTGTTGTTTGTCTCCGCCTGCGCCGTTCAACGAGCGCAAGACTCCGAAACGGCCCAACAGCTTATGCTTGGCATGACGAAAGAACAGGTTTTTGCCTGCATGGGAATTCCCAAGCGCAAAGGAAAAGAGGGTGGCCTTGAGGTCTGGGCCTATGATTCTGGTAACGGGAGGATCGAGCGGACGCGAACCGTAACGTCCTTTAACCGGCGGGGGCGGCCGACTGGGAATTTTTGGGATGCGCTTGGTGAAAGCTTGTCGTTTGGCGGCGATGTAAGCGAGCGCCGCTTTTGCGCCGTACACGTGATTTTTGAAAAAAGCCTTGTAAAAAGGGTGAATTACAGCGGCCCTACCGGAGGGTTTCTAACCGAAGACGAGCAATGCGCCTATGCGGTGAGAAACTGTTTAATGCGGAATTCGTCTTATTAGCGATCTTGAGACAGAGAAAAATAACAAGCAATTTTAGTGCCTTCCGCGCATGAAAGCGAAATTGTTTCTCGTTTCAGGATTTTTTTGCTAAAAATCAACGCTCCTTTTGCAAATTCACGTCAACAACACAGAAGAGGTCGGTTTTGGCTGTCGTCAAGTGGTTAACCAATTTGTTCGATGCGAAAAAGCGCAACACCAACGAACGGCGTCAATTTAAGGAAATCGACGATCAACTTGTTTTCGCGGCAAGCAAGCATTTGACGCTAGGGGTAGAGTTCGAGCTGGGCTTGCTTGACCATAAAACCCTTTTGCCGGCCAACGTTGGACCCGATATCGTTGGCACTTTGGCTTCCCCTTACATTAAGGAAGAGGGCTTACAGCACATGGTTGAAGTCACATCGGCCATTGGCGAGACCGTTGGCGAGACCGAATCTCAAATCATGCAGGAAATAGCCAAACTGTCGCAGGCTTGCGAAAAACGCGAGCTTTTGTTGACGGGAACCGGCAGACCTCCGACCATCAAACAGGCCGACACGGTCAGCACACAGAACGAGCGCTATTTCCGGCTGACCGAAGAACGGCAGATTTTACGCACGCGTTTTGGCGCGCTGGGCATGCACATTCATTTGGGCATGAAGGACGCGGAAGAGTGTGTCCGCTACAACAACTTCTTTATGCACTTCCTGCCGCATCTGATCGCGCTTAGCGCCAGCTCGCCTTTTGAGGAAGGCGTTTTTACGGGGCTTGCTTCCATGCGGCCGACCGTGGCGGAATCCATGCCTATTTCCGGATCGCCTTATTACTTTCAGGATTGGCAGGGCTACGTCCAGTTATGCCGCGCTCTGTTTCGCGCCGGCTCGATCCATAAACTTAAGGATTTGTGGTGGGATCTACGGCCTTCGCCCAATTACGGTACGCTCGAGATCAGGGTTTGTGACCAGCCTTCCACCATAACCGAGGGCATGGCCATCGTCGCCTTTGTTCATCTTTTGGCGCACTGGTTTGACGAACACCAAAGTTGGATCGACGAAATGCCGCGGCCAAATGTATGGCGCTCGCGTGAAAACAAATGGCGCACCATGCGCTATGGCCTGGATGCGCGGCTTGTTATGAACAACCAAGGCGACACTACGCCTCTTTGCGACGATATAAAAAGCTGGGCTTCACGTGTCGAAAACATCACCAAAAAACTCGGTTATGAGCCGCACATGAAGATGCTTGAGAATATATTAGAGCGTGGGAACAGCGCCAAAAGGCAACAACGGCTTTGGGAGGCAACGCAAAGCCTTGAAGAAGTCGCCAGGTTCAACTGCGCCGAATTCGCCGCGCAGACACCGTTGTGGGAAAAACTCGAAGCGATAACAAACGCTCTTGGACCAAAGACCGCAGCCGGATAAAAAGTCCACGGCTTTTTTATCTGCGAAACGCAAAAGGTTGAGCCACAGAAGAGAAGAAAAGACATTTTCCCGGACAGGGCCTTTGCGCTCTCCGGCCCATTAATGTTATTTGGCTTGTGCAACGATGGGGGCGAGTCGCTTGAAACATAAGGAATTCCATAGGAAAACACGTAATAAACCATGAAAGGCTGCTATCTTGCGATCCCTACGCAATAATGTCATAAGCTCCCAGCGATAAAGACGGAACCCTGAGGTAATTTTGAGTCTGTTTGACGAAATTGGCGTTTTATACCGTGGCATCATGCTGGGGATTATGGTGGCGGCTCCGGTCGGTCCGGTCGGTTTGCTTTGCATCCGCCGCACCCTTCAAAAAGGCATGATGGCTGGGTTTGCAACGGGATTCGGTGCGGCTTTTGCGGACGCTCTTTTTAGCGCGGTTGCCGCATTTGCTCTTGCGGCAATTATGGAAATTATACGGAACCACACTCACCCGATTTATATTGTCGGCGGGGCTTTTTTGCTTTTCATCGCTTGGCACACTTGGCGTGACAAGCCGCGCCAGCCTGAGCCTGAAGATGTTGAGGAAAAGCGATTAGCCAAACTTGGCGTTAAAGTTACAGGTCTTGCTAAAGCTATGGTCAGCAGCTTTCTGATCACCATTACTAACCCCGCGACGCTTTTCGGCGTTATGGCTGTCGTTGCGACATTCGGAGGCTTGCAGGGCCGTAAGGAAGCGGCCATCATCGTCGGTGGCATTTTTCTGGGTTCGTCTTTGTGGTGGTTTTTGTTGAGCGGTGGAACAGCGTTGATCCGACGCCATTTCACCGAGGGGGCGGTGGTTTTAATCAACCGCGTCACCGCCGTTGCTTTGACCCCGTTGGCGGTTTGGGCGCTTGTCGCCGGCGTTAGGGGATATTTTTCAGGCTGATAGAAAACTTAGGAAAAGACAAGGGACGCAAAATGCGTTTACGCAACATTGCCATTATCGCGCACGTCGATCACGGAAAAACCACCTTGGTTGACGCGCTTTTGCGCCAGTCGGGCGTTTTTCGGGACAACCAGCAAGTGGCGGAGCGCGCTCTCGACAGCAATGATCTGGAACGCGAGCGCGGCATCACCATTTTGGCCAAGTGCACGTCCATAGTCTGGAAAGACACGCGCATCAACATCGTCGATACGCCCGGCCACGCCGATTTTGGCGGCGAGGTGGAACGCATTTTGTCGATGGTCGACGGCGCGGTGCTGTTGGTCGACGCCGCCGAAGGCCCCATGCCGCAAACCAAGTTCGTCGTGTCCAAGGCTTTGGCGATTGGCCTCAAGCCCATGGTCGTGATCAACAAGGTCGACCGTCCCGACGCGCGCGTGAACGAAGTTCACAACGAAGTCTTCGATCTTTTCGCCGCTCTGGACGCCACGGAAGAACAGCTTGATTTCCCTACACTTTTCGCCTCTGGCCGCCATGGCTGGGCCGTCGAGAAAATGGGCGACGAGCCGAAAGACCTCACGCCGCTTTTCGATCTCATCATGCGCCATGTCGACGCTCCCAAGGTCGATTCCGAAGCGCCATTCGCTATGTTGGCAACGATCCTTGAAGCTAACCCGTATCTTGGCCGCTTGCTCACGGGCCGAATCCAAAGCGGCAAAGTGCGGCCCAATATGCCGTTAAGGGCCATTAATCGCGAAGGTCACTTGATCGAGCAGGGCCGCGTGACCAAAGTCCTCGCTTTCCGTGGGCTTGAGCGCGTTCCCGTCGACGAGGCACAGGCGGGCGATATTGTCGCCATCGCGGGCCTTGGCAAGGCGACAGTGGCCGATACGCTTTGCGATCCCGTCGTGACGGAAGCGCTTCAAGCGCGGCCTATCGATCCGCCGACAATCGCCATGACTTTCTCCATCAACGACTCGCCTCTCGCGGGCACGGAAGGCGACAAGGTGACGAGCCGAGTCATCCGCGACCGCTTGCTCCGCGAAGCCGAAGGCAACGTGGCGATACGCATCACGGAAACCGAGGAAAGGGATTCCTTTGAAGTCGCGGGACGCGGCGAGCTCCAGCTCGGCATTTTGATCGAGCAAATGCGTCGCGAAGGGTTTGAGCTTTCGATCAGCCGTCCGCGCGTTCTTTTCCGTGAAGAGAACGGCATCAAAATGGAACCGATGGAAGAGGTCCAGGTCGACGTTGACGAGCCCTATTCCGGCACGGTGGTGAACAAACTTTCGGAACGCAAGGCCGAACTTATCGACATGCGGCCCTCGGGCGGCGGCAAGGTGAGGCTCAAGTTCATAGCCCCCTCGCGCGGCCTTATCGGCTATCACGGCGAGTTTTTATCCGACACACGCGGGACGGGCATCATGAACCGTCTGTTCCACGGCTACGCGCCCTATAAAGGGCCGATCGAGGCGCGACGCGTGGGCGCGATGATCTCGAACGCAAAGGGCGAAGCAGTCGCCTATGCCATGTGGAAGCTTCAGGAACGCGGCCCGATGATGATCGTCCCCGGCGCAAAGGTTTACGAAGGCATGGTCATCGGCGAGCACACAAAAGGCACCGATCTCGACGTCAATGTGCTCGAAGGCAAGAAACTCACAAACATCCGCGCCTCGGGCAAGGACGAAGCCATCCGCCTCACGCCGCCGATGCTCATGACGCTTGAAAAAGCCATCGCTTATATCGACGACGATGAACTGGTCGAGGTCACGCCCAAATCCATCCGCCTGCGCAAACGCTACCTCGATCCGCATGAGCGCAAGAAGATGAAGAAGGCGGCGGAGGCCTGAAGCGATTGATGGCTTTCCCGCAAGAACAGTAACCCGGCGCCACTGAACCCACGTTTCCCTACTATACGAAAGCTTCGCAGGGTTTTTACGGCACATGTCCTCCTTTGCCTCGGCGAAGGAGAATAACGGGGATGATTGCAAAGGAAAGGCCCTTTTGACCAAACAAGCCTTTCTATCCTAACATCCCCCCATGTTCTCCACCCTCAACCAACGTTCGCGCGACGTTTTGAAACAAATCGTCGACGCCTACATGTCGACGGGCGAGCCAGTCGGCTCGCGCGCGGTTGCCGAACGCTTGGGCATGACGCTCTCGCCCGCTAGCATCCGCCACGTGATGGCCGAGTTGGAAGGCCATGGCCTGCTCCACGCGCCGCACATTTCGGCGGGCCGCGTGCCTACCGATAGGGGCCTGCGCTTTTTCGTCGATGGCTTGCTGGAAGTCGGCGACCTTGCGGCGGATGAAAAGAAAAACATCGAGGCTCAATGCGCCGCGCAAGGCAAAAATCTCGCCGATGTATTGGCGAATGCCACGAACGCGCTGGCGGGCTTGTCATCATGCGCGGGCCTTGTGCTTGCGCCGAAGATGGATCGACCTTTGCGTCAGATAGAGTTTGTGAATCTTTCGCCAGGCCGCGTTCTCGTTATTCTTGTGACTGAAGACGGGCTTGTCGAAAACCGCGTGATCGAAGCGCCGCTCGGCCTTGATGCGGGCACGCTCACGATGGCGGCGAATTATCTGAACCGCCAGCTTGCGGGACGCAATCTAGCCGAAGTTCAGCGCGACATCGAAAACGATATGAACCAACGCCGCGCCGAGATTGATGAACTCACGCGCAAGCTGATCGAGGCGGGCCTTGCCGTTTGGTCGGGCCAGCAAGGCGCGGGGCAGCTTCTCATTCGCGGTCAGGCGCGCTTGCTCGAAGATGTGAACGCCTTGGCCGATGTCGAACGCGTGCGTCAGTTGTTCGATGCACTGGAAACCGAGGAAGCTATGGCTCGTTTGCTCCAAGCCACGCAAGGCGCGGAAGGTGTGCAGATTTTCATCGGTGCGGAAAACGCTCTGTTCGCCAATGCGGGCTGCAGCGTGATCGTCGCGCCTTATAAAAACCGTCAGGAACACGTGATCGGCGCCATCGGCGTCATCGGTCCCGTGCGCATGAACTACGCCCGCATCATCCCGATGGTCGACTACACCGCGCAGGTTGTGGGGAAATTGGTGAGGTAATCCTCCCGCGTCATTTCCCAAAGCGTGGCGGTATCGCTGCCGCGAAGACGGCCTTTTGCTGTGCAGGGATGAATGCCGAGATAGCGCAAGCCTGATTTACGCAACACGTTTTGCGAGGCTTGATTGTCGGGATCGGTGAATGACGTAAGTTTTGTAATTTCGGGGCGCGCAAACACGAGCGGCAATGCAGCGGTCACCGCTTCACTCATCAAGCCGCTTCCCCAATAAGGTTTAGCCAACCAATAGCCGATTTCAAGTTCGCCCTCTTTTGGCTCGGACAGGGTAAGCGCATGAAAGCCAAGCGCGCCCATAAGCACATCTTCTTTGCTGGCGATGACAAAAAATTCCGATTGGTTCTTGCGATAGGCTTCTTGGATATGATCGAACCACCACATGGCGTCATCCATGCTGTAAGGATAGGGAACGCGCGCCAACCATTTCACGACATCCCAGTCATTGAGGAATTCGGGAAAGCGCGGCAGGTCGCGTTTTTCAAGAGCGCGCAAGCGAAGGCGGTCGGTTTCGGCGAAAATCGTACCCATGTCACGACACTAAAACACGAATTAACGTCGTGTCCATACAAGACAGTAACCCCTAGCCCCACCCCTTTGTTCCTGCCAGAATGGGCTCATGAACCCCGCTCATTCCGAAACTTTGTACCTTGTTGATGGCTCCGGCTTTATCTTTCGGGCTTTTCATGCCCTGCCGCCCATGACGCGAGCCGACGGCACGCCTGTCAACGCGGTCTATGGCTTTTGCAACATGCTGCAAAAGCTGCTTACTGACCTTAAGGCTGCGCACATCGCTGTGATTTTTGACGCGGAAAGGAAGACCTTCCGCAACGACATCTACCCCGACTATAAGGCCCACAGGCCGCCGCCGCCGCCCGAGCTGATCCCCCAGTTTCCGCTGATCCGCGAGGCCACGAGAGCCTATGGAATTCCCGCGCTGGAGCTGCAGGGCTATGAGGCCGACGACCTGATCGCCTCGTATGCCACGGAAGCCTTGGCGCATGGGCGGAACGTGCGCATCGTCGGGACTGATAAGGACTTGATGCAGCTGGTCCGCCCGGGGATCGAGATGTTCGACCCCATGAAAGCCACACCCATCGGCCACAAGGAAGTCGAGGCCAAGTTCGGCGTGATGCCGTCGAAGGTCATCGACGTTCAGGCTTTGGCGGGCGACAGCACCGACAACATCCCCGGCGTCCCCGGAATCGGGGTAAAAACGGCGGCCCAACTCATCAACGAATACGGCGATCTGGAAACCTTGCTCGCCAAGGCAAGCGAGATCAGGCAGCCCAAACGCCGTGAAGCGCTTACCGAGTTCGCCGAGCAGGCCCGCATTTCCAAAAAACTGGTGACGTTGACCGACAAGGCCCCGCTGCCTATGCCGCTCAATGAACTGGTGGCGCGGCCCGATCACCTCGACGGCCTGAAAAGCTTTCTGGAAACTCAGGGTTTCCGCTCCATCCTCGCGCGGATCGAGCAAAAAGGCCTTGCCACAGGCGATGTCGAAGAATGCGGTTTAGGGCCTGCAAAAGAATCGCCGATACCGGCAAAAGAGCCGCTCAAAACTCCCGAAATTCACCAAGCCCAACCGGCGCAACTGCGCCGTGTGTCCGACTACCTTGGCATGGGCGCGAACCCTTACGATCGCGAGTCCCATGCCGCGCTCCAAAAGATGCTGAGCCACGAGGATCGCGATTACGAAGTTGTTCAGGATACCAAGAGGTTGCGCTGGTGGATTGATGCGGCGCATGAGCAGGGCTTCGTCGCCTTCGACACCGAGACGACCTCGCTAACTCCCTCCACCACGCAACTTGTGGGCGTATCGCTGGCCATAAAACCCGGCAAAGCCTGTTATGTTCCTGTCGGTCACGTCGATCCCTCCAGCACAGGAGGCGAAGGGCTTTTTTCAGACGAGAGCAAGCCCCCGCGCCAGATCAAGCCCGCGGAACTTATCAACGGTTTGAAGGCGTTGTTGGCTGATCCCGCCATCCTAAAGATAGCGCACAACCTCAAGTTCGACATGCAAGTTTTAGGGCAGTTTGGGCTTGAAATAATTTCATACGACGACACGATTTTGATGTCGTACGCGCTGGGCGCAGGCCTTCACGGACATGGACTGGACGAACTGGCCCTTAAGCACCTCCAGCACAAGATGATCTCGTTCGATGACATGACCGGAACGGGCCGCAACCGCATCACTTTCGACCGCGTGCCGCTGGATAAGGCAACCGACTATGCCGCCGAAGACGCGGACTATACCCTGCGCTTGTGGACGCTGCTTAAGCCGCTTGTGGCGCAACAGCATGTAACCCGCGTTTACGAGCGGATCGAAAAGCCCTTGATTCCCGTGGTAGCCGCCATGGAACGCGCGGGCGTGCGGATAGACCCCGCCATACTGAAGGCCCAAAGCGGCGGCCTTGCCAAGCGCTTGCAAGCCTTGGAAGAAGAAATTCACAAACTCGCGGGCCATCCGTTCAACGTCGGCTCGCCCAAGCAATTGGGCGACGTTTTGTTCGGAGAGATGGGCTTACAGGGCGGCAGCAAAGGCAAAACGGGCTCGTATTCCACTAGCGTCGATGTCCTTGAGCCGCTGGCTGAGCAAGGGCCTGAGGTTGTGGCCAAAGTGTTGGATTGGCGCGGCCTTTCCAAGCTGAAATCCACCTACACCGATGCGCTGCCGGAGCAGATCGACCCCAAAACGGGCCGCGTGCACACGTCGTACTCGATGGTGGGCGCGGCCACGGGCCGCTTGTCGTCGACCGCCCCCAATTTGCAGAACATACCCATCCGCACGGAGGATGGCCGCGCGATCCGCCGCGCGTTCGTCGCCGCCGATGGTTATGAATTAATGTCGGTCGATTATTCGCAGATCGAGATGCGCTTGGCGGCTGAAATGGCGGGCGTAGAGGCGCTCATTCAGGCGTTTCATGACGGCGCGGACATTCACGCCATCACCGCCAGCCAGGTTTTTGACATTCCGCTGAAAGATATGACACCGGAAAAACGCCGTCAGGCCAAGGCCATCAATTTCGGCATCATTTACGGCATCAGCGGGTTCGGGCTGGCGAAACAGATCGGCACGACACCAGGCGAGGCGGCGGAGTTCATCCGCCAATACCTCGACCGTTTCCACGAACTGCGCGACTGGATGGAGGCAACGAAGGCCTTCGCGCGGCAGCACGGCTTTGTCGAAACGCTGTTCGGTCGGCGTGTGCATATCGCCGGAATCCACGAAAAGACGGCGGTGCGCCGGAATGCCGCCGAGCGGCAAGCGATCAACGCGCCCATTCAGGGCACGGCGGCGGACATCATGAAACGCGCGATGATCCGCGTGCCTCCCGCTCTGGAAGCCGATGGGCTGAAGGCAAAGCTGTTGCTTCAGGTGCATGACGAACTCGTGTTCGAGGTTCCGTTGAAAGAGATCGAGGCCACGGCAGCGACGGTGAAAAAGGTGATGCGGGACGCGCCGCTTCCGGCGGTGAAATTGAACGTGCCTTTGGTGGCCGAAGCGGGGCACGCCAAAAACTGGGCCGAGGCGCATTGACACGCGCAGGTTGAGCCAAGCACGACTGTTTAGTAGCGCCAACGATACGTCGCATAGCCCGTTTTCGGGCTTTTTTTGCCCATAAAAAAGCCCGAAACCGTCCTTTATTGAGAAGGCAAGGAGAAAACCCTCCTTCAAACGCCTGTCAAAAAGACGGAAACTTTGTAGTCCTTCATGAAGTCGCTAGACGGACTCTGAACAAGCCCGGCGACAAAATCACCAACAAACGCCGAATGAAATCAGTGGTGGGTGCGACAGGGATTGAACCTGTGACCCCTACCATGTCAACGGGTCTCCTAACCCATTATTTTACCACTCAATTTTGATATTTTTGCATATTTTTGTTCGTTATGCATCGGAAATTGTCAGTTTTTCCCATAATTCTTACCCATGTTTTACCCATACTTGTGTCTATCAGTTACGGGCTGGATGTCGCGCGGGATTGGGATCGAAAGAGCGGAGTAAATTGAAATATGCCAGTTTTATAGGGATCGCGAGCACGGAAAATTTCATCTAATGTACTCACGTTTTTTCCTTACTTACGAGTCGAATATGTCCATCAAAGAAGAAACGCTGAAACGTGTGGCAAAAAACTTTGCCTTCCATTGCGTACGCACGACAATGCTTGAGCAGTTCCACAGGGGCACATATCCCGACAGCAAAACAGGCGATTATTCGGATGTCAAAGTGGTTTCGCCGTACGGTGAGATTCCTTGGAAACAGGTTTCACACATAAACGAAGAAGAAATGCGCGAATTCATGAAACAGGTTGTGAACCGGATTTATACGATTTTCAATCGCATGGAGGATGGCGACTTTGAGTTCGAGGACAACATGGATAAGCAGACTAAAGCTTGGACAAGCAAATGGGACGAACCAGAGATTTTGGAGGATTGGCTGACAGGAAAAAATCTAGAAGAAAAATTTGGAAATTTGAAAAACCGATAAGAACATATGCAATTGTCCTCGCCAAACTGTGAAATCACAAAAGCAAAGCAAGCCGATTCATTTGATGTTCTGCGCAATGTTTTTGGTTTTGACTCTTTTCGGGGCAGGCAAGAAGAAATTATCACGCATGCGGTAAACGGCGGCGAGGCTCTTGTGCTGATGCCTACGGGCGGAGGAAAGTCACTGTGCTTTCAAATACCCGCCCTATGCCGTCCAGGCGTTGGAGTTGTGATATCGCCGCTGATTGCCCTGATGCGAGATCAGGTGGAGGCTTTAAAGCAGCTTGGAGTTCGGGCAGCAGCGCTCAATTCAACACTGGGGAATGGCGAAGCTGCACGGATTATCGGGAAGATGCGCTCCGGGGAACTTGATCTTCTTTACGTTGCGCCAGAACGACTGTTGATGGAGGGAACGCTCAACCTGTTGGGCGAATGCCAGATTTCTCTGTTTGCCATTGATGAGGCGCATTGCGTCTCCCAATGGGGGCACGATTTCCGACCTGAATACCTGCAACTGACTGTTTTGCATGAACGCTTCCCGAATGTCCCGCGCATCGCTTTGACGGCCACCGCCGATGTGCCGACTCGTAATGAGATTGTCAAAAAGCTGAAATTGGAACGCGGGCGCATCTTTATTTCCAGCTTTGATCGTCCAAACATCCGCTATCATGTCACGCCGAAAGCCAAGCCGCGCGAGCAGTTGTTGCGGTTTCTAAAGAAAGATCACGCCGGGGAATCCGGAATCGTCTATTGCTTGTCCCGCGCTCGTGTTGAGGAGATCGCCGATTGGTTGGCACGACAAGGCTATAACGCGCTTCCTTATCACGCAGGACTGGCAGCCGATGTCCGTGCGCGAAACCAAGACAGGTTTATCAAAGACGAAGGCGTGATCATCGTGGCAACCATCGCCTTTGGCATGGGGATCGACAAGCCGGATGTGCGCTTTGTTGTTCACATGGATATGCCCAAAAGCATCGAGGCCTACTATCAGGAAACAGGCCGTGCCGGACGCGATGGCCTGCCTTCGGAAGCATTGCTGCTCTACGGCATTGAGGATGTCGCCAAGCTGCGCTAGATGATCGAGGACGGCGAAGCAAGCGAACAGCGCAAGCAACTGGAGCGCCGCAAGCTGGATGCCTTGATCGGTTATTGCTCAAGCCCCCGATGCCGCAGGCAGGTTCTGCTGGAATACTTTGGGGAAACACTTGCCGAACCCTGCGGCAACTGTGACCTGTGCCTTCACCCTGTTCCCTCTTTTGACGGCACCGTAGCCGCGCAAAAGGCGTTGTCGTGCGCGATCCGCACCGGCCAGAGGTTCGGCGCGGCCCATCTGACGGACGTGCTCGTTGGCGCGGATACCGAACGCATTCGCCAGTTCCGGCACAACCAGTTGCCGACCTATGGTGTGGGCAAGGAGTTCAGCCGCGTTCAGTGGCGCGACATTTTTCGCCAGCTTGTCGTTCATGGATTGCTTGTTACAGACATGGAAGGGCATGGCGGTTTACGGTTGGGATCCGACGAGCTATGCAAACCGGTCTTACGCGGCGAGAAGAAAGTGACGCTGCGTGAGGATGCCACTTTTGCGCTTAGACGTGAGGTTAAATCAAAGCGCGTTTCAGCCTCCGAAGGCCCAAAGGGCAAACCAACTCTGGACAATGCGGACGACGAACAACTTTTCCAACGCTTGCGTGCTTTGCGTCTCGAACTCTCCAAGGCGCAAAACGTGCCACCTTATGTCATTTTCCATGACACAACCCTGATTGGTTTAGCCAAAGCGCAGCCAAAGACGTTACAGGAGATGGGGAACATTTCGGGGATTGGCGCGGCTAAGCTGGAGCGATATGGGGAAGCATTTCTGCGAGAAATTATCAATTCCAACAAGTAACAGAAGTTTAAATCGTTCAAGCCACTTCCTGCTCGACCAAGGGGGACAACTCAAGTTCCGAATTTATTTCGTCAATATATTGAAGCCATAATTCAAGAGACATTGCCGCCCACATCGCATTGGCAACATCAACGCTTGGAGTTTTGGCTTGTTGCTGGGAATAAGCCAATATCCTATCCGCATCAAAGTAGCCACGATGACGAAATGATGCCGATTCAAAAATAGACATCATAAAATCGTACAATCGACTTCCACGTTTTATCATTTCTGTAATCGGAAGAACGAATGCTTGCTTTTCGCGGTTCATTACGGAGTCGGGAACAAGCCCGCGTGCCGCTTCATAAACTGTGCGTTTTCTTTGTTCCACTGACACGCGATGCCCAAACGGTAAGCGTGATCCAAAATCCATGATGCGTGGTTGACAAAACGGAGCACGCATCTCAACAGCATGTGCCATGCTCAAATGATCGCCGCGACGCAAAATATAATTTGGAAAACGCATTTGTTGATCGAAGGATTGCATCAAATTGAGCCGTTCCTCGCCAGGACGCGTTTTCTCTAATTGTTTGGTGTACTCTTCGACGTGAGTTGTCTGGCTGCATAGAAGTTCTTTATAATCGGAAGCAAGCACATCGTCGCGCACTGTTTTCGTAAATGGACTGAGTTTATACAAAAAGTCATCAACCCAGTTATTGCCCTCGGCCAAGGCTGAACTGTAATATTGGTAACCGCCAAAAAACTCGTCAGAACCTTCACCAGTAATAGCAACTCTAAATCCAGAGTTGTGAATTTCTTCGAATAAACAGTAGGTGCTTAAGGTATGGGGTGCCCAGTTAGGCTGTCCGAGATGCCGAACCATTTTCATAATAGAGGCAGGGAATGTATCCGGATCAAGCTCGACATCATGATGATTGATGCGCCATTTCTCGGCTGTGTCACGCGCATACCTTCGTTCGTCGTACGGCCAGTTGCCCTTATAACAAAGGTGAAATGAGTGAAGATTATCCTTTTGTCGAGCTGCCAAAGCCGCGACTAGGGACGAATCTACACCTCCGCTTATAACAAGGCACGCCGGCATATCTGAAGCCAGCTGCAACGCGATTTCTTTGTCCAGAAGGTCACGCAGTTGAAGTCCGGCCTTCGTTAGATCGTTATCGGGTGTTTCCGACTTTGCGGCGGAGGAATAAGTAGTAATTTGTGGCTCTTTGCCCAACTCATAGCGCAACATGCGAGCTGGCCCCAGCGTAGAAATGTTCTGAAAAATCGTTTCTTCGCCACAAATAGCACGTAAAGAAAAGTAATCGTAAAGGGGCTTGGGCTTGATAGTAAGCGGGGTCTGCGTCAACAAAGCCAAACCCTCAATTTCGGAAGCAAAACTCAGAACTTGGTTTTTGCTGTCCCATTGGTAGTAGACGGATTTCATACCAGACGGATCTGAATACACATAAAGCGTCGGCTGGCTGCGCTCGTCCAACAGAGCAATGGCAAACATGCCTTCAAGATATCTGACAAAATCCGCCCCATGGAGCAAAAATAGCGGCGCAATAACGTTGCCGTCACATTCATCAGAAAAGGAGAAGCCTTGTGTTCTTAAGTCTTCTCTGAGCGCACGGTGATTGTAAATTTCGCCATTGAATAAAATGCAGAGACCTTTGTGCTCTGTGAATGGCTGATTGCCGCCCTCGATTCCTTGTATAGCCAAGCGGTCGCTGCCCATGGCCCACATATTGCCGACTACGTAATTTTGACGATCTGGGCCGCCATGCACCATAGCGAGCGCAACTCGCTGCAATACTCTTTCATCAATATGAGGATGGCCTAATTGTCCGAAGATTCGACACATAGCTATTCCCCACTCATTTATCGGTGCCTTCGCTTGGGGGATTCTCCGCTGAATCCCATGCGATATTGAAGCCTTGGCGATAGGCTTCAGTCATTGGCCCTGATTGAAGAACGACAACATATGGCGATTGCGGATCAACAAATGACACCAATGCCAAGCAATCTCCGAACGCATAAAAGCCTGTAGGTAAAGGCCGTTGGTTTCGCAGCCATTTAAATTGAATGTACCCACGCGTATTCCAACTGCTTTGTGTCGTCAGTATTCTGAAGGTGACTTTTCCGCTACCTACCAACTCTCTCATGCGTGAGCGATGTATTTCAGGATCTTTACGGTACTTGGCGAGCGAAGGTTCATCATAAATGCTCAGGCAAACTTCACCGCCGTGTTGTTTCAAATGGAGATACAGGAATTCATGGAAGTCTTCGAAGGCAGCCACACCATCATATACGGTAACGCCCGTTGGTTTGAATCGAACGCCTTGGTTGTCGGTGAACTCGATGCCTTCTTTGTCAAACGCCCGAACAATTTTCTCCATCGTGGCCGGACGTGGCATTGCTTCGTCTCGCTCAATCTTTAGGATGGTGACGGCGGTGAGACCTGTGCTTTGCGCAAGATGCTCCGCATCCCATCCAGCGAGAACCCGTGCAGCCCTGACTTGTTTCCCTGTTGGCATGGCTTGTTCCTGTTGAAATGTATCTCTCAGAGTAATTTTAAATTACCATAGCAGAAATAGTTGCACAAGAAAAGCAAGAAGATGATCGGCAAAATTTTACCGGTTATTGGTACTAATCTACCAATTATGGGTATGGCGCTGTTAAGTGTTAAGAAGTAGTTAAAGATTTTGGTCTTCTGCAGGCTTTTCTGGTGGCTGCAATATTACTATTAAAGTAACTTTGAGTATCTCTCACATAAACTATTACCTTGCTTTCACCCGACCCGTTTGGTAAGGTCACAAACATTAAGGGTAAATTGACGTTATTTTTTAAGGGATGAAATTAATGACGATGCATTTTGACACATATGTCGCAACACGCGGCGAAAGCGTTGCCCACGAGATTGTCGAAGGCTGGGAACGCCACATGAAAATCAAACATCAAGTTGTGATGTCCTTAGAGGATCGCTGGAATTATTTCATCCGCGAAACGGACAAATATTTCACCAGTGAAACGGGAGCGTATGCCGCAGGTATGGCCTAATTTTACAGAGAGGGATTTCAAATGACCAGTTCGAAAATTCAAAAAGCGATTATCTCAAGCGACCGAACGGAAGATGGTGAAATCTCGACTGGCGAGCTTAACCGTTTGACCTCTGCCCTCATTGCCCATCGGAAAGCCAACGAAAAATCCCTGAACAAAATTGAGCTGACCGCTGTTCTCGGCCTGATTGCTTATGTAGCTCATACGCAGAAAGTTCGGGAAGAGACCGTGTGTGAGGTCATTACAACTCATTATGGTATCGGTGCCGTGGCGGCGCTGCCTTCGCGCCTTTATCAAGACGCCATTGAGTACCTGGTAGATTTGAAGATGGATCAGGTTGTGAACTAATTATTTAAGGTTCGTCATGTTGTCAGATCGTAAAGCTCTTATTCGTAAAATGATTGAGGAAGCCAAACCGGCGCATGACTACTTCGCCGAACGCGCAAATCCCATCAATATAGAGCTTGCCTCCCTTTATACGGGGAAGTTTGCACAACAGGAATTGAGAGCAGTTTCTGCTGTAGTTGCCTACGTGGCCTACTCACAAAACGTTAGTGCAGAACTGGTTGTCGCAATTTTGACGACAGCCTTCGGCGTTAAAGCCGTCAAAGATTTTGAACGAGATCAATTTGATGATGTCGTTCGTTATCTCGTCAATTTTAACTTTGCCGAGGCCATCAACTAACAAGAGCCGAACTATGAAGCAGCAGACCCCTACAACCATCAAACCTGTACAACTTCGTGCTGCCAGAGCACTGTTGGACTGGAGTCGAGCGCAATGCGGGAAATTCGTAGGTATTTCCGCTGAAACAGTAAAAAATATCGAGCACGGTCAGTTTATGCCGACCGCTGCGACAGTTGAGAAAATTATAAGCGTATTTTCAGATCACGGTGTTGAGTTTTTTACGCAGCATGGGGTTTCGTTGAAGGAAAAACTTCAGCAACACTCTTCCGCAGATCAAGCTGAAGATGCCAAGGTGGCGAACGAAGTATTTGAATAAAAGATTTTCAAGGACAAACTTATGTACCGCTTGCAGCCAGCTCAAATCAAAGCCGCCAGAGCCATGCTTGACTGGTCTCAGGAACGAATGGCTGAAGAAGCAGGTGTCGCCGTTTCAACGATCCGCAACATCGAAACGGGCTGTGTCCCAAGCGTGAGAGTTGCTGAAAACATTAAACGCGCTGTCGAGAAGGCTGGACTGGAGTTTACTACCGCCGAAGGCGTTCAACGCCGTCGAGACTTTGACGTTTTTATGGGCGAGAAAAGCACCGAATGTTTCCTCGAAGACCTGAAGACCACTATACAGCTGCGAGGCGGGGACGTGGTTTCAATGATGGAATCCTCCGAGATGCTTGCCGATACGTGTGGGGCCGTTGGGCCAAATGCGATGGATCGACTGCTGCAGATCGGCAAAATTGCTCCTGTGAAATGCTTGCTGCCGCAAACTTCCGAATTTGCTATGAGAATTCCGCAGTTTGAATTTCGCGCAATAACCAGCTTCTCGATTATGCCGCCACCGTTTTATATTTACGGCAATAAATACGCTCACGTCCTCCTGGAAGAAAACGGCAATTACAGGTATCTTGTCTTCACGTCCACACGTATGGCCAGCTCCCATCGCACACAATTTCACGTCTTTTGGGAAAAAGGCAGACCGCTTACCGCTCGCACAAACGCTTAAAACATTTTGGATTGGTTCGATATAGCGCGGTTGGTGCCGCGCTTATCGTTTTTTGTGCTTCATAACAGCAAATTAATATACGCGATCTGCGTCACCTGCTTTTCAGCTTCGCAAAAACATACAAAAAATCAGCGAATTTCGCTAACTGTCCTTGTTTTTGTATGAAACCTCCAAAACTTCATTGAATACCTACAAATATACAAGTGGTTTTACGCTTGGGATCCTGCGCATTTGGTCAAAGTGATATTTGATCAAAGAGGATTTCATGACACGCACGGATTTTAAGGTTCTTTTCACAGCTTTGGGATTTTTAGCGGTCGTTATGAAGGGCGAAAACGCCAATAACGATGGTGCGGATAAAGCAAGAAAGCTGGCCGGTCTTATCGAAGAGTTCTGCATAGTAACACATCCAGAGCAATTTGGCAGATGCGATCAAGTTCCTTCTGTCAGCAGCACCACTATCAACGACATGATCAATCATTTCAAAGGTCAGCTCGTGAACAAAGGCGATGCCTCTCTTCCGCATGATCGACCCACCTTACTTCAGTTTTATGAACAACTCATAGTTCGCCAAACGCGCCTCCGGGAACAGCATTTTTACCAGATGGCTACCGACGACCTGATCGCGAACCGCGTTTTGGCGATGATCGACGAGGAAATAAAAGCCGACGAAGGAGAGGAAATATGAAAATCGTTGGCATCCAAGGCGATAAAGGATTCTTTGCTGATTGCGACCGCATGGCGACCGCCATCATTGAACTCCTGAAAAACAACGGATCCTGCCGTCCCGAAGACTTGAAGGCGGAAGGTTTTACTCAAGGAGAAATCGAGCAGCATTGGCGCATGGCTTATGGCCTCGCGAAAGTCGAATTGAATTGGCTGGAGGCTTATTGATGATAGATATCCAGCTTCATGAACCTGTTTTTCCTTACGATCCCGATAGGGTTCGTAGGGTCAAGGTGATTGCGTTTAACGATCAGGATAGAATTTTGTCCTTTAGGCAGGGCCGGAAGTACTCAATTTTATGCGGTAAGGTCGAGTGGGATGATGAAGACGCTGAGGACGCGGCTAGAAGGGAAGCCATTGAAGCCGCCAACGTGAAGCTTGGCGACCTGCGCGTTTCAAGTATTCTTGAGGGAAGGAATGATAAAGGCGAGCCGGTCTACACGCTTGTCTATTCCGGTCGGGTAGCCTCCGAAGATCCACTTCTACCGAAGCAAAAACGCAAGCACAGGTTTCTAAAGAAAATTAGCCTTTTGAAACATGCCGAGACACCTGTCCTGCATGAGCTAATCGATATGGCTGAATTCTTTTTACCCGAAAATGCAAATTTAGGAGAATATCATGTGGCGGGTTGATAGTATCAGCTCGCGGCAAATCAGAGCAGCGCGGGCTTTGTTAGACTGGTCGCAAAAGGAATTGGCGAATGCCACGGGCATATCGCTGGCAACTATAAGACGGATTGAAACCGGCTTTATGCCGCGTGGAGCAACGACCACGCAGATAAGGCAATGTCTTGAAACTGCCGGTATCGAGTTTCTGGAGTCGGATGGCCTCCGGAGGCGATTGAGCGGCGTTCATATCTACGAAGGCGGACACGGCGGTAAAGATTTCTACGAGGATCTGAAGCAAACTGTTCAGCACTATGGCGGAGATGTCCTTATTGTTGCGCCAACGTCAGCTGCGTTCGCCAAGTATTGCGGTATAGGACGTATTACCGACCTTGACGCGCTTGTTGATCTTAACAGCACTGTGACAATTAAATGTTTGCTGACGGATGAGATTGAACCGCCATTTTCAACACCTCGGTTTCAATTCCGTGTCCTGCCACGCACCTTTATGGATCCCGTGCCATTTTGCGTCTATGGCGAGAAATACGGCATCGTGGCTCCAAATGGAGAACCTTTTGGCAAACTCATTCTTGTTGAGTCGCCCAAGATGGTTATTTCGGCGCGTCGCCATTTCACATCTCTGTGGGAAAAGGCGACGCAAACAATGCCGATGGTTCAGAAGCACACGAAGTCAAGCCGGTGATCATTCGCGGGTCAGACGTATGAGCTGCGAACGGGACTTTAGCACGGACTGGATAGACCCGCCTTCGTTGTAGGCTTGAATAGTGCGATGAGCGGGCATTTCCTTCTCCTCGACCTGTTTCCATAATGGATTGACCATTGCGGTGTCAAAGCCATGTTGCTTGAGGGCTGTCGAGACCAAGTCGAGCACGCGATGGGCTACGGTTTCAGCTGCAGCCTCTTCAAAGTGCCTGTTCATGAGTTGTGCGTCATAACCATGCTTTGTAACGCGACGGATATTTTCTTTCGAAAAACGGTCAGGGATTACAGGAACTTCCTCATCGCTGAGAATAATGCCAAGGCTAAGGGCCGCGAAAGCTCGGTACATGTTCAGATCATTGGTCATATCGAACAATGTCACTTCCTTACGATTGTGATGCTCGTCGCGGTAATAGACCGTATTGCGCACGAATGATCTGCGGTATGATCGATCTGAATAGGCTTGCCGTCCATCGGGCTTCCAGAGTTCGCCATTTCTGAAGGGCGTGTTTCCCGCAAATAGCACCATCGTGGGGGCCGCGTAGGAAAAGCGGATGTCGAGCTTTTGCCGATCCAGTTTGGCTTCAAGCGCGTCGGGCAAACTGATATTGACGACAAGCCCATGCGTGGTGGTGGCTACTTCTGCTGAAGTCCATTCGATAACACTGCGGCGGCCTCGTTCCCCTTTAAAGGCTGGTTGGAAGGGATGATTACCAAAACATGTAAGGTGAAGTTTTTCGCCTTCTATCGCTGTCTGCATCTTGTCGTAATATGTAGCGAAGGACTGAACTGAGTCATTTATTGTGAAGGATATTGGTGTGCGGATCTCGATCCCTTTTACAAAGACGCTTCGGACTTTTTCCCCTTCATATCCGGCGTCGTAGCCTTCGATATAGTAAGGACGGACACCTGACCCTTTGTATTTTTCGACAACATACGGGATATCATTGACTGGCACGGAATTCAGGATGTCTTGAAGACGATCAAACGGTAACGTATCACCAAACAAAGGTGTGTAGTTATCATCGGTAACCATCAATTCGACTTCCCAAGCGAATTTAAAATCATCTTTATGTTTTTTATAAAAATCTTTCATTTGTATTCTCCTGTTAATTTTGTGGTTTAAGGTAATGCAGCCAAGCGGCAGGTTGGCTGTGCCACGAGAGTTGCAGCCCGCTCTGGCGCAGGTGCTTGCTTCACGATTTCCTCAACCATGTCCTTCCAGACAGCGTAATTCGCCACGGCCCAGATGGTGAAAGCGGTCTCCTTGGAGGGTGAGGCTTCTTGCCTTTCGATAAGGCGCTTAAGGCCGCTTTGGTTGAATGTTCCATCCTCAGCCAAGCTGTGCGAAAAGAGAGTGCTTTTAATGAAGTCCATCAGCGGGCTTCCCTTGTGCATCAATTTGATAACAGGAAGAGTGAAAGGCTGCTTGGGACGCTCTAAGATCGAGCGGGGAACAAGGCCTTCTGCCGCACCGTAGACGATTGCCTTGCCGCGATCTCCATTGGCAAGAAAGAGATTAGGATCAACTTTCCACGCAAAGTCCATGATGCGTGGCTGGCAGAAAGGCACGCGCACTTCAACGCCCGATGCCATAGCGAGTGGCTCGACACGATGGAGGATGTAGTAAGGCAAGCTAAAGCATTGCTCGAATTTTCTGACCGCAACCGACCTGTCTTCAATGCTGTGGAGCCATTGAGTCTTTTTGTCTTTGCATACGGATTGAGAAGCCTTCAAACTCTGGGCAAAATCGCTGCTGTAAAGCGACCAACGCATGTCTTCTGGACAAGGAGCCATGCGATCCAGATAATTCGAAGCCCAGTTTCTATTCTGATCTCTAATGGCAAGCCCGATCCGGCTATGGCCGCAGAATAGTTCATCAGAGCCTTCGCCGGTTAGCGCAACCCTGAAGCCATGCTGCGAGACCTTTTCAAACAATCGAAATGTGCTTAGGGCGTGGGGCGCGCAGTTTGGCTGTCCCAAATGGTAGGCCATCTTTGAGAACAGCGCCGGTATCTCTTCGGGGTGAACGATGGCCTCGTGATAATCGATACCGTACGTGGTAGCCAGCTCACGTGCATAGACGCGTTCATCGAAGGGCCAGTTGCCTGCGACAGCGACGTGAAACGAGCTGACCTGACTTTCAGTCGCCCTGCAAAGGAGCGAGGTGACAAGGCTTGAGTCCAGACCTCCGCTGTTTATGCTGCAGACCTTTGCGTCCGCTCTGGACAGACTTTTGACTTCGTGTGCCAAAAGATCCCTGAAAATCTCGCTTGCTTCATTTAAATCTTTTGGCGTAGGGCCGTTATATTGAATGCGAGACTTGTAAGCTGAGATTTTCGGCTCTTTGCCAAATCGTTTATGTAAAACGCTGCCCGGCGGCAACGAATACACGTCATCCAATAATGTGCGAAGGCCTGTGACGCTACGGGTTGTCAGATAGTGATCAATCCCTGTTTTCCATATTGAGCCTGGCGCAATGCCGAAGTTCAACAAGGCCGGGATTTCGGTCGCAAAAGCGAGTGAGCCATTGCCAGAACGATGGGTAAAATAAACCGGTTTTATACCAGATGTGTCGGAGGCCAACAGCAAGGATGGTTTGTTTCGACGCAAATCAAGAACGGCAATTGTAAACATCCCATCGAGATATTCAGGGAACGCCGCGCCGTATTTCTCATATAAGGCAGGTATAATTGTGCCGTCGCATCTGTCTTTGAACCGATATCCGTAACCTTCAAGTTCGCGTCGCAGTTCATCGTGATTATAAATTTCGCCATTCAGGACGGCGTACACACCAGGCACTCCATTATAGGGTTGAAGGCCGCCGCTTGGGTCGGTTATGGCGAGACGATTGCATCCAATCCCATACTCGGGGAAAGCAACCATTTTCTGTGAGTCAGGCCCACCATTTATCTGGGATTGTGAGACCTGAAAAATCTTTTGGTCGAGGCGATCCGACCCATCTGAAATATACCCATATATCCTGCACATAACGTTTCCTGATCATAAAATCTGTTCATTGAATGCCTCCATTTTTCAAATTTGTGTGCGCAACCGCATCGGGTTTAATGAGCATTTTGCGCTCGTTATATGAGCGATTTTGAATCAAAGGAAACGACTGAGCCATAAAGCATCAATGCATGAAAGCAGTGCACTCACCTTAAAGAATTGAGCGGAAAGCGCTCACAAGGTGATCACTTTGCGATCATTACTGCCGTGGCTTCGTATGCGCGGATTTTGTTACCTCAAACAACATAATTTGATTTGTGTTGTGGAGCGCAAAAACCATGTCTGCCGTAGATTTTGCCATAAGCGGACACGAGACAGGTAACTCGTGTGAAGCCCCAGTTTTTTTGATGTGTCCTCCAGATTTTTATGAGATCAGGGAACCGGACTTAGCGGTTGGGGCTGCCAACGATTTTGAAGTTAAGGGATTCAGGGAATATCAAAAAAGTCCTAAAAAGTTTCGCCGCGAGGCAAATGCCCAATGGAAGGATTTAAAGCGTACTTTGGTATCGCTCGGCGCTCAGGTAGTAGAAATCACTCCGGATAGAAATTGTCCGGACTTGGTGTTTACAGCCGACCCAACGCTTTCAGTAATTGGGAATGGCTGGGACTTGCGCAGGGCAAATCAGCCAAAATCAATTACGCTCTTAAGCCGCTTTTCAAATGAAAACCGGCAAACCGAGGTCGCAATAAATGCAGCTTTTTTCGAGCGCAACCTTCCAAACAGACCTATTGTCGAATCTTATTATCGGACTGAGGGTACCGGCGATAATGTCTATGATGCTTTCAGAGATGTCTTTTGGTCAGGATATTGTCAGCAGCCGGACAGATCTTGCGCGGCTTCAGGGCGTTCGGATTTACGCGCGCATGAGGCTTTAAAAGCGACGACTGGAATAGAGGTGGTAAGTCTCCCGGTAAGCCGACCGTTTTTTCATATTGATACGTCATTAGCGCCCCTCTCTAAGGGCCACATCGTTTTTTACGAGAAGGGCATTTCTCCAAAAGCGCTTCAGTTTTTCAAAAAGCGTGCTTTTGGCGATTACGACTTGCCAATAAATGACTACCTCATTCCCGTGACCAAAGAAGATGCCGAAAAGCTGGCCTGTAACCTTGTTTGTCTGAATGGCACGGTCGTCATTCCCGAATGCAGCAATGATCTTCAGGAACGCATTCGCAAGGCTGGATACGAAGTTGTTACGAGAGACGTCAGCCGCTTCATTGCCGCAGGCGGGGCTATTCATTGCCTAACAAACAACATCAATCAACACCGCGTTCCCGGTGGGCTCTCAACGCCCAAAGAGGCCGCACAGCAATTCACTTTATAGCAAAACGACATTTAAAGGAGAGCTTATGCAAGACAGACCACAATCTACCAATCATATTCTTATGATCGAGCCGGTTGCGTTCAATTACAACCACGAAACAGGCGTCGATAACGGATTTCAGCACAAAAACGACTTAAATGCTGCTGAGGTCGCTGAAAATGCCAGACGTGAGATGCGCGATTTGCGTGATCGGTTTTTGGAAGCTGGTGTCCAAGTTACCTGTTTTGTAGGAAGCAAAAACTGTCCCGATGATGTTTTCCCAAACAATTGGGTGTCAACGACGCCCGATGGTGCGATGTTTCTTTATCCTATGGCGACGCCAAGCCGCCGTCGTGAACGACGAGATGACATAACAAACTTCCTTAAAGAAAAGTACGACTTTGTTTTTGATCTTTCGCGCGCGGAAAGACAGGGGCAAAGTTTGGAGGGAACGGGTGTTTTTGTCCTCGACCATATTAACAGAGAAGCCTATGTCGCGCGGTCACGCCGCACCAACGACGACTTAATCCAGATCTGGAGCAGGATTACCGATTATAAACCGGTTGTATTTGACACTTGTGATGATAGCACAGGCAAACCTGTTTATCACACGAACGTAGTAGCCCATATCGGTACCGGGTACGCTGCTATAGCAGCCGACATGATTGTGCAGGGAGACCGCCAGCGCGTTGTAAGCGAGCTTGAGCGAAACCATGAAGTAATCGTGCTGACATCAGATCAGGTACGCAGTTTCAGTGGAAATGCACTGGAAGTGGTTGGCCGTAGTAACGAACGTTATTTGGCTCTATCGCAGTGCGCTTTTGGCGCACTTACACGGACGCAAATCAAGCAATACCGAAATCACGTGACGGGATTCATCAAAGCGCCAATCCCAACGATTGAGAAATTCGGCGGCGGTTCGGTTCGTTGCATGGTTTGCGAGTTGTTTTAGTAGGCATGCCCATGGGCACGAAGAAAGTAAAAAACCCTGTGTTTTCTATTGAATCTTCAGGCCCGTTCGCATAGGATATGACGCATGAAGTATGTCGCACACATTTCTGCTCTTCGTACGCTGCGACGCGCCGCTTAGGCGCACATATCCTCCTGCCTAAATTACATCTGTGTTTGTCTTCATGCGTTAAAAGCGCATGCCGACTTGCATCAAAACTTTTAACGCCGACCTGAACGCAAATTCTGTGTTTTGGGAATGGAGGAAGGTACCCCAATGTCTAAAATTGAAAAAAGTGTGAGAGAAAAGCCGCCTGCGTGGCTTGCCTCACTTCTAGAGCACGGTTACGTGCCCTATATAGCAACGTCCAAGCGGCTTTTGCCTCACTTCAACCTTAAGCCTTTCGGCATCGACCTTTGCCCTTTTGTCATGGAGGCTGAGGAACATAAGGCCTTGCTTGAAGCCTATCTCCTCTCAAATTCGCTTAGCTTTAAATCAGCAGACTACAAGATGCCGGGATGGGTCTATGTCGATTGCGTCCTGATGCAAGAAAGCGTCGTGGGCTTCATGAAGCCGAAAGGAGATATACCCAAGGTGATGCTGGAACATTATCAAAATGATCCTTGCATCGAGCTTGAGCAACTCTCTCATATTCCCGTTTCGGGACAGATTGATGCAATGGCAGCTGACGGAAGTTTCGTAAACTTCTCTCTGTTTAGCCTCGGCAGGGAAATAGATGGGGTTAAGAATCTCGGCCTCTACACCAAGATTCTGTCCCTCGAAACGCACATGGCGAATGGCAAGGAGTATCGCGTTATTGCTCAATACGACAGCCCCTCAATCAAGGTGCATGGACGGGTGTCCAAATCAATGGAAATAGAGCAATCAATGGTTCCGTTGCATCCAGGGAAGGACATGACGCTCATTTTGAAAATGAACGTGAATTACAGTCCCGACCACGTTGAAATACCTGATCATCCGATCAAACCGACCTTCTGGTTGAACGCCCATGATATGTCGACAAAGCGACGCATACAGGAAGGTATTGAGAGCGGAAAGCACTACATTATCGCTCCGCCGTATTCCGTAACACGCAGTGATGGCGTGTTTTTGCCGATTATCGAGCGTCCACAAGGCTACCACCTGTAATGAAACCGTTTCCAGAAGGAGAACAAAGATGTCTATAGCCGTAATCGCATTTTCGGGAGGTCTCGATACCTCCTTTCTGGTTCCGTACTGCCGCGAGGCTTATGGAATAGAGAAAATCATAACCTGCACCGTCAACACAGGAGGCTTCGGATCGTCGGAAGCCGAAACTATTGCCAAAAGAAGTAAGGAAGTTGGTGCCGATAAGCACATCTATGTTGAAGCCGCAGACAAATTTTACGAGCACATTATAAAATATCTGATTTACGGAAACGTGACCCGTGACGGATATCCTCTTTGCGTGAGCGCGGAACGTCCTGTGATTGCCAAGGAAGTTCTGGACATTTGCGAGAAAGAAGACGCGAACTTTTTCATTAATGGTTCGACAGGCGCGGGTAATGATCAATACCGCTTTGATGTTGCCACACAAGTCATGGGCGGCGGGAAAATCATTCCTAAATCGCCAATCCGCGAGTTCGATATAACCAGAACATTTTCCGCAGATTACCTGCGTAATCACGGCATATCGATAACAGAAAAAAAGACTACGTATTCTTATAACGTTGGCCTTTGGGGAATTTCTATTGGCGGCGGTGAGACCCACAAAGCTGATGGCCTGATACCCGAGGAGGCATGGTACAGCCAGCCAGATCCCTATGCCACTGAAGCTGTTCTCGACATCACCTTTGAGCAAGGCAATCTAGTTGAACTCAGCTACGAGGGTCAGAAAACGACCGGCGAAGTCGCCATTATCCAGCGCATTACAGAGATTGGCAACCGGTTCGGATATGGCCGTAACTATTACCTAAGCACCACGACACCGGGAAAGAAAGGCCGTATTGCCTTTGAATCTCCGGCTGCCGATCTGATTTATGAGGCTCATAAGCGGCTCGAAGCTATCGTCATGACGCAATTCCAGATAACCGGCAAAAAGCAGATCGCCGAAACTTTTGGAATCCTGCTGCATGAGGCAAAAACCTACGATCCCTATATGGACGATCTGAAGGCCTTTTTGGTCAGCTCGCAAAAGCGTGTCACAGGAACCTGCCGTGTCATTCTTGTACCGGGCAGGATCAAGGCCGTTCTGGTCACTTCGCCGTATGACCTGCTGAAAGCAGATGGGGCCGTATATGGCGAGTTTTCGAAGGCATACACGGGGGCTGATGCTGCAGGCAGCGCTTTGCTGCATGGGTTTGAGCAAAAGCTCTATCACGCCTTGGAAAAAGAAAAGATCGGCAATGTCTATATGGGGGCTGAGCCTGTGTAGACGCTGATATGGGAATGGTGACCAATTTTTCGGGGAGGAAGAAAATGGATGCGGAATTGATTTTTCAAGAGGCTATATCGACTCTTCAATCGTTGGTTGCCATTCCCTCGCTTTCCAAGGAGGAAGCAAAAGCTGCCGATTATCTTCAAGGACTTTTGCGCGCCTATTTTTCGGACAAGGTCAGGCGAATTGGCAACAACCTGATAGTAGAATTGGAAGGTCAATCAGAAGGCCCGACGCTCCTTCTGTGCAGCCATATAGATACTGTACAAGTTCTGGACAACTGGACGAAGAATCCTTTTGGCGCGGAAATTGAGGGCGACAAACTTTTTGGACTTGGCGCGAATGACGCTGGAGCCTCCGTGGTCAGCCTCATAGCAGCAACCCGCCTTGTGCAGCCACTCAGATGCGGAAAGGTAATTTTGTGTCTGGTTGCGGAAGAGGAAACAGGCCCGAATGGCTTTGTTAAAATTGAGCCGGACTTGCCTCGGTACGATGCCGCTATCTTTGGGGAACCTACCGATTTGCAAATGGCATCGGCAATGAGGGGAGCCATTGGCATCAAGATTAAATCACGTGGCATCGGATGCCATGCCTCCACGCCGTGGGAAGGCAAGAACGCGATTGATAAGCTGTTGCGAGATATAGTTGCTATTCGTGCCATTGATCTAAAGGACAATTCCCCGTGGGGAGGGGCAACGATAGAGCCGACTATCGTTCAAGGTGGTAAAAGTGCCAACCAGATACCCTCGCTAATAGAAACGACCCTCGATATTCGCACGACACCGGAGAGAAATAACGAGTGGGTTATACAGGCGATACGGGAAACAGGGGTGGATGCAGAGGTCTTGTTTGATCGCAGGCACCCTATGCAGAACCCTCCGGATTCCAAAATTGTGAAAGCCTTTCGTGCAAACTATTCAGACGAGCCTGAGTGCGTTTTTAACGGAAACTGTGATATGGCTTTTGCCACAGCGCCAAGCATAATTCTTGGCCCCGGCAGCATTAAACAGGCCCATATAGCTGATGAATATGCGAGCTTATCGTCTATTCGAAGCGCCATAACCGTTTACAAAAACGTCATCCAATCCTTCACGAATGGATAAAACATGAAGCGCAAATTGGGATCAAAAAAGAATGCAGCTAATCCATTGTGGGGTGGCCATTATTCGCAAGGGCCTGCCGCGATCATGGCCGAGATCAACGCGTCCGTCGACGTGGACAAGCGGCTTTATGCGCACGACATCCTCGCCTCGAAAGCCCATGCCAATATGCTCGCGGCTTGCGGGATCATCAGCCAGAAAGATGCGAAAGCGATCGACAAAGGGCTGGACAAGATACAGAAGGAAATAGAGACGGGTCAGTTCAAATTTTCGCGTACTCTTGAGGACGTTCATATGAACATCGAATCTCGGCTGAGCGAATTGATCGGAGAACCAGCCAAGAGGCTTCATACCGCGCGTTCACGGAACGATCAGGTAACGACCGACTTTCGCTTATGGCTTCGGGACGCTATTGACGGTTTGGATTCCGCTCTTCGCGACTTGCAAGCAGCTTTGATCGACAAGGCTGAGGAATATGCCGCCGTTTTGATGCCGGGCTTCACGCATATGCAACCGGCCCAGCCGGTTACAATGGGTCACCATCTGCTGGCTTACGTTGAGATGTTGGGCCGTGATCGGGCGCGCCTCGTGGATTGCAGGAAACGCGTCAATGAAATGCCGCTAGGTGCTGCTGCGTTGGCCGGGACTTCATTTCCGATTGATCGACACATGGTTGCGAAAGAACTGGGATTCGAAAAGCCCATGGCGAATTCAATGGACGCCGTTTCTGCAAGGGATTTTGCCCTCGAATTTCTTGCAACGGCCAGCATTATCGGCATGAACCTGTCCAGATTGGCCGAAGAGTTCGTTATCTGGTGCAACCCGCGCTTTGGGTTTGTTAAACTTTCCGAAGCATTTACTTCCGGCAGTTCGATCATGCCTCAAAAGCGCAATCCAGATGCTGCGGAACTTGTGCGAGGAAAAACGGGTCGATTGCTCGGCTCATTTAGTACACTGCTTGTCGTCATGAAAGGTCTTGCGCTCACGTATGCCAAGGACATGCAGGAAGACAAGGAGCCTGTTTTTGACGCGCTAGACACCTTGCACTTGGTGATAGCAGCTATGGCGGGCATGGTGCGTGATATGAAAGCAAACAAAGCAGCTCTGGACTCAGCTTTACAGGAAGGATTCATCACGGCCACTGATTTGGCCGATTGGCTTGTGCGAGAACTTGGTCTTCCATTCAGGCAAGCGCATCACGTGACCGGAAATATCGTGAGAATGGCAGAGGAGAAAGGATGTCTGCTCGATCAACTCAAGCTTGATGAAATACAGAAGGCTGAACCACGGATAACTCCAGCGATTTTCACTATTCTTTCGCCGGAAACCGCCGCGAAAAGCCGAAAAAGTTATGGTGGAACGTCTCCAGCCATGGTCAAAAAGGCTGTTAAGGATGCGCGGAAAAGGTTTGGGGCAATTCATTAAACACGAACGTAAATCCTATGTGACCAAAACTGGCGTGTGCATTATTTACAACGCCCCTTGTCTGGTAGCATGTTGTCGTATCTTATTAAACGCTTCCAATAAGGATAATTTAGAATGCGCCGCGATGAACAGAACAGGCTGTTGCTTTCTCCCTCCGATCTGGTGACGTATCTGGAATGTCCGTGTGCCACGCTATTCGATGTGCAACAGGTTTTCTCGCCAGCCGATTTGCCCAAGGAAACCGATGAAAGCTCTGAACTTCTGAAACAAAAAGGGCTGCAGCATGAATACGACTATTTGGAGCATTTGCGGCAGTTGGGTTGTTCTATTGCTGAAATCCCGCAGGATACGTCGACAACCCGCAGGGTTGCCCTGACGAAGGAAGCTTTGGCATCCGGAGTCGATGTAATCTATCAGGCTGCCTTTCTCAGGGATCCATGGAACGGCTTTGCCGATTTTCTCTTGCGTACGGAAAAGCCATCGAAACTTGGCAATTTTAGTTATGAAGTTGCAGATACGAAGCTCGCCTTGCACGCAAAGCCGGAATATGTCGTCCAGCTTTATGTGTATTCGGATCTTCTGGCCGAAGAACAAGGGCTTTACCCGCGTGATCTGCATGTCGTGCTCGGCAATAAGAGCAAGGTCACACTGCGCGTTTCTGATTTCCAGTACTATCAAGGGTTGGCAGGGCAGCGTTTTCTAGATTTCATTAAACAGAAATATATGCCTCGCACCGGCGAGCCTTGTTCGCGGTGCAGCAAGTGCCGTTGGGCATTTCGTTGCGAAGAGGAATGGGAACGGAGCGAACATCTACGTATGGTGGCCAATATACAGGGCAGCCAGATCAAGAAATTACGCCGTGCCGGTATCAACAGCATGCGGGAGCTAGCCAATCTTTCAGTTGATCAAGCCATTCCCAAGTTGCAACCGGATGCCTTAACGCGCCTGCGCGAACAAGCCCGCTTACAAATTGCCAAGAGAGACGATGGTCAGGACAAATGCGAAATCTTGCCTCTTCAGGCGAATAAAGGTTTTGCTCGTCTTCCCAGGCCTAACGATGGCGATCTCTTCTTCGATATGGAAGGCGATCCCCACTACGGAAATCCGCGTCTTGAATATCTGTTCGGCTTCGTCCTACTAAATGAAAAGCGAGAACCAGAGTTTAAGGCTTTCTGGGCGCATGATCGCCAGGAGGAGAAAAAGGCTTTTGAGGCTGTCATGGATTTCATCATGGCTCGGCTTGCGGCCTATCCAGATGCCTACATCTACCACTACGCCGCGTATGAGGAGACGGCTCTAAAGAATTTGGCCATGTACCACGGCACGCGCGAGGCCGAAGTTGATTTCCTTCTGCGCAACCGGAAGCTGGTCGATCTTTACAAAGTCGTCCGCGAGGCCGTTCGCGTTTCCGAGCCGCGTTATTCCATTAAGAATATGGAAACATTCTATGCCGAGAAACGCGCGGGTGAAGTCAAGACAGCCGGTGACAGCATTGTCATGTACGAGAAATGGCGGGCTTTGGGCGATGATGCCATTCTGAGAGAAATCTCCGATTACAACGAATTCGACTGCCGCTCGACCTTGATGTGCCGTGATTGGTTGTTGAGGTTGCGGCCCTCAGATGTCGATTGGTTTTCCCCTAATTCTGACGAACCCGAAAATCCGGAGAAGGACGCCGCACGACAAGAGGCTGAGGCGCGTACAGCCCAACTCATCGCAAAACTGCAGGAAGGCGTTCCTGAAACCGAGAAGCCGTGGCGTGAGCTTGTCGGTCACTTGCTTGAGTTTCATCGCCGTGAGTCAAAGCCGGGTTGGTGGGCGCTGTTTACACGCTTGGATATGTCGGATGAGGAAATGGTCGAAGACGCTGAGTGCATCGGCAAGTGCACACTCGACAAATCCATTACGCCTTACAAATTGAGTCCCCGCGACAGATCACTCGTCTATGAGTTCGAGTTTCCAGCACAAGATTTCAAAATGGGTGTTGGAACTGACCCGATCAGCTCATTAACGGGCAAGCGTTTCGGCACCATCGTAGGTCTGGACGATAAAGCCCGACGGATTGCTCTCAAGATTAGCAACAAACAGACAGATCTGCCTGATTGTCTGTCGCTCATTCCGCCAGGGCCGTTAGAGGACAAAGTCTTGCGCGGTGCCATTCTCCGCTATGCCGAGGCCGTCGCGAATGGCAATCAAGGACAATACCCAGCCGTAACGAGCATCTTGCGTAAAGAGTTGCCACACATCAATGGTTGCCAACACGGCGACCCTATTATCAAACCGGGAGATGATCCTACGTTAGCAGCAGTGAGCGCCGTAGCGCGTTTGGATAACAGCCATATCCTGATCCAAGGGCCGCCGGGCACGGGCAAGACGTACACATCCTCTCATGCAATTGTGGAGCTGCTAAAACAGGGTAAACGGGTGGGCGTTGCCTCAAACTCTCATAAAGCAATCAATAACTTGCTTGCCGCCGTGGAAAAGCGCGCCGTTGAGCAGAACATACATTTTCGTGGGGTCAAAAAATGCTCTGGCGAGGATCATGCGATAGATAGCAAGGGCTTCATCCAAAACACGGAGAAAAATGAAGAGGCTGAAAGCGAAGCCTATAATCTGGTCGCAGGAACAGCTTGGCTCTTTTCGCGTCCGGCATTCGATCAGGTTTTGGATTACCTGTTCATCGACGAGGCTGGTCAAGTCAGCATTGCCAATATCGTCGCTATGGGGACGTCCGCGCGGAACATTGTTCTTGTTGGCGATCAGATGCAGTTGTCCCAGCCTATTCAAGGCATTCATCCGGGCAGCTCAGGGCTTTCTGCGCTGGAGTATCTTCTTGGCGAAGCGGCGACTGTGCCGCCTGAACAGGGGATATTCCTGGCTACAACGCGGCGCATGCATCCGGCGATTTGCCACTTTATTTCAGACGCTGTGTACGATGGTCGTTTGCAACCAGATCTGGATAACGCGAGACGGCATATTGTAGCTGATGGCAATCGGGATCCGGATGCCATCATATCCGCTGGCTTGCGGTTTGTTGAAGTCGAGCATGAAGGATGTTCGCAAAAGAGCGAGGAAGAAGCCGAGCGTCTCAAACACACCTATGAAAGCCTGTTAGGTATGACGTGGGTGGATGAAGTTGGCGACAAGCACGAACTAGGCATTGAAGATATTCTGGTCGTCACGCCCTACAATATGCAAGTTGACCTTTTGGAAAAAACGCTGCCGGAAGGCGCGCGCGTTGGCACTGTTGACCGGTTTCAAGGGCAGGAAGCGCCTGTTGTGCTGATTTCGATGGTGACCTCGTCGGCAGAGGAATTGCCTCGCAACATTGAATTCTTATTCAGCAGAAACCGGCTAAACGTCGCCATCAGCCGCGCCCGATGCTTGGCCGTGATTTATGCCAATCCACGGTTGTTGGAGATATCCTGCAATACAATCGATCAGATGCGCCTCGTTAACACGCTCTGTTGGGCGAAGGCTTATGCGGATCGTTCTGCGTACGTGAATGGAATGGAAAAAGAGGCAGTGGCTTAAGACTTTAACTCCTGCAAAAAGACTGTTGTAGCTCTCAGCGAATTTTTAAAATATTCAGCCGCTTCTGCCCGATTTAATTCCTCTGTAAAACCGTACATAAAATGAAGACCGATCTGAAACTGGATATTTGAATTTTTATCTTTCAGAAGTTGATAACAGAACGATGTCCATTCGGGCTGCCTATGTATGGCGGGCGCTTTCCCCTCTGCAGGACGACCAACAAGCGTTCTTAAATCGAATGTCAAAGAACCATCGACTGCATAAACCTCTCGCATGGTTCTATAGCGGCGCTGTTTCATGACAATGCATGGCTGAAAACCAAACCTGTCGAGGTTTAAATCTCTAATTCTCTGGAGAAAACTATGTATAAGCTTTTCAAATGCAGCTTCGCCTTTATCTTTCACAAATCGCCTTAATTTTCTAAATTCGTCACTTGCATTCGGAACCGTCAGCATCGCACTTGCATGATCTGTGGCGATACCGATGGTAAAATGATAGCCGCTAATGTGGTGATCCTCTTGCCCCAACGGTGAGAGATAATCCCATACAGCGTTCGATACCTCGACACTGCCGCGACGCCGTGGTTTCTGTCCTTTAAGAAAACCAAGGTCGGTCAATAATCTTTGATCACTTTCGAGGCAGTCGACTAAAGCCAATAGATGTCGCTTTGCTTGGTTTGGATCGTAGTCATACATGCCTTCTTGATTTTTTTTTCTATGCGGTGCTTTAAAGGGAATGCCGGTAAATGTTGTCAATTTTACCCTACCATCCATATCGTCATCTCCTCTCTGAGCCGCTACAATTCCAAGGTAATCAGCGAGATCAGCAGACCAGCTGCATTTAGCTTTTAGTTTGTTGGCTGACTCATAAATTGCAGTCCACGCGATGTGGTGCCAGTCTTTCTGAATAGAAGTTTGCTTCCATTGTTCAATCTTCAATGCATCAATTTGTCTGCCTGTGATCGCGTATTTACCTGCGACATCTATTCCATAGTCACGAGCGCGAGATTCATGGCGCTTTAGTTGCTCTAATTTCAATGGAGAGCCTACCTTAACCTCAAAAATGAGACCTCGCCGTCCTTCCTCATCAACAAGTAAGAGATCTGGGATGGCTGTTTCCTCAGAAGCATCAGCAGAGTGCATGACAACTTGTATCTCCACCCTGACTTTTTTGCCGAGTGCACGCTTCGCACCACATTGATTAACAAATGCTTCTAGAAAGGCGGAGCTACGTTCAAGGGTGATCGCCAACGCATGCGTTAGCCTATTTTCATCGCCATCGTATTGATCGAATGGATTGAGCATTAGGGCAAACCTTCCCACTTTGACGGTCTGCTCTTTAACATTTTCTTCAGTTCATGTGGCTTAATCACTTCAACCTGATCACCCCACATGTACAGATGCCATGCCATCTCAAGCATGCCTCCTGCCTTGAAGCGCACGATCAGAGAACCGTCCTTTTTTTCCTCAATCGTCTGCTTGGGGTGGAACACAAAATCCCGTGCAGCAACAGCAGCACGCGGTGAGAACTTCCAGACAATTTCCTGCGGCTTTTCCATCCATACGCCAAAAGCTTGTTCAGCATAGGATTGCAGGTTGAATGACGGATCCCGCCGGAAGCTTTCCTTTGTGATGGTTACGCCATCAATCTGGGAGAGGCAAAAGAGATAATAGGATCCCGCGCGATCCTTCTGAGCAGCGCCGCCAACAAGATAGTGGCGGTGCCCGTAAAGAAAGCCGTAAGGGCAAATGCGTTTGACCTCGGCGTCCTTCTTGCCTTTGCCACGATAATGAAGCTCTACGATGCGGCAGGCTTTAATGGCTTCGCGCAAAGAATGAAGGTGTTCAACTTGGATTTTGGGCTTCGGGCCAGGACGTGCGGCAAGCCCTTCGGCTTCGATCAGCGCCTCCAGATCGGGTTCGACACGGCGTGAAATGTCACATCGTTGAAAGCTTTTGATTTTTCCGCATAACGAACGCAGCGCCTTGGACTGTAGTGCAAGGCCTTTCCCGTTGAACGCCTTGGCAGCCATATCAAGGGTCGCGAGTTCGTCGGGGGTTAGGCAGAGATGTCTGCCGTTCACCGCATTCGGAATGCGCCAGCGCTTGATCCTGTTCTCGTCCGTGGTTTCCTCGGCCTGCGGATAGACGCGAACGACTGCATCGCGCATTCGCATAGCTGTTCGGCGCGAGACCTCGAACATCTCTTCTATTTCTGCCAGTGCAACACCATCCGCAGATGACTGCATGGCAAAGGCAAGGTTAAGCAAGTCTTCCGCTTTTTCAAAACGCATGGTTTTAGCTCGTTAATGATTTGCCTCACCTTGCCACAGAAAACCTCATGCGACCAAGGGGCAATGTGACCGGAATTGGCACATCACCGTGCTATCACGTGCTTGCTTCCCGCAGCTATGGAGATTTGTATGCGTAAAATTCTGACAATTGGCTTATTTTTGCCTCTGGTTGCCTGTGCGTCGGCGCAGGATCACCGCGCGGCTGTGTCCAATCAAGACAAGGAGAGGCTTACAGTCGCTGCCGCACAGCGTGAAATACGCAACGGCATGACCTCGGCAGAGGTGGTTGAAGTCCTTGGCTCGCCCAACATGGTCACAACTGACGAAAAGCGACGCGAAAGCTGGGTTTATGACAAAGTGGCCACCGAGAAGGTTTATTCAACGTCCTCCGGCGGCCTTGGCCTGATTTTTGGCGGTGCTGGGGCAACGGGAGGCGCTGGGTTGCTGGGCGGTCTTGGCGGCGGTATGAGCAGCGGTGCCGGCGCATCCAGTACCACGCAGCGGACTTTGACCATCATTGTTAAATTCGACGAAGCAGGCCGCGTCCGCGACTATGCTTATCGTTCCTCCAGCTTCTAAGGGGGATGTGATGCGTAAAGCTGCTTTTTGCCTTTCTCTTTTGCTCATTATGACCGCTTGCGCACAGACCGTACCAAAGGAAGCTTTGGAACTAAGCCAGGAAAACCTTCAACAGAGACAGTCACAAACCCGCCGCTTTGAAACCAAGGATGAAAAAAAGCTCCTGACGGCAGGCGCACAAGTCTTGCAGGATCTTGGTTTCAATCTTGAGGAAAGCGAAACGGATCTTGGCGTCGTTGTTGGCTCGAAGGATCGAGATGCCACAGAGGCTGGACAGGTCGCGGGAGCCGTCTTTATGGCCGTCATGTTCGGCGTGAACATGCCCATCGATCAAAACCAAAAAATTCGCGTGAGCCTTATTACCCGTCAAACAGGTGACAATGAGACAGCCGCTCGCGTTACCTTCCAGCGCGTGGTTTGGAACAACCGTGGGCAGGTTTCCACAACCGAACCCTTGGACGATCCGAAGCTTTATCAGGAATTCTTCGACAAACTTTCCCAGTCCGTCTTCCTAACCGCACATGAAATCTAACTCGTCAAAGGAACAATCGATGTCCTCCAAATTATCCAAAATGCTTGCCCTTTCCTTGCTGGCCTTTTCACTGGCTGCCTGTCAGACGAACAGCCGCGATCAAGCCCTGGCCACATCCGAGAGCCAAGTCGCCTTACGCAGCATGCAAAGCCGTGCCTTCGATACGACGGACAAGCAAAAAACGCTGCGCACAGTCATAGCCACCCTGCAGGATTTAGGCTTCGTGATCGACAAGGCCGACGCCACGCTTGGAACCGTTAGCGGCACTAAGCTTAACGGCTATGCCATGCGCATGACCGTCAGCGTCCGAGACAGAGGCACCACCCAACTCATCGTCCGGGCCAACGCCCAGTACAACATTCAAGCCATCGAGGATCCGCAGCCATACCAGCAGTTTTTCGCCGCTCTCGAAAAAGCGATGTTCCTGACGGCGCAACAGGTGGATTAACCAATTTAAGAAAGGGCCGTAGAACTGGACTTCTGACACGTTTGAAGCAATTCCTCCAACAAGATCCCCGCCATGCACGGAGGGGTCAAACGGAGGATTGCAGGAATGAAAAGTTTTGAATATTTTACGCCCTATGACAGAGTCGCAAAAGATACGCTTGCCAGAGGTCTTTACCGTTGAGGAAGTCGCCGCTTACCTCAAGGTCACGGAACGCTCAATCTATACCCTTCTTACACGAGGCGAAATTCCTGCCTTCAAAGTCGGCGGCACGTGGCGCTTTCGATTGGATGAAATTGACGCCTGGGCGCGCAGCAGCAAAAAGAAGGGAAGAAATGTTTAGCGCTTTGCAAATCAAATCAAAACAACGTGTGAATGATCACGGAGAGGTGTTTACTCCTGAAAGGGAAGTAAATGCGATGCTTAATCTCGTTAGGCAGGAAACCGATAGGATCGAATCCCGCTTCTTGGAACCTGCCTGCGGAACGGGAAATTTTCTCATCGAGGTTTTGCGGCGCAAGTTGGCCATCGTAGAGAGCCGCTATAAGAAAAGCAAACTCGAATACGAAAGATACGCTGTTTTAGCAGTCTCTTCAATCTACGGCGTAGACATTCTGGAGGATAACGTCTTTCAATGTCGTCAGAGACTTTTCGATCTTTTTGATGACCGGTATACGTCTCTTTATAGCAAAGAATGCAACGAGGCCTGTCGCCAGTCGGTCAAATTCATTTTTAGCAAAAACATACTGTGGGGCGATGCGCTGACTATGAAAACGGTTTGTGGCAAGCAAGAACCCATCATTTTTGCTGAATGGTCTGCGGTCAATGGAAGCATGATCAAGCGCCGGGACTATTCTTTAGCTCATTTGCTGGATTACCAGCCAATGGGCGAAATGACTCTTTTTTCCGATTTAAACGAACCAGCAATCATCCCGAAGCCTGTCAGAGAATTTCCGCTGATGCATTTTTTGAAGTTGAGCGACAATGCTTAAGATCAACTACAATCCGGATGTTTTGAGCTGTCTTGCCAACTTGAGCAACGACGAGGTTTTTACGCCGCCCCTAGTCGCAAATCTTGTTCTTAACCTTTTGCCTGAAACGATTTGGCAGGACAAAAACGCGACTTTTCTTGACCCTGTGTGCAAATCTGGTGTGTTCCTGAGAGAAATAGCGAAGCGCCTTTTGAAAGGACTTGAAAAGGAAATTCCAGATTTGCAAAAGCGCATTGACCATATCTACGGAAAACAGCTTTACGGGATTTCCATCACTGAGATGACATCCCTTTTATCGCGACGTTCGGTGTACTGTTCGAAAAAAGCTAACGGAGACTATTCTGTCACAAATGCGTTTAAGCGGGAGGCGGGAAACATTCGCTACGTGCACACCGAACATGCTTGGAAAAATGGAAAATGCGAGTTCTGTGGAGCAAGCCAAGAGAATTATTCGCGCGAAGAAGGACTAGAAACACATGCCTATGAATTTATACATACCAACGAGCCGGAAAGGATATTCAACATGAGATTTGACGTCATTGTAGGAAACCCGCCCTACCAGTTGAGTGACTCTGGCTTCGGAACTAGCGCTGCACCCATTTACGATAAATTTGTTGAACAAGCTAAAAAATTAAATCCGCGATATTTGAGCATGATTATTCCTTCCAGATGGTTTTCTGGTGGCAAGGGACTGGATGAATTCAGAGACGGGATGCTTTCCGACAACCGATTGCGTTCTATTGATGACTATCTAAGTGCTTCCGATGTTTTTCCCGGTGTCGGCCTCAAAGGAGGCGTCTGTTACTTTCTTTGGGACCGCGACAATCCAGGTCCTTGTAAGGTAAGCACTCACTTTAAGGATTGGCCGGTTTCGACAACCGTTCGGCCTCTTAGAGAAGAAGGAGCTGATGTCTTTATTCGTTTCAATGAAGGCCTTTCTATTCTTAAGAAAGTCATCGCTGTCGAGACTGGTCAAACCCAAACACTCGCTCTGCCTGAAACAAAGCGCTTTGATCGTTTGGTTAGTTCTAGGAAGCCGTTCGGTTTAGAGACTACATTCAAGGGTAAAACAGCCAAACGTAGCAATGATGTGACAGTTTATCAGAACGGGGGCGTAGGCTACACCCCAAGAGAAAGGATTACATCCGGAACCCAATACATCGATAAATGGAAAGTTTTCACTGGTCGAGCTGCTCCAGGGACTGGCAACAAAGATACCTACCCACATAAGATCATAAGCACCCCTTTTATTGGTGAGCCGGGTACGATCTCTTCTGAAACATATTTATGTATTGGGCCGCTAGAATCCCAAAAACAAGCTGAGAGCGTGTTATCCTACCTATCATGCCGCCTTACACGGCTACTAATTCTCCTGCACAAGCCATCTCAGGATACTACCCGTAGGGTCTATACCTTCGTGCCTATGCAGGATTTTTCCAAGGAGTGGACGGACGAGAAGTTGTACAAGAAATATGCTTTGGACAAGAAGGACATCGCATTTATTGAATCAATGGTTCGTCCAATGGATAGTGATTTGATAGGGGATGTCACGGATGAGTGATGTTTTCTTTCCGCCAAGGCCAGAGGCTAAGCCAACAATCTATGCTTACCGTGATACAAACCCCCAATATGCCGGGTTGTTAAAAGTTGGCTTTACCAGCGTGGATGTTAAAAGTCGTGTTGCACAACAATACCCGACGCTTCGTCCCGGAAAACTTCCGTACGAAATCGTGCTTGAAGAATCTGCCATGCGCAAGGACGGCAGCTCTTTCACTGATCACGATATTCATCGCCATTTGAAGAAGAAGGGTTTCAAGAACCCTGATGGCGAATGGTTCAAGTGTTCCGTGAAAGACGTGAAGGCGTCAATCGTCGCCGTGCGTGATGGGATTGAGAATGAGGAGAACCGGACGCTGGATTTTGGGATGCGACCCGAACAGCAGGAAGCTGTAGAGAAAACAGCTGCCTACTTTAAAAGTTTCAGGAAAGAAAATCCTAAGAAGACGCCACACTTCCTTTGGAACGCGAAAATGCGTTTTGGCAAGACATTCGCCACCTATCAGCTTGCCAAAAAGATGGGATGGAAGCGCATTTTAGTTTTGACCTTTAAGCCCGCTGTGCAGAGCGCCTGGGAGGAAGATCTTAAATCTCACGTCGATTTCAAAGGCTGGCAGTTTATTTCCAGGAACGGTCTTTCTTTTGAGGAAGCTGACCCGAAGAGGCCTATCGTTTGCTTTGGCTCATTTCAAGACTATTTGGGCAAAAATTCCGCTGGTGGCATCAAGGCGAGAAATGAATGGGTGCACACCACAAATTGGGATTGCGTAGCCTTTGACGAATATCATTACGGCGCGTGGCGCGAGAACGCGAAAGATCTCTTTGAAGCCGAGGACGAGCGAGAAATACGTGATGCCGAAGGTAGAGGCTTGGAATTTTTTGACGAGAGCAATATGCCGATTACAACTTCGGCATACCTTTATCTCTCAGGCACTCCTTTCCGCGCTATTGCTGCTGGTGAGTTCATCGAGGAACAGATTTATAATTGGACATATTCTGATGAGCAGCGCGCCAAGGAAAAATGGAAGGGCGAAAACAACCCTTATGAGTCTTTGCCACGTTTGGTCATGCTAACCTACCAGTTGCCGGATTCTATTCGTGAGATCGCCATGGGCGGGGAGTATAACCAGTTCGACTTGAACATCTTTTTTTCAGCGAACGGTGAAGGCTCAAAAGCTAAGTTTAAATATGAAAGCGATGTCCAGAAATGGCTGGATTTGATACGTGGTGCGTTCTTGGAAACAACTGTCGATAACTTGAAGCTTGGTGCAGAAAAACCACCCATGCCTTTTTCAGACGCGCGACTGCTTAACGTGCTTTCTCATACTTTTTGGTTTTTGCCTTCTGTCTCATCGTGCCATGCGATGAAAAACTTGCTTAAGCAACGGCAGAACAAATTTTACCAGGACTATAAGATTATTGTTGCTGCAGGTTCTGAGGCAGGTCTCGGTGTTGCGGCATTACCACCTGTTGAAGATGCAATGGACAACCCTTTAATTTCAAAGACCATTACACTTTCTTGCGGTAAGTTAACCACTGGTGTCTCGGTTAAGCCTTGGACTGGTATTCTCATGTTGAGAAATTGCTCAAGTCCTGAGACATATTTTCAGGCCGCGTTCCGCGTACAGACGCCGTGGGTCATCAAAAACCCTGATAGCAAATCACCGAACAAGCAGGAAATCATCAAGCGTGAGTGTTACGTTTTTGATTTTGCACCCGATCGTGCGCTTCGTCAGATCGCAGATTACAGCTGCCGTTTGAACATTGATGAAGCGAACCCCGAGAAAAAGGTTGAGGAGTTTATACACTTCCTGCCCGTACTGGCTTACGACGGTAGTTCGATGAAGCAAATCAATGCCGCCGGTGTATTAGATATGGCAATGAGTGGTACGACAGCCACGCTGCTGGCACGGCGTTGGGAAAGTGCTCTGTTGGTCAATGTGGACAACAACACTCTGCACCGCTTGATGAAAAATAAGGACGCGATGGATGCATTAATGCGAATTGAAGGGTTTCGCACACTCAATGAGGATATTGAAACGATCATTAACAAATCAGATGCTGTCCAAAAGGCCAAACAAGCAGCCAATGAGCGTGAACTGACGGCTAAAGAAAAGAAGCAGTTAAGCGAAGAAGAAAGAGAATACAAAAGCCTTCGCAAGCAAATTCAAGAAAAGCTTATCAAGTTTGCCACGCGTATTCCCGTTTTTATGTATCTCACGGATTACCGCGAGAAAGCCTTAAGAGATGTTGTCACTCAGCTTGAACCCGGCCTGTTTAAAAAAGTTACGGGATTGATCGTCAAAGACTTCGAGCTACTGGTCAGCCTTGGCGTTTTCAACAGCGCATTGATGAATGATGCTGTCTACAAATTTAAACGCTATGAGGATGCTAGCCTTGAATACACTGGTATCAACAAGCACGAGCTTGAAGATGTTGGTTTATACGATACCGTTCTGACTGTTGTGGAATATCGCGGAAACGTAGCGGGTTAACTCGGCTTTATCAAACGAGTCGGTCTTTTATTGCCTAACAGTATGCTCGTGAACTATCGAGTTTAATCTGGAACGACAGAATATCGTGGGGAGATAGTTATGCAAATTGCCGCTAAAACAGAGGAACCAAATACAAAGAGAGATTTTACAAAAAATCCTGAAGGATCAGTTTGGCATCGCTGGGATCCCCACATACATACGCCTGAAACAATATTAAACGATCAATTTAATGGAGAAGATCCGTGGAATTCCTTTCTTTCTCAAATTGAATCGTCTGATCCTCAAATTCGTGCCCTTGGCATTATAGCTGATCCAGAATAAAATGATTCAAAAAATGGGATCCCCGCCTTCGCGGGGATGACGGTTTTATATTTTGAAATGAATCCCATACTCGTCATCCCCGCGAAGGCGGGGATCCCATTTGGTTTCCTTCTTTTGATCATTTTATTTTAGCTCGGCTATACAGATTACTTAAGCCTGAAGAACTACGAGAAAGTGTTGGAATATAAAGCAACAGGACGTCTAAAAAATGTCGGATTAATTTTTCCGAACATTGAATTTCGGCTAATCGTTGGAACATCTCGCGGGACAGCTATAAACACTCATTTTCTCGTATCACCTGACGATCCTGATCATGTCGATCAAATCAAACGTTTTTTAAAGAACTTTTCCTTTGAATACGGCAAAGAAACCTACAGATGTGAACGCGAGGATCTAATACTGCTTGGAAGGGCGTGCTGCGGTGCAACCTTGGATGAAAAGCAGGCGCTTTCAGCAGGAACCAATCAATTTAAAATCTCCCTAGATCAACTAAGAGGTGTTTTCAGGCAGAACGAATGGGCACTTCAAAATATTCTCGTTGCGGTTTCTGGTAATGGTTCGGATGGAACCTCAGGACTGCAGCAAGATGCTACTTTTGCTGCAACCAGAATCGAAATTGAACGGGTATCGCACATCATATTTTCATCGAACCCCAAACAAAGAGAGTTTTGGTTGGGGAAAGGAAGGCTATCAACCGTTCAACTCGAAGAAATGTACGATGGAAGAAAGCCATGTTTACATGGCTGCGATGCTCATGAGCAAGCTGCTGTCGCAAATCCCGCTTTAAACAGATATTCATGGATTAAGGGTGATTTGACATTTGAATCACTTAGGCAAGCGTGCATAGAACCAGATGGACGCGTTTGCATCGCTGAGAATTGCCCGACAGGAGGAACGCCCTCGCAGATTATTCGAAGTGTTCACGTAAGCGATGCAGCTTGGCTGGAAACCTCATGCATACAACTTAATTCCGGTTTAATAGCGGTCATCGGCGCACGCGGCTCTGGAAAAACAGCGCTTGCGGATCTTGTTGCCGTCGGTGGCTATTCGGCATTATCGCAGTTGAACGAGAGATCATTTATTCATCGTGCGAATGAGTTATTTACCGACGAAACGGCTACTCTGGTATGGGGCGCGGGAGAGTCTACAAGCAACGGCCTTCGATTTGTTGAAATCGAAGAGTTACTAGATGTTCCTCGTGTCCAGTATCTTTCACAGCAGTTTGTTGAAGATTTATGTACCGCAGAAGGGCCGACAGATAAGTTAATGGAAGAGATAGAACGGGTTATCTTTCAAGCTCATAAGTTAGAAGATCGAATGGGTGCAGGAAGTTTTCGAGAGTTACTTGATTTACGCTCAGCGCAAGCAAAGGCCTCTCGGGACTACCATGAAAAACATTTATCGGCACTTTCGGATGAGCTTAATTCAGAACGTGAAAAAATAGATAGTCTTCCAGCACTAAAGAAACAATTGAGAGAAAAAGAAAGAGCCATAGAAAACGATAAGAAAGATCGACAGTCGCTTGTCGGGAAAGGCAAAGAAGAGCGTGCAACAAAGCATGGAGAAGTTGCATTAGCGCTTGACTCGGTACGTGCGAAACTCGAAGCCGCGAAAAGACGGCAACTAGCTCTCAAAAACTTACAGGAAGAAATTAAGAACATAAAGGCTTCTGTGTTTCCGCAAACATTTAGAAAACTACATACAACCCATGCTGCGGCTCTTCTCGATGAGGATCAATGGAACAAATTCCACTTTCAATTTGCGGGAGATGTCGATGCCATTCTCAAATGTGAAAACGAGAAAGTTGATTTATTGGTAAAATCAATTACGGGAACTGCGATTTCGGCTCAGAACTCTCATGTGGACTCGCTAATTCCTACCGGAGTACCTTTGAATGAACAAACGTTTGAATTGTTAAGCGCAGAGCTTGCTAGGTTGCAGCAGCTCATTGGCGTTGATAACGAAAACGCAAAAAAATACGCACGCATAAGTCAAAAAATAGCCAAGGATGAGGCCGAGAAAGCTAAGCTGCAACGCGACATTGAAGCCGCTGAAAAAGCTTCTGGACGAATTAAAGATATCATTGATGAACGGAAAAAAGCGTACAGAGCTGTACTGGAAGCAATTCAAGAAGAGGAAAATCAATTAAAGGCACTTTACCAACCGCTAATGAAGCACCTTCAGGCTCAGGAAGGCACCGTTGGTAAGCTTTCTTTTATTGTGCAGCGTCGGGCTGATATAAAATCTTGGTCGGAGCGCGGAGAATCGCTTCTTGATTTGCGAAAAGCAGGTCCATTTAAGGGTAAGGGAGCACTTTTAACTGCGGTTCAGAACGAGCTTCAGGTGGCATGGGAGAAAGGAAATTCTGATGAAATAGTGTCTGCTCTTAATTTATTCCGTGAAAAATATGATCAGGGGCTTCTGGAACATTCACAAGTTGAAAAAAGTGACCGTCCAGCTTTTAGATCCTGGGCAAACAACGTTGCGGATTGGCTATATGGGACAGCCCACATAACGGTAAAATATGGCATCCAACATGAAGGGGTCGATATAAAGCAGCTATCGCCAGGTACTCGCGGAATCGTGTTGTTATCATTGTATTTACTGGTAGACAAAGAAGATGACCGCCCTCTTATTATTGATCAACCGGAAGAAAACCTTGATCCAAAATCAATCTTCGATGAACTCGTTCCTCTGTTTAAATCAGCGCGAAAGCGTCGTCAAATTATTATCGTGACTCATAATGCTAATCTTGTTGTTAATACTGATGCAGACCAGATAATCATTGCTTCTTGTGGAAAGCATCAACAAAATCAGCTTCCAAAAATTCGGTACTTCAGCGGTGGGTTGGAAAATCCTGAAATTCGACGGAAAGTTTGTGAAATTCTAGAAGGTGGAGAGGCTGCTTTTAAAGAACGTGCCAAACGATTGCGTGTGAAGTTCGAGTACAGACCCAACGCAAATGGATTATTTGCATAGACCAATTTGATTTCGTAGCAGCGCATAATCACCTAAAAATTGAGGAAATACAGCGCCGGAAGGAGCAGCTTTGATCTCTTCCGCTAGAGCAACCTGAATCTCTTTGCTATACGCCTTGATTGGAGGACAAACACAGGCTGATCTAGAAATCCCCGTCCCGCAGGCATTCAACAAGCTCAGCGCGAGTACTAGGGGCAGAAAGCGTTGCACGTAATTGCGCATCTTTGATCTCCACGATTTTCTTGAGTTGGTCATAGCGCTCGGCGTTTTTGCCGGATTGGCGTGCGCCGAATAGGACGGCGAGGACGGATAAAGCTACTGTGCTCCAGCCGATCAGTTTCAGGACGTTGCTGGTTAGCCAGCCAGATAAAAGCGTCCACATCAGCGCAGTCCTTTCCTGTAATCGTCAATCCGCGCCCAGAGCATGACGCCAACGCCGAGCAACGTGATTACCAACAGAAGCCATTTGGCGATGTCGAGGTAAGGAACAAGCGTTTGCAGCGTGTCGCGTGCCGGGTCGAGGCTGTCACGGATGGATTCCAGCGCACCAAGACCCACGGTTGCCGCCGTAGCGGCCTGTCCGCCCTTTACGGTGCGCGTGTGTTGGAGGTTCTTGGCCGGAGGCTCCACACCCGCCAGCACCAAGGCTTTGTCGATCTGTGTGGCTGTGTAGGGCTGTTGACCGTTTTCGTGTTTGATGATCGCCTGAACCAGCGGCTTCAGATGATTATAGGTATGCATGTCGAGAGTTTGATCTGGCGTGAATCCGGTGGTTTCAACGACAGCCTTGATATAGGCGACCGTGTCGTTTTCCAAGGTCGGTGCCCAGCGGCTTATGATCTGCCGTATCGTGCGAAGATTGTGATCGTCCTGATAGGCGATCAGCGTTCGCGCTAGCGCACGGATCCCATAAATTGGGCTTTTGAACGTGCAAAAAACCGCGTCTGTCTGCGGATCCGTCAGCCCTTGCCATTTGTCATTCGTTTTGCGGAGGTTGCCTGGGTTGTTGTTGCGTATGCCGCGCGGCGTCAGCCCCGTTTTATGGGTAGTCATGTCGTTCTCCTGTGGCTGTGTGTTGAAAATCCTGAAAAAGTCAGGCTTTGCGCTTCCTGATTGTGGTTTTAGGCAAATTGCTTATTATCGCGTCCTAACAAGGAAGGACTCATGCTGCTGAACCTGTCGAAAACTGTTCTGGAATTCCTGCAGTCTCATCCGGACGAAAAATTCACCGCGCGGCAAATCGCGGATTGGATTTTCAAGACTTATCCGGCTGAGTGCCGTGAAAAACAGCAGCGCAGTAAGGCCACGGTTATCCCTCTCGATTCCGATGCCGCATTGGTTCAACAACTGGTCGCCGAGATTAGTGCACAACGTCCGCTAATGGAGAAACGGTCCCCGCAACTGAAAACAACCGATGGTCGGCCGCGCAAATACTACTTCAGCACCAAGTCCGATGAAGCCGAGGCGGCGGCGGTAGAAAACACACGTCAGGTTGTCGCTGATGCATCTCTGAAATATACCGAGCATGATCTTTATCCCATGCTCAGTGAGTTCCTATGGCGCGAACTGAATGTCTTTAGCAAGCGCATTAACGAAAAACGCGCGCACAACAATCATGGTGCCGGAGGCAATCGCTGGCTTTACCCTGATCTTGTTGGTTTGGAAGACCTCAGCCGGGAGTGGCATCAAGAAATCAAGGATTGCGTGAAGCAAATCGCTGATCGCAAAACCAAGCTGTGGTCTTTTGAAGTAAAAAAGCTGATCAATCGTTCGAATGTGCGCGAGGCTTATTTTCAGGCTGTCAGCAACTCTTCGTGGTCAAACTTTGGTTATCTTGTTGCTGCCGAAATTCAGGGTGCAGAAAAGGAATTACGCATGCTGGCTGGGCTGCATGGCATTGGCGTTATCAAGCTTGACGTGGAGAGCCCTGCGGATAGCGAAATCCTAATCCCCTCACGGGAGCGCATGGATGTTGACTGGAATGCAGCGAACAGGCTTGCGGAAGAAAATGTGGACTTTCTCGAATGCATCAAATTGGTGCGTCAGTTTTATCAGACCGGGGAGCACCGCATGGCCGATTGGGATATCCCTCAAGACTGATCTTTCTCCAGCGTGCAAAAAACCTTCACCGTCCTGCCTGCCTTCTCAAAGGTGCCTTTCCATTGGTTGGCCTGTGCATGGGGATATTTATCAAGCACGAGCATAAAGCCATCGACGCCCCGCTTTTTTGCGGTGGCGAAATCATTCAGATCAAACCATGCCTTGCAGGCCAGGGTCGTAGCCATGCTCTTGACGGCGTATTCAAAAATTTCGAGAAGGTTTGCCAATTCTTCATCACTGCATTTCTCGGATTGGACGTCGTCAATGATGGCGCGGTAATTCAATTTGCTGCTCATAGTAGCCTCCATAATTCTTGCCTTAACACACCATCATTCACGCTCTTTCCGCCTTGATTATCAAGGAGATAAGGGGTTATCTGATGGCGATTATTGGCCCGTTTTGATTATCATGTGATCGGTTCCGGCTGTGTTCACTGGCCCTTGGCAGTCCACCACCGGAACAGGTTGTCGAGGACGAAACCAGCCAGCGCGCCGAGGCTGAGGATCACGGCGAAGCCGCCTTTCCATCGATTGGCCAAACGGTCGAGCTGATCGAGCCGCGCGTCGATGCCATCCATTTTGGTTTTGAGTTCGGCCACAGCGCTGACCAACGCTGAAACTTGCGCCTCTAGCCGTCCGATACTGCGGAAGTACTCGATTTGCTCATTGGGACTCATGGCAAAGTTCTCCTGTCCCGGCGCTAAGGGCGCAGGTTGTGATTGGGGGTGAGTCATGGGCTTTATCCAGCGACGATGATGACCATTGGTTGCTGATCGTTTGTTGCCGGTGCGGCGTTCATGCGCAGGATTTCAACGGTGACGTGGGTGGTTCGAGCATGCCGCGTTACGGGACGTGACACAACCTCGGCTGTAACATGCGAGGTGCGCAGGGACGCAGTCGTAGGACGGCGGATGACTTCCGTCGCGGTTTGGGTAATTCGGAGCATGTCGATCTCTTCTTACGTTTGAACCTTGTAGCCAAACTCAGCGGCGTTGATATCGGCCTCGCTCCAGTTGGCGGCGGTTGCCGGGTTCTTCTCCCAGATCTGGCGCTGGTAGACGTAGGAGTCCGTCAACGTGATATCCAAGCCTTCGTAGTTGGTTGCGCCGATGCGCGTGATGCCACGCAGGATGCGCGATCCAGCATCATCCTTGCGGGAGAGCATGTTTTCCTGAATCCCGAACACGGTTGCGCCAAGGCTGGAGATATCAGCGAACGCGAAGCTGTCGATATTTCCGGCGGTGTTGCTGGCGTTGTAAGTGGCCTCATCATCGGGCGACGGATCGTCAACGTTCTCCCAGTTATTGGCGCTGCCCGTTGGCGAGAATTGCGCTGATGCCCCCACGCCGTTCGGCAGGATCGTGTCCACACGCGCGTCGCCGAGGAAGGTGTTGTTGGTTGAGCCGGTGCCATCGCAGATATACAGATCGTCGTACCATGCATGAACAGCAGAAGGCAGGCCGCTCAGACGCAGGGAATTGGCTGTGTTAAGGGTGGATGAGTATTTTGTATCCCCCGTGTAAGTAACCCAGACATCGCCATTAACGCGGGCTTCAAACGTGCCGCCGCTATCGGCAATGGTCAGTTTGGTTTCGATGAAGTTCCAGGAGTTAGCCAGAATAGCATTCGTCGATGTCGCCAGCACGGTGCCGCTGGATGATCCGCGCACAAGGGCTACGTTGCCGGAAGGCGTGATGCAGACACAGGCCTGATTGTTGCCCGTGTTGTCGCGGAATTGAAAGATTGCGCCATTGCTGCTGGGCATTACGCCGATCTTGACCGCCGCACCGACAATCCACGTCGACTGATCGTCCAGCGTTTTGTTGAGATAGCTGGACTGGGCGTAAAGCCGCACGGAGTTACTTCCGGCCCTGCGTCCGGGTTCAACGCAAGGGTAGCCAGTGCTTCCTACAGCCTCGTTGTATTTCAACGAAAACTGCGCGGTCGTGTTGTAATGGTCAAAGCCATCGATAAAGCGTAGAGCCATGAAAACCTCGTTGTTATAGGCGAACACCCGCCAGCGCGAAGCCGATGTCGGCCAGCGTGTCGTCGGGGGTGGCGGGAGCAACAAGCGTCAGGACGTCGCCAGCTGCAAAATCAGTAGCTGTTGCGGCTATAAAGGTTGCAGAACTGGCCCCGATGGCAAAATCCATCGTGGCGAACTGCGCGCCGTTTTTGCGGATAAGGAACGACACGGCTGCTGTAGCCGCCGTTCCGGCTGTGCCCTTACTTCCTACCATATTCGCGGGGAAACGAATGGCGCGTGGCAAAGGGTAACGAAGAATGACTGCGCTTGCCGTTGGCTTTCCGGCATAGCAACCACCAACATCATAAGGAGCGTATTGGCCGGATTCGGCGACGACTTTCAGGTCAGACCCGTCACCGTATAAGAACTTCCGCTCGCCGCTGTTGAAGATGATTGTCGTGCCGATCGATGTTTTGACGTTCAGCGCATAGCCACCTGTCGTTGCATTCTCCACTATGAACGGCTTGGCGCGCGCCGGAACGGTGATTGTCCGCGCAGCTGTCAAAGTGCCTGTGAAGCGGAGATAAGCGCTGCCCAGCAGCTGCGTATCTGTAAGGGACAGGCTTGCATCGGCTAAGGCGACTGTCGTTAACTGGCACAGTGCCTTGTCCAGCGCATCGAAGGCCGCGTTGGCCGTAACCTCTTTCTGTGCCTGCGAGGCAGCTATGTGTTCAATCAAAAGATTAGGAGATTGCGTCATACGATGGCCTTTCCGGCGTAACCGCGTCCGACAATGGGGTTAAGCTGATAGACGGCGATGGTGATGGCGGATTGCGCAGCACCGAAGTCCTCGCCTTGCTGCGTAGCGAGGTAATCGACAGTTGGCGTTGATGATGTCATCGTTCGCACCACTTGCGTTCCATTCAGGATATCGATCTCATACGCCTCGCTGTCCTCGAACAAAGGCACATCGACACTGTCCAGCCACTCGCCGTACCAGCGCGGGCGGCGCAGCCATGTGATCGTGAGATCGCCGGAGCCGTTGCGCGTCCCCTTTATCTTTACGGGCGAGAAGCAGCGCAGGCTGGCGGCGTTGAACGTATGCGGGAAATCCGGCGCATCGTCCCAATTCCCACCGGAAACCATAGCTTTGTAATAGGAAGTCTTGCCGATCTCGGTTGAAGGCAAGGGTGTCCGGTATAAGCCTTCGTTTGCCAAAACCACGAACTTTTCACCCACACTATGCGAGGCCGTAGCCCATTCTGTCCCGCGCCGACCGCGCAACAGGCCGGAGAGTTCATAAAGCCCTTCCGACAGCAAGGTCGCGTTGCGCCACTGGATGATCTCACTGCCCAATAGCGCTGCGTTGCCCCAGTTCAGAACCTCAAGCATCGTTTTGCTGTCCAATGAGCCATGCGACAGGGCAATTTGAACCTTGTTATCTTCGTCCCATGTCCACGGCCTTGGCGTATCGCACAGAACGTTTGCCGCCCAGCCAAAGGCGGGGCCGTTTGTACCGATGCCGATAATGCTCCACGCGAGTTCATCCGGCGATCTGTATAAAGAAGCACTGCTGGCGTCACGCAACCCAAAGGCATAGTAGAGGCCGAGGCAATCGTCCTCAACCCTGAGCATCGGCAAGTCCATCAGGAACAACGCTGCGGGTACGGCGATGCCAATAGGAACGGAAGGAATTGCTACGCCTGTGCCTGTTGCATTCGACATGTAAGAAATCTCATCCTCGGCCACAGCCTTACAAGCCACGATGTTGTTGCCGCCGAAGTCGACCTGATTGAGGCGTAGCTTCAGCGTTGCGTCCTGCAAATTGACAGCGATCACATCCGCCGGATCAAGCCTCAACCATTTCGGCGGCAGGTCGAAGGTGTAGGAGTTGCGCTCGATCCACGCATTGCGAAGTGTTTTGTCGGCAACCTGCGCGGCCTCGGTTGCCGTCAGGTTCATAGCAAGCTGAATGCTTTCTTTGTTCAGCGTCGGTGTGATACCTGTGATCCGCGCAGCGTGCTGCGTGTTATTCTGAAAATCCCTTTCAGGATCCGAGTGCGTCAGGTCAATGCGCTGCGGAAGTTCAACGTCTTGCTTGCGCGTTTCAGTGACACGGATCGGCTCATCACGGTTCGAGCCTTCCACCGCGCCGAGATCGTCATACGAAACACTTGCTATGGATGCGCCACCGCGCGGGACAAAGCGCAACACGCCGTCCGTTTCCACCGCATCGACAAAAAACGAGCCAAGCAGCGGCTCCAGCGCTTCCCGCGCCGCCATGCGGTTTGTGACAACGTAACCGCGCAAGGACTGGCTGACTTCGTTCGTCAGGATGTCCGTTTGCTTCAGTCCTGCTTTTAGGCAGATGTCTTCCAACACGTCCGATAGCGCCGCCTGATCCGAGCCATAACGTTCTAGCGGGTATTTGATCTCCCCCGCATCGGTCATAATAACGACCGAGTGGGTGAACTTCTCATAGCAGCCGCCGAAGTGGGTTGCATTGGTCGGCAGATACGGCAAGAGGTTGATGGATTTTTCAATTCGCATGCTGACCAGATCGACCAGCGTGGCTGCTGCATCTCCTGCCGACCAAAAGCGGCCACTCTGTGGAAGGGCATAGTCAGACTGGAGGCTGAACCCTGCGCCCAAGGCCACGTTATCGACATGACCGGCATACCCGCTGCTGGGGTGCCATTTGACAATTCGCTTCAACAGGTTGTTCTTAAAGAACAAATGCCCTGTGTAATCGTCCCAGAACAAGGCATCCGGCCTTTGCCCGTTTGTCCACGCCGTTATGTCCCATTCAGCGTCTGTGCTGCGTATCCTGTCGCCGCCAGCCTGCCAGTAGGTACCGCCAGAATCCTGACACATGGGAGCACCGGGACTGGAATAACCGGGGAAGACTTCTGAAAGATCGACAATTTCTCCAAAGTCGAGGTCGTACACTCGCCGTGAATAGAAGGCGAAGATTTTATCCCCGCGCACAAATCCGCTGGGGCTAAACGGAACACGCGTTTTGGTTTTTGCGACCAGAGCCAAAGACTCCGGGTGCCGCTTGGCAAGATGCATCCCAACACCGTAAGCGTCGGTGGCGTGATAATAATAGCCTTGGCTGTCTAGCCCCGCGAGGTCACCGTAGACATCGTTTTCTCCAAGCGATGCATTCAGAAGCAAGCGATTGCCAATCAAGTCGTACTTGAAAATGTTGATGGCATTGACACACACCAGCGTTCCTCGCGCCGGATCGATCACGCCGCCATCGCGGAACATGTTTGGAACAGGAGGCAGAATTACAGCATCACAGGCTGCGCCGCCGAATGCCACGACTTCGGCGCTGACGTTCGGAATGCGGTTGGCAAAATCCGCCAGCTGCAAATCCGTGAACACGAGATAACAAAGCCCTCGATAGGCGGGGACATCGCCGACGCCCTCGTGCATTTCTATCGTGCTGTCCGGCTGTTGATCTTCCGCGCCTGTATGAATGCGCACCACGCCCGGATACTTCTGCATCGACTGCGTGTTCGAAGCCGTTGCATCGTAAATCAGCTTTGTGTCGGCCCATATCCGCCGTACAGTTGATACAGGCCCCGCGCAAAGCCCCACGGCAAACGAGACCGAATACGTGTAACTGACCGTGGTACTCCCACCACCTCCGCCACCTCCTTTGCCGCCACCGCCATGATGCTCTTCATGGCGCGTTTCTTTAAGATCGGTCGACCAGATCACATTACCCGAAACTCGCATAGTGCCGTAAACAAGCGGCACCGCGACTCCGTATGTCGAAGTCTGAACCGAAAGGTCGTCCAGCCGTGGCCCTTCGACTGTCTGTTTTTTGCCTCCGCCGCCAAACAGCAGGTTGCCGAGCATAACGCCGCCCATCCAACCGATGGACGCGCCGATGCCCATAGCGGAGGTCAGACCAGCGCCAGCGAGACCAAGAGCGAGAATGGCCATCAGTCACGCCCAACGAAGTACGGGTAGCGGTACGCCGCCGTGACACGCCGCTGCCAACGTTCATCGAGGCTGTGCTCGACAACTTTCCCGACGCCGGAATAGCTGTGAATGATGCCTTTATCCGTGATCAGTGCAACATGTTGCGGCTCACGGCCCCATGCCATGAACAGAAGGTCTGCCAAGGTCGCTTCGGGTACAGGGATTGGTACAAGCCATTTGCCCAATGCTTCGCGCATGCGCTTGCTGTCCGGCAGCATGGAGGAATTGGCATAAGCCAAAGCTTCTGGCGTGTTTGGATCGTAGTCCACTAGGCTCAACGCAAGTCCGACGCCTTTGGCGAGGCCGATGCAATCACAAGCCACGCCTTTCAGGCAGCCTTGGTGTTTGAAAGGCGTACCTAGCCACGCACGGGCTTCGGCCACCGCATCTTCGCGCGTAATCGTCATTTGTGATCCGGGTAAGTCAGAACTTTGTCGCTGCCTGGGACGTGAGGCTCGCCGCGAAAGTTCAGAACATTGTTGAAGCGTGATTTGCAGGTTGAGAACGTTTTGTCGCATCCGGGATAAACGGAGTACGTGTCACCCACGGCTATTTCGGAGGGCATGGGCAGAAAGAGAGAAAACGCGCCAGCCGCGAACGTGCCGACTTCCATTTTACGCCCAGCGTTTGCGCCGCTCGTCCACGTCACAAGCCCGCCGTTCCAATAGCCATCGGCTTCAGTGCGTGAGGTATCGGTGAAGCCATAGCGATCCGTTACAGCGGTAACGCTGCCTGCCACTGTCAGCGCGGCAATCTCTACCTTGCATCGGCTATCGCCGAGATCAGCGCGGCAGTCCGGCGTGTAAAGTTCGACAATCTGTTGCGACAACGCCTGTGTCAGGCCACGAAGTTCGGCCTTAAACACCGTGTCCTTCAGATCAACTTGCCCGATGGTGCCGCGCTTGAGGATGATCTTGCCTTGAGCAAGCGCCGCCCAGTTAACGAGGAAGATTTCAACTTCGGCCCCATCCCACACGCCCGCGCGCAAATCGGCGGCGTTCAGCGTTTCGCTGTCGAGTGCGCTTTCAATGTCGAGATTGTCAACCGACAAATCGGCAATCGCATGAACGGCAGATCGGGTGTAACCCGTTCGCGCCTCATACATCTGCCCATCGACCGAGAGATCATTATCATGATCCGTAAACCCGAACACTTCCCCATCGCGGCGCGTGACCTTCCAGCAGGTCGCAAGCGTGGTCGTCTCACCCGCAAGGTGCGCTGCAAGTTGGGATGTAGCGGATTTCATGATGTTGACGCCTAACGAGGTGTTTGGTACTCAAGCAAATGCCTGCGTTTGCAGGTCTAAACCGTCTTATCGAGGCTGGATGTTGGAGATTGCAGTAATCGGGTAACCGAGAGCCTTCCAAGGGTTCCGGTTATCAACCTGTACGAGATTTCGGCGGGCATCGCGGATGTTTGCCCGCCTTGTGTAATTGATTACTGCATCAGGATCTTCAACATGAACGTATCCAAACTGGAACAGAGGACGCTTCACGTCCTCGCCAAAGGTGGCCGTATTGTCCACTATCGCAACGAACGTGGCCGCATTGTCGCTGTCGAATGCTATACCCGTGAAGGATATATCCTCGTCGACTGCACGTTGGCTGTTTTTACGAAGCTTAAGAACAGGCGGCTTATTTCATCGAAAGACGGGCAGCCTTACACAATAAATCTGGCTGGCCTTAGAGCCGTGCGTCCACAACTGGACAATCGCTCATAAACGGAACTGGCGGGAACGAGCTGCAGCGCAGCTTGTTCTTGTCAGGGACTATTTTGCCTCTTGGATGTTTGATTGCGTCTTTCAGTTTCCCACTGCGCATGACGAAAGTCCCACGGTGCTTGAAACGCACCAGCCCAGATACCAAGGCGTGCCTTCTTCGCCTGTCGTTCCTCTGAAACATAGCGATCAGAATAGTGGCGGTAAGCCAGCGCATGCCCGTTGGCAACCATCCAACGATTCAATTCCTTCTCACCTACATAGCAGATGGCAACAGGTCGGTCATATTTGTCTGTATCCTGCTTGTCGCATCTGACAGTCTGTCGTCCGATTTGATCAGCCAGCGCGATAGAGGCCTCTTTACCGCACAGATATTCCTTGTCATCTCTTTTGCATGTCTGCTGGCTTTCTGGCGCATCCATTCCGAAAAAACGGACGTGTTTGCCGTGTATTTCTATGGTGTCGCCATCAATAACGGATGCCACACCTATCAGATCGGGTTGTTCAACTGGAATTTCCGTGTAGCCCATCGCAACGAGAATTAATGCAGCAATCAAGGCCAGCAGTTTCTTTATTCTGCGCTTGGTGAACAGTTTTTCGAGTCCTGAACGGGGCATGAATACCAAAAAAGAAAGCCTTCTGAGCTTTTCTAGCTCATATTGCCGTAATCTCAAACTCGTATCTCGACAATCGGTATGTCCGACCATTGGTGCAGGTCGATCTGCTCAATCGTCACGGCCATGCTGTCGGTGTCAAAGCGCACCGGTACATCGAATTCGAAATCGGCAGTCACAGCAACGCCCTGTGCAGGTGCAGTGACAAAAGTCAGGACGCCATTTGTCGTGTTGACCGACCAGCCGGAGGTTTGTTGTACCCCGGCGAGATATGGCTTAACCGTTCCTTGCACGGGCTTCGTGATCGTGCGGATTTCTCCAGCTGTTCCAGAAGCATAGCTTTTAACGAGCTGAAAGTTTTTGTTTGTCCCATCACCTATGCCAAGCGGCTGAGCAAAAGCCTTGTAATCCGTCCAGTCCTTGAACCGAAACCCGTAAGCACGACCTTTGCGCGCGCGAAAGAATGCGATCAGCGAATTAAGCTGCGTTTGGTTCTTCAACCCCGAAGCCACATTCCACCGCCCACGCGCCGCCGCCCAGTTCACGTTCCGCTGCTCAAAGCCGGAGGCCGTTGCAACAACGGTCGTCAGATATTCCGGCCCACCGGTTGCGCCATAGGCGATGTCGTCCGGAAAGCGGATTTCGTGAAAGGTCATGTTTTCTATTTCCGTGCTGTGTTATCAAAGTTGCAGGAGCAAGAACATGGAAGAACCAACAATCATTATTGATTACCTTGCCGACCACACTGGCTTGATCGAAACGTGCGCAAGCTGGGCTTTTGGCCAGTGGGGATGCCAATCCGGCGGCTCGCTAGAGAGAGCGATCGCTTTGTTTTCTGAAGGGGCAAATAAAGAGAGCCTTCCCATGACTCTCGTCGCTTTGGTTTCAAATAAGCCTGCGGGCATGATCAGTCTTTGGCAGTCTGATTTTGATGGCCGTCCAGATTTATCGCCATGGTTAGCGTCCCTTTTTGTGCATCCTTTTCACCGAAAGAAGGGAATAGCTTCACGTCTGATCGCAAAGCTTGAGACTGAAGCGTGCCGATTGGGCTTTCAACAGCTATATCTTGTCACCGAAGAATCCCGCCCCCTCTATCAAACACATGGGTGGAGTGAAATAGATTATGTAGTGACGGCGAATGGCGAAGCTTCTCTCATGTCAAAACAACTATAGATTTCTCCGCGCACGTTGTATTCCCCGTGCTGCTTCCGCAGCAACCTGTGCCTGACTTGCACGGAAACTGTTGGCATCCTGCGTTGAGATGTTCATGACGACCGTTACAGGCGCGGTTGCGTGGCTGTTCTTCGGCAAGACAACTTCGCCTCGTTGCAGGATTGCGGGGATTTCTCCCGGCTGAAGACCTGCAATGCCGCCAGAGTGGTAACGCGGCGCACTCGCAAAGACGTAGGCAGGCAGTTGCCGCGCAGAAGCGGGATCGCCAGCTTTGCCCCCCTCGTGGAAAATGGCTCCAAAGATATCGTCGAGGAAGCCACCGCCACCACCTCCGCTGTCTCCCCCTCCCATCGCACCGCCGATCCAGTCGAAAATCCCTGAAACGGATTTTTTCACCATCATGCGCGTGATGTCTTCCACGACGCTGTTGGCAAGTTCGTTAAGCTTGTTGAGGCTAAACTCGCCGGTTGTTACCATGCCGACAATGGCGTCCTCGGTGGCTTTCATCGCCTCCGTGAAGGCTTTCTCAACGGCGGATGCCGCGTCTTCTGATTCTTCCCGATATTTGTGGATGGCGCGGATGGCTCCTGATAAAGGATCCTTGCTGTTTTCAAGCAGCGTATCAGTCGCCTTGGCTTTGCCTCGGTTGTAGACTTCCTGCGTGATGGCACCAGCGGCGAGCATCTCGTTCAGACGCGCGACTTTTTCGGTATAAGCTTCCGTCGCAGTGGCCGTGCTGTCGGTGAGTTGCTTGCCTTCCTGTTTCAGCTTGTCGAGTTTGGCGAAAGCCTCGCCCTGATCGTAAAGCGCTTCGGCAAGTTGCTTTGTCCTGTCGATTTGTTCCTGCGTTGCCGTTTCAGGTAAACGGCCCAGCGCGTCCTGAACGAAAGCTTTGCGCTTGTCGCTGAGCTTGTCCATTTGCTTTCCGAGATCAGTGATGATCTTTTCGGCATCGGCAAATGCCTTTTGATCGAACAGTTGCCCGGCAAGATCGCGCGTTTTGGATTTCTCTGCGTCGTCTGCTTTTTCGGACAAGCGGCTGACGGCTTGATCGATGAACGCCTGCCGCGCATTTCCAAGACCCAGCAACTGGCGCTGGAGGTCGCTTATAACTTTCTGGTTAGCCTCAGCGGCTTTTTGCGCCGTATCGTTGATCGGTTTTTGAACGGCTTCGGTTTGGCGGCGGGCAATTGCTTCGGCTTGTTTGATGGCGGCATCGACATTCGCGCTGTTGCTGCCGTCCTTTTCGCGCAGGGCTTCAAGGCGCTGTTTGGTTTTCTCCAGTTCACTGTTGATCTTGGCGATCTTCTCGGCAGGATCGGAGACCAGCCTGTCCAGTGCTTCATCCAGCTTTTTGCGCTGCGAGGCCAAAATCTCGGCGCGGTTTTCTTTGGCGGCAGCTTCTTGGCCCGCCAAAGCCTTCGTTTTATCAGCTGCTTCCTGTTCCTGCTGCCGCTGCGTGGCTTGCGTCAGTTTGTCGACCTCGTCACGCAACTCGGCGATTTTGCCTTTTTGCTTCGCAAGCAAAGCGGGCATGTCGATCATGACAGTCGGCTTGAAATTGTTCAGGCGTTCCAGAACCTGCTGCTGCTCCAGAAGTTCTGCCTTTGCCTTGGCCAGCTGCTCGGCAAGCGGTTCGTCCTTGAACAGGCTGGTAAGCGACCGGAACATTCCCGCCAAAGCTTCCAGCGATACCTGTGCCGTGCCCGCAACGGCAGACGTTTCGCCTATGGCTTCCAGCATGTTCTTCCAGGACACCGACACCTGATGCGCTGCGCCGGTCAAGCCCGTCGCTTCGGCAGCACCGGATCCCGCCAAGGATCCTGCCAGTTTGTCGAGGATGATCTTCTGCGCCTCGGCGGTTTTGCCCGTCTCCACCATGCTCTGGAGCATTTCCATCTCGGTGGCGGAAAACTCGGCCCCAACCTTCCTCAGAGCGCCAAGCCCCTCGATAGGGTTTTCGAGGGCTTTGCCCAAAGCGAGCGTCGCGGCCGTCAGATCCTTCCCAAAAACGGCGGACATATCCTGCGCCAGCGTCAGGGCGCGGGTGAAACTTTCCCCTGCCACGGTGCGGAAAGTTGCCAGCACCGAGGCGGC